>DATLAV010000209.1:0-16155 GCA_035527235.1 Patescibacteria group bacterium | reverse complement strand
TCCACTGGGCTCCAGGGACGTACGAAGAGGTCGTCGAGTTCTCCGGCAACGAGGCGGAGAGGCTGGGATGGTTCAACGCAAATCCCGGAGTCAAAGCCAACACCCGGGCCTCCATGGAGGCCTACGCCACGATCTCCTACGAGATATATGAGCGGCTGGGGTACGCTCCAGACGTCGTCGCTGTCCCGGTGGGTAACGGCACCACCATCGCCGGCATACACTTGGGCTTCAAGAGGCTCAGTGAAGACGGCGAGACCGACAAGGTCCCTGTCATGGTCGCCGCCAGTACCGCCGGCGGGAACCCTGTCGTGAGCTGCTTCCTGGGTGGAGAGAAGAGGATCAGGGACATTGAGCCCTCCGAGATAGATGAGACCGAGCATAACGAGCCGCTTGTGAGCTGGCGATGCCTAGATGGACAGGAGGCCTTGGACGCCCTTTGGAGTTCCCGCGGATGGGCCACCTTTGTGGCTGACGACGTCCTCGTCGCCTTCTCCGAGATGCTTGCTAACGAGGAGGGGCTTCTCGTCCTTCCCGCGTCGGCCTCCTCCCTGGCCGCCCTAGCCGACTACTCTAAGAAAAAGCCCTCAGGTGAGAGGACGTATTTGGCGGTTTTGACTGGGAGGAGACACTGAGGGTGGTCACTTTTCTGGGCTCTTAAGCAGTCTTTCATAGATCTCGTACACCCTTTCCTTGAAATCCTCCGGTATTGCCGGATACTCTTGTGGCGTGAAGTAGTATTCTTCCAGTGAGTTCAGTGGATCATTGTCGGCCTCCTCGCAGCGCATGCCAAGATCCGTCTTGACCCTGAACTTCTGCAGGAAGGGATCTCCCCGGTTCCTATTCGAAGCCAACAGGAGCGCCAGTTCCTGCTCCTCCCTTCCGAGGCCGCTCCTGTCAAAGCCGTAGGTCTCCTTTCCGTTAAGAGCTGAGAAAAGGCCCTCGCACTCCTCGCTGAACATCTCCCTCCAGAAGCCGACCTTTTCCGTGTCCCCGCCGATGGCCTTGATGAATGCGTAGTTCCTGGCACACTTGGAGCAGTTGCAGCACCACCTGTACTCCCGGGTTACCTCGTCCTCGCAGAAGCAGGACATCTGATACTTCGCCAGCTCAGGGAAGCCCTTGTGGAGGCACTTCACGACGGCGATCTCGTTGAGAGGGCCAACGAGGCTCCCTACCGACGCCGAACCTCCGGTCAGGGTGCGTAGGATTATGTCCTGCTGTATCGTCCAGTGGCTGCTCTGGTCGTAGCAGAAGTTGGAGCGGAAGCCCTCGGGGGAGGTCACCTCGAAGTCGCAGCTGTGCTCGTTGCCGTAGAAGAGGTATTTGGCCCTGTGTTTGATTATGAACGGGAGGTAGATGAACAGGTAGTACATGAGTTGGTTCCCCCAGCCCAAGGAGGTCGGCCTCAGGCCCATGTGCCTAGCGTCATGGAAGAGCCCGACCTCGTGGGGGACCGTGTAATACTGGACTTTGAACTCCTCATTGATCCCCTTCAAGATCTCCGCTTTGTGCCTCTTCTCGTACGTATTGGAGGGCTCCACGATGTTGATCAGGATGGGATTAAGGCCGAGCTCGAGGCAGACAGCGAGGGTGAGGAGGCTCTCCTTTCCGGATGTGAATGAAATGATCACCGTGTCATCCGTCTCGAAAGTCTCCCTCCAAACGATAGGTCTCTCTGAGCTGAAGACGAAGTCCAGGTTTATGTAGTCCCTTACGTAGTCGTACGGGTTTCTCCAGTCGAGCACGGCGCTGGAGGGCATGTCCATGGCATTGCTCTTGAAGGAGAAACAGTCGAACATGGGCAGGCGAGTATTGTATCTGACTCCCTTCTTCTCGGCGACTATGGGAAGGTAGTTGGTGGCGAGGAAGGCCAGGTGATCGACGATGGACGTCTTGACATCCTCCCTCAGGGGGTTCCAGATGTCCTCAGGGTACTTGATACGGTATTCCCTGCCGCCGAGGCTGATAATAACAGAGTCGTTGTCGTAGGATGCGTTGACGTCGAGATACCCATCCATGGTATCTGGCATTTTAATCTGATCCATAAACAATCTTGAGATCATAAGATAAAATATTAGCGCAGCGTTTTTATTTTCAGGAAAATTTTTATTGTTGGTTCCTGTCAATACTCCATAACCTGAGCGCTGATTGAGATATTAACTAATAGATATGCCTGAAAACCCAGCGGGTAGATGGGATTTTATTAAGGGTAATATTTGCGTTCTGCTTCTCAGCTCAGGTTTGTGGAATATCGGAAATGCCATGTCGTGGCCCTTCTACGCGCTATACGTTTTAGAGCTCGGAGGCCGGCACGTGGACATCGGCCTCACCTTCGCACTGGGAACCGTCACCAGGATAGTTCCATCCCTCTTCGGGGGCTACCTCGCAGACGCCCTAGGACGTAAGAAGATCCTCTACACAGTAAGCTTCCTCACAGCCGTGAACCAGCTCATCTTCGCTTTCGCTCCCGACTACAGGTACATCTACGTCGCCTTTGCACTGGACTCCCTCTTCGGTGGCTTCAGGGACCCCGCCTTCATCTCTATAATGGCAGACTCAACGACTCCCGAGAACAGGGCCCTCTCCCTTGCCCTAAGGCAGGTGGTTCCCTCACTCTTCGGCATCATCTCGCCCTACACCATCGGCCTTGTCATAGACGCTAAAGGATTGCTGCCGGCGATGAGACTCGCCTACTCGTTCACGTTCGTGATGGCGTCGGTGTCCTCGTTCCTGAGGTACAGGTAAGTCGAGGAGACCTTGGAGAACGGGAAGGGGATCGATGGGGGTTCCAAGTCGGCTGTCAAGGAGATTTTCTCCGACTTCGTGGCGACGTTCAGGGACCTGCCCATTCAGCTCTGGACCTTCCTGCCCATCGACTTCGTCTTCACCTTCGCCTGGGCGGTGACCGAGGCCTACTTCGTCATCTACGCCAAGGAGGTGGTGTGGGTGACGGCGGCCCAGTGGGGCTTCGCTACGACCCTAGTGATGCTGGTCACAATCGTGCTGAAGCCGCTGCTGGCCAGGGCATCGGACAGGCACGGGCGGATGAAGTTCATTCTTCTGTGCATGTTCCTCTGGCCAGTTGCCTTCCTCATGTTCGCCGGCGCCGGGGGGTTCCAGGCCATCCTTGTAGCGAGGCTATTGCTGGTCGTCTCGAGCAGCATCGGCGACCCCGTATGGGAGGCGATGTTCTATGACTATTCCCCAAGGGAGTACCGGGGGCGCTTCGCGGCCATAGCCAGCGTCTCGTGGGCCTTCATCTGGGGCGCCGGGAGCGTGCTGGGAGGGGCGATGTACGGGGGCGGCTCGAAGCAGCTGATCTTCTACGTCAGCGCGGGGCTGCTGCTGGTCGGAGCTTTCGCTGCCATCCTGAAGGTGAAGGAGCCCGAGGAGAGGGCTGACTGAGGGGGCCCCTCCCCTCACAGTTCGTGGACGATCTCCCCGTCGATGATGGTCATCTCGACCGGGATGTCCATGATCTCGTCGGTAGGCACGGTGAGGATGTCCCCCCCGAGGACTACCATGTCCGCCAGCTTCCCCTCCTCGATGGAGCCGAGCCTGTCCTCGTCGAAGCTCTGATACGCGGCGTTGACCGTGTAGAGCCGGATCGCCTCCATGACGGACACCCTCTGGCTCCGCCCTATGGGCTTCCCCGCCTTGGTAGTCCTGTTCACAAGGCCGTGGATCGCCATAAGCGGGGGGAAGGGAGCGCAGGGGTGGTCGCTGTGCCCGGTGACCCTGACCCTGGCGTCCAAGAAGGACCTGGCGGCGAACATCCTCTCCAGCCGCTCCTCGCCGAAGGCGGGGATCAGCTTGTCGCCGTGGTAGTAGACATAGGGGCCGAAGATGGTGGGGAGGATGCCTAGCCTCCTGATGCGCTCCACGAGCTCGGGGGTGATGACAGTGCAGTGGATGTCCCTGTTCCTCGGATCCTCCCGGGGATACCTGGACTGGGCCTTCTCCATGATGTCCAGAAACATGACGATCGCCGCGTCGCCGTTGGCGTGAGCCGAGATCCTATACCCCTCCGCGTAGGCGTCCATGATGGTCTTCGTCGCCACCTCCCGGGTGGTGGCCATCACCCCGTAGAAGCCCGGTTTATTGAGGTAGGGCTCGGTGACCGCAGCGGTCCTGGCGCTAATGGCGCCGTCGAAGAAGAACTTGAGGCCGCAGAGCCTCAGCCAGTCGTCCCCCAGCCCCCTGTAGAGGCCAAGTGCGCTGAGCTCGGGGAAGAGACCGATGTTGACGTCTATCCTCACCCTGACCGGGAGCTCCCCCGCGTTCTTGAGGTCCAAGGCGGCCCTAATCTCCGAGCGGCCCACCGTGTCGTAGACGCAGGTGATCCCCGCTTCGGCGCACTCCCTCAGGATCCTCCTCGCCCCCTCGTAGGACTGCTCCCTCGTGGGACCGGTGGTCTCGCCCCTCACAACGAGGCCTATCGCCTTCTCGTGGAGGCCCCCCGTTAGCTCCCCGGTCTCGGGGTCCCTGTCAAACCTGCCCCCCTCGGGGTCCGGCGTCTTCCTCGTCACCCCCACCAGCTCGAAGGCGAGGCTGTTGGCGATGCTGAAGTGGCCCCCCACCGTGGAGATGACGACGGGGTGGTCGCCACTGACCTCGTCCAGCTCCCACCTCGTTGGGTGCCTCCTCTCCGCGAGCTTGGAATCGTCCTCCTGGTACCCCTTGACCCATCCCCCCGCCGGCGTCCCCTCCGCCCGCTCCCTGAGCCTGGCGACAAGGTCCCCGATCGAGTGGACACCCGTCTCCTCGCTGAGGTCGACGTTGAGCATCCTACTCGCTCCCTCGGAGATCATGTGGCAGTGGCTGTCGATGAACCCGGGGAGCACGGTGCGCCCCCCGAGGTCGACCACCCTGGTGCCCCCACCGATGAGGGGGACGACATCACCCACGCTCCCCACCCTCACGATCCTGCCGTACTTGACGGCTACTGCCTCGGCGACGGTCCCCTCCCCGTCCATGGTCACGATCTTCCCCCCGGTCAGTACAAGGTCAGCCTCCAATCCAGACAACCTCCTATCAGAGATCCATCCAGGATCTCTTACTAAATATTATATCCCATGAGGGACGACTCGGAACCATGAGCGACGAGGAGCACTACAAGGAGTTGGAGAAGAGGTATGTCTACGGGACTTGGAGGTACGAGGACACCTGGAACCCCTTGGTCGTCGAGGAGGCGGAGGGCGTCTACTTCACCTCCCTCTCCGGGAGGCGGTTCCTGGACCTCTCATCCCAGCTCATGTGCAGCAACCTGGGGCACGGCAACCGCGCCGTCGTCGACGCGATAGCCGCACAGGCGAGGAAGCTCTGCTACGCCGCCCCCGGCTTCGCGACAGTGCCGGCGGCGCTACTCGGCCAGAAGCTCGCTGAGATCGCCCCAGGGGACCTCTCCAAGAGCTTCCTCACGAACGGCGGCTCCGAGGCAAACGAGGCCGCGATCAAGATCGCCCGCCTCTACACAGGGAGGTCGAAGCTCGTCTCAAGGTACAGGTCATACCACGGCTCGTCCTCCGGGGCCATCGCGCTGACGGGGGATCCGAGGACCCAGTACGCCATCGGTATGTCTGGCGTCGTGAGGGCTCCCGACTGCTATTGCTATAGGTGCCCCTTCGGGAAGGAGTACCCGGGCTGTGGCGTCACCTGCGCGGAGTACGTCGACGAGATCATCAGGATGGAGGGGCCCGGGACGGTTGCCGGGGTGGTGATCGAGCCCATCGTGGGCTCCAACGGCATCCTGGTGCCCCCGGACGAGTATGTGCCGAGGCTCAGGGAGATCTGCGACGAGCACGGCGCGCTGCTCATCGACGATGAGGTCATGGCGGGCTTCGGCAGGACCGGGAAGATGTTCTGCATCGAGCACTGGGGCGTCGTGCCGGATATCATGTCGATGGCGAAGGGGATAACCGGGGCATTCTTTCCCTTCGGGGCGACGATGACGACGAGGAGGATCGCCGACCACTTCGACCAGCCCAGTAACCTCTTCAGCCACGGCCAGACCTACGCCATGCACCCCCTGGGGTGCGCCGCCGCCCTAGCGGCCATAAAGGAGTACGAGGGGAGGGACCTCGTCGGGAATGCCGCTAGGATGGGGGCAGTACTGGGGAGACGCCTCGCCGAGCTGGCGGAGGACCACGTCTCCGTCGGCGACGTCAGGGGGAAGGGGCTGTTCTGGGGCGTCGAGCTGGTGAGGGACAGGGAGTCCAAGAGACCCTTCGCCACCCGGGAGCAGAAGTTCCAGCCCAACATGCTGAAGAGGATCAGCGCCGTCGCAATGGAGATGGGAGTCTACATGGTCAACATCATCAACACGCTGATCGTGGCGCCGCCCCTCATCGTCACCGAAGAGGAGATCGACGAGGGCATGGGCGTCCTGGACGAGGCGCTCAAGATCTCCGACGCCGAAGCCGTGTGACCGTTAAATCACCCCTTCTTTTTTCATCTATTCAAAAGCGACTGAAGGCCACTCGTCTCCACCGAACCTTTGAAAAAGACAGGCAACAAACGTCATAGGATAAGAGAGTTGAGGTTTGCCATCCTCGCCGACGCCCACATAGGCCGCAGCATCCCCCTCGCCATAGCCGAGCATAGGCGGAGAGCCTTCAACGTCGCCTTCACCAAGGCGGTGGACGCCATCATCGAGGCGGGGGTTGACTACGTCTTCCTCTGCGGCGACCTCTTCGAGCGCCGCACCCTCCGCCCCCACCTCGTCCAGTTCGCCCATGACGAGCTCTACAGACTCGCCGAGCAGACGGAGAGTAGGCACGGCAGGAGGGTGAAGATCCTGATCATCAGGGGCAACCACGACGGCCGCCCCCAGTCAGACACCCTAGACTACATCAAGCACCCCCTCGCCGACTACCTCCACGCCTTCGACGACGACGAGATCACCTACAGTGACGAAAGGTTGACGGTGGTCGGCCTCAGCTACTACGATGAGATCGAGAGGGCGTTCGACCAGCTCGCGAGGCCCGCCCTCGAGGGTGCCCAGGGCACCAAGGTCATCATGCTACACGCCTTCGTCCGGGGCTACAACGACGTCCCCCCCTACAGTGGCAGCGTCACCCTCGACCAGCTCGCCTCTGTCGACCCCGCCTTCGTCGTCACAGGCCACTTCCACCGCCGATGCAGGCCCCGGAGGCTCCCCAACGGCGGCTGGATCATCACCCCCGGCAGCCTTGAGATGTACGACTTCGCCGAGGACCCCGACAAGGGCCTATACATCGTGGACGCCGACGGCGATGAGCCCGTGTTCACCTGGGTGCCCATCGAGCCGATGCACCACATGAAGAAGGTGGACGTCCGCTCGGAGCGCAGACGGCCCCCCGCGTGGTACGGGGACGCCATCAATGGTGAGGTCGAGTCCTTCATCAAGGAGCTCAGGGAGTCAGGGAAGGAGGGCTACCTAAGGGTGCGGGTCGACGGTGGCCTCAGCGAGGGCTTCCCCAGCGACATCCCCCTGGACGCCGTCGAGAAGCTACGTACCGAGGAGCCCCTCCTCCTCTACGTCGACGTCGACACCATGAACCTAGAGCCGCCCCCCATGGCAGTGAGGCCCCAGAGGGACAGGGTCGACGTCCTCGAGTTCTTCTCCGGCTTCGGCGAGTTCGCCGAGCAGATCAGGGAGATGCACGTCCGGGTCGGCGAGGTGCTGGAGGAGGACGCCAGCGTCCAGACCGGGCTCCTCACCCCCACGAGGAGGGCACCCCTCGTCTCAGAGTGGGTGAAGCGCCTCGAGGAGCACGGCTTCAGGGAGGGGGAGGGTTGATCGAGGAGCTCACCCTCCAGGGCTTTAAGTCCTACAGGAGCCGGCAGACCGTCAGGTTCTCAAGGGGCGTCAACAAGATCAGCGGTAGGAACGCCGCGGGGAAGACCACGATCCTCGAGGCGGTACTCTTCGCCCTCTTCGGGGACGTCCCGGGGGTCAGGAAGCAGGACCTCCTCCCCCTCGGAGGCGGGGAGCTCAGCGTCACAGTCACATTCAAGGCACCCTACTCCGAGCAGAAAGTGAAGGTCCACCGCGAGGGCGTCGCCACCAAAGACGGTGGCTTCAGGGGCAAGTCCTACCTCGACGTCGAGGGCGAGAACCATGCCTACACGGGGGAACGGGACATCCAGTCCAAACTCAGGGAGCTCCTGGGCGTCGGCAAGGGGGTCTTCTTTAACGTCGTCTACGCCCAGCAGAAGGAGTTCGTCGAGATATTGAATCCCCCGAGGAACAGGATGGACGCCATCCTCGGCCTCACCACCCCCGTCGAGATACGGGAACAGCTCAAGGATGTAAAAAGAAGCCTGGAGGAGCGGGGCGGCATCTCGGGGAAGGGGGCCATCGAGGAGCGTATCAGGAACGCCGAGGCCTCCATCGCCGACTGCGAAGACCAGCTCCAGGATGTATGCGCCCGTAGGGATGAGCTCTCCAAGGGGCTCGGGTCGAAGATGGCTGATCTCAACGTCGCCAGGGACAGGGTTGAGGCCGTCGAGTCCTTCGCCATGGAGCTCAGGGGCCTCGAGAACCGGATGAACGAGCTTGAGGTCCTCCGGGGACGCCTTGAGGACAGGCAGCAGGAGCTCGAGGAGCGCTACGAGGAGCTGGGGGCCGAGCCGGAGGTCAGACGCGCCGAGCTCCAGGACCGCAGCGGGAAGGCCGAGACAACCGAGGATAGGCTCAGGAGGATACTCGAGGACGACCTCACAGCCGAACGGAGGCGGCTGGACGCATCCATTGCCAGGCTTAGCCATCAGCTGGGGGAGCACAGGGAGCTCGTGGAGCAGGGCGTCACCGTCTGCCCCAAGTGCGGCCAGGAGATCGACCCCGCCCTCCTTGAGGCTGACATGGCTGGCTGGAGTAAGGAGATCGACGAGAGGAACGGGACCCTCAAAGGGTTGGAAAAGGAGATCGCCGACGTTCAGGACCAGATACGCCGCGCACGGCAGAGGAAGAACGAGGCAGAGGTAGCGTTAAAGAGGTTTCTCGACCAGCTACACGACGTCGAGGCGCTCAAGAGGTCCATCTCCCAGCTCAAGACCCAGGGGACGAACCTGGGGGAGCGGATACGCAGGGAGAGTCAGGAGCTGCTGGCGCGGGCCGGGGAGGAGCTGGCAGCCCCCTTCGAAGATCTCGACGACGCCAGGGGGCAGGTCGAGAAGCAGTTGAGAGCCCTCCGGGACGAGCTCGCCAGGGTCGACGCTGAGGTTCGCTTCGTCAACTCGCAAATCCAGGAGTGTGAGCGGCGTGAGAGGGAGATCGAGGTCCAGCTCAAGGGCTACGGTGAAACCCTTGAGGCCTCCCGGAAGATCCTTGACCGGATCGTGGAGTATGAGGCCAAGATCAGGGCCGTCGAGTCCATCGTTGAGCACTACGGGGAGTACGAGAAGCTGCTCAGGGAGAACACCCTCCGCCAGCTGGAGTGGCTCACCTACAAGTACTTCCAAAGGCTCACCGACCAGCAGGTCTACTCCGGCTGCCACATCGACAGGGAGCGCTACATCTTGGAGGTGCAGCCCCAAGGCAGCGGCAGGCTGCTGCCAGCGTGGAGGGCCGGAGGAGGTCACGAGAGCCTCTTCGCCCTCTCCGAACGCCTCGCGCTCCTCAGGGTGATGGGCTTCCCCCACCTCCTCATCCTGGACGAGCCCACCGACGCCGTCGACTCGGAGAACGTCCCCCAGCTCCTGGAGTACATCGCGAGGAGCAGCAACGAGATCGGGCAGGTGCTACTGGTGACCCACCACGGTCACGGCGAGGAGGAGGGCGTCAACCTCATCAGGGTGAGGAAGGCGGCTGGGGAGTCAAGGGTCTTCCAGGAGCTCGTCACAGAATAAAAAAGGGGATCAGAGGGAGTCCGCGACTTCCTTGATCAGGGGTATGCTCAGCTCCGCCGACGAGACGCCCGTGTTGAACGCCAGCAGCGCGGCGGCCTGGATCTCCTCCTTCGAGGCTCCGGCGTTGAACGCCATCCGGGTGAAGTGCCTCAACGCGACGGGGTCCCTCGTCGTCGAGTAGATCCCCACCAGGATGAGGCACCTCGTCTTCTCGTCGAGGGCACTGTCCTTGTTGATCGCCGACGACAGCTTGATGTAGGCGTCGGCCGCATCGGGGCACTCCTCACTGAATATCTGCCAGACACTCTTGCTCATCTCAAACACCGAGTCAAGTAAACACCTCTACGAGGTATAAACGTTGAACGCCCATGGGAGAAACCGTGAACGAAGCTTCTGTTAATTTTTCTTCACAAAAAGACTTAACACAACACGCTGATTGATCGACTCAGGATACAGACGGCTTCCCGGAGCAAGATCTGAAAATGTCTGACAGTTTGAGGAGACATACGCCCCTGATCGCCATCATTGGTTGGTTGATAGTCGGCCTCCTCGCAGTCCAGGTGCTCCATCAGGCTGGCCAGATCCAGCAGCTCACTGACGCCCTCCATGAGAAGGAGATCGAACCATCGAACACCCTTAATCGGACCATACTGATCGGGGTCACGGCTGCCACGAGCGACGACTACTACAAGATCAGACCCTTCGTAGAGGACTTCATAGAGCCCGACACGAACCAGTACAGCGCCGACCACGGCTACAACACGACATTCGAGTTCGTCCTGACGAGCAACAACGGCGACTCTGCATCCGCCAACCTCAACACCCAGATGTTCCACCACATGGGCGTCACAGTCATCATAGGCCACCCGTGGAATAGCCAGAGCTGCGCGAGCCTGAGCTACGCAGAGGCCCACGACATGATCCTCATCAGCCCCGCGGCCTCAGCCGTCAGCCAATCCATCCCGGGGGACAGCTACCTCAGGCTGGCCTGCAACGACACGGTCCATTTCATGGTCGCCGCCAAGGCCCTCCTCAGCTACGGCGTGAACGCCTGCGTAGCAGTGGGTATCGACTTCGGATACGGCCTCTACGAGGCCTTCGAGGAGGAGTACGAGCGCGGAGGGGGCGTCGTGCTGGACTGGGTGAAGCTTGACTTCGATGACTACGACCTGGATTCGTTGATGGGGAAGATCGAGGCAGAGGTCCTGGAGGGCGTCGAGACGTACGGCGATGAGGGTGTAGCGGTCCTCCTCATGGGCTTCACCGAGATGATCCCGCTGGTGGAGAGGGCGGACGAGCACCCCGTTCTCTACACGGCCCCATGGTTCGGCTGCTGGGGGATGGGCCTCAATGCCAAGTTCATCGAAGAGGCTCCCGAAGAGTCGGCCCACCTAAAGATCTTCACCCCCGTCCCGGCGCCCCCCGAGAGCGAGGAGTACACAGCCTTCAACATGCGATACGAGAAGCTGGGGTATCCCCCCCTCGGCTTCGAGATGGCCTGCACCTACGACGCCGCTATGATAGCCGTCAGGGCAATTCTCGAGTCTAGGTCGACAGACGATGAAGTGCTCCTCGAAACCATACCCGAGGTGGCGGCGAGGACCCAGGGGGTCAGCGGCAGCTGTGCGCTAAACGCCGACGGGGACAGGGAGATAAGCGACTTCCTGATCTGGGGGTACGGAACCGTCCAAGGACGATTCGAAAGCATCCCCTACGGTAGGTACGTGAGCGCCACCGACACGGTGAACTGGGATTGGGAGGCGCTGGCCTCAGAGAGCGTCGTTCCTCAGGATTGACATTCGTCCCGTCGCTCACAGTAATCTAAATAAAAAACCGTTACCAATCATCTACGATGTTCTGGCTAGACGTCGACATAGAATCCTTCAGGAACACCCTCCACAGGGACGACTGCATCGACTGTATCCTCGAGGAGACCGACCTCAAGGGGGTCAACGAGCTCAAGGAGGGGGGCGGCTGGCTGAGATTCGATTCCCCCGGTGAGGCCGCCAGGTACCTGAAGACGAACAGAATCAGCGGCTCACTGGTCCACTGCAAGCTGTGCAGCCCCATCGACGATGTGGAGACGATGCCCTACGCCAGGCTGGAGTACTCCGCCTGTGGCGCCGACGGCAAGCCGGTGAAGGGTGAGATCAAAGTCCTGGACACCAAGGGACTATTCAAGGAGCTGACCCGCAAGTTCCTGGGGAAGAGGTGAAGCCCCGTTCAGGTCTCCCGGCAATCATTCTCCTCAAGCGCGTTCATCATATACTCCATGGCCTCCTGCTCCAGCAGCTTCCCGTTGTAGTCCAGAAGGAAGATCTGGGAGGTTAGGCTCGCCAGGGTCCCCATCATGCTGACGTCCGTCAGCAGGGCCCCCAGGACGTTCTTGCCGCTGGGCGACAGGGGATCTAGGAGGACCGGGTTCAGCTCGACGAGGTTGTTCAGGATGAGCCAGAACGTCAGGCCCGTGTACGCAATCATCAAGATGATGGCGCCGCTGCCCCCTATCCCCCTCCTGTAAAGGCCCCTGAGGTAGATGACCACCAGCGTGCCGGTCGCGAGGACCATGCCGGGGGCGATCAGACCCCATGACGAAGTCTCCACGGTGTAGAGGTTGACTGCGAGGCATATGACCAGCACCGAGGCGCTCCAGAGGGAGAGTAGCCTCAGGCGGTCGGGATACTCGTCAAGGATGTACATCCACCCGAAGCCTATCACCGCAGGGATGACGATGTTCCCCTGTACGACCATCAACAGGATCAGGTCAGAGTCGGGCTTCATGAAGAGTACGCCGAGAAGGCTGACAGCTAGGATAGCGGTCACGATCACTATAAGGCTCCTCGTCCTTGGCCCCAACACCCTCACTTCTCAGAATGACGTACGGGGATATATAGGGCGAACCCTTTCAAGGGTCACCCCATGGCTCGAGATGATCCCGAGAAGGGACTTAAGCTCGTCTTGGCTTGTACTTCTTCTCCGTGTACTTGCTGACGATGCGGACGTGTTCCCCCTTCCTGGTCACCGCTGAGTCTATGCTGTCTGACATGTCCTCACACTCCCTACGCCAGTCGCACTCCTGGCACTCGTCCTCGGTGCCGTACATTCCGATGCAGACCGGGCGCTTACTCCTACTCATACCAGATTCAACCCCCATTCAGAAGGCTAAAAACGTTGCGAAGGCTACGCTATATATCCCTCGGGGCACGATGGAAGGAAAGATGTACATCATGGGCCACTCGGGACTGACCCTCCTTTTCCTCTCCCTGGCGATGATACCCTTCGGCTACGGGGAGAAGCGGGTGGTCGTCATACTCCTCGCGGCGATGCTCTCCGGGCTCCCGGACATCGACATCAACCTCCATATCCCCCACAGGACCTACACCCACAGCGCCCTGTTCGCCCTGATCATGGGCGCGCTGTCCGGGTGGCTCTTCTACAGCGGGTTCGGGGACATGGAGTGGTTCGGGGCGGGGTTCGCGGGCGCCTTCCTCGGCATCCTCAGCCACCTCCTCGGAGACGTGTTCACCCATCACAGCTTCAGACCGCTGTGGCCGTTCTCCCATCGCGAGGTTGCACTCCACTGGTTCGGGGCGTCCAACAGAACCGTAAACGAAGGTCTCCTCTCCGCGGGCGGATTCGCGTTCCTCATCTACTTCATGGCGACCAACGGCCTCCTCTAGAAGCCGACGTCGATATTGTTAAGGCTCATAAAACTTTTCAGGAAGCTCCTCAACCCTGAAGCCGATGTGCTCAGCCAGATCCCGGCTGATAGCAGGAGTAGTCATAGGGCTGGCTCTTGGCATCGATCAGGAGGCGTGGCCGAGAGGGTCCTAGCTAGCGTGAAGGATAGCCACCCCATCAGATCGTACAGTTAAAATTAGCCCTTTCCGTATCATCTGGTATAGGAAGATGGTCGCCTTCTCAACGCTTGCGGTCATGGCCCTGGTATCCTTCGCCGCGGGCCTCGTCGACATATGCCTAGGGATGGGTTACGGCTTCACCGTCACACCGGTCCTCCTGCTGATGAGGTTCACGCCCCTTGAGGCGGTGCCTGCCGTCCTCTTCTCCTCGTTCGTCAGCGCCATCGTGAGCTCCTTCTTCCATCAGCGGTTCGGGAATGTCGACTTCGACGTCAAAGGAGAGGCGTTCAGGATAGCGGCGACGATCGGCGTCCTCGGGATAGCTGGGGGCCTCATCGGCGCAAGGGTCGCCCTGGGGATATCCGAGTTCGTCCTGAGCCTCTACATCGGTCTGCTGGTCACTGCGTCGGGGGTGTTCGTGCTCGCCAGCCGGAGTCTGGACCTGGGTTTCTCTTGGAACAAGATCATGGCGATAAGCCTCCTGGGGGCGTTCAACAAGGGCCTCAGCGGCAGCGGCTTCGGCCCCATCATCACCACCGGCGGCCTTCTCTCGGGCCTCGACGAGAAGGCGACGGTCTCCATCCAAGCCCTCTCGGAGTTCCCCGTCAGCCTCGCGGCGTTCCTCACTTTCCTCTACTCGGGGGTATCCATCGACTGGGGGCTCCCTCTGGCCCTGACAGCGGGGGTGGTCTGCGCGGCCCCCCTCGCGGCGTTGGTAGTACAGAGGGTGAACCCGGATCGGCTGAGGATCATGATCGGTGTGGCGGCGATCGGCGTCGGCCTCACCACCCTCATCAGTCTCTATCTCTAGCCGGAGCCCTGACAGGTCCAGCTCCCGAAGATGTCCAAGTTCTCATGCAGATGACATGGGGGTTGATGGGGACCGTCCAGCGTGCGCGCAGCGGAGGAATATTAGACGAATTCTCCTTTGGCGACCATGACGTTCTTCCCACCGACGTAGACGTCGATCTCCTCGTCACTGTCCTCGGACCTCAGGTAGAGGAGGCTGGGGCGCCCGATCTCGTATCCCTGCTCGACCCTGACGTCGACCTTGGGGCTGCCGAAGTACCTGTGCTTCGCCAGGTAGCCCGCTAGGCAGCCGTTGGCGCTCCCCGTGGCCGGGTCCTCCCCCGTCGACCCGATCATCCGGACCTTGAGGTGGTTTTCAGGGTACACAGGTTCCCTGCAGAAAACCAGGGGCGCCTTTGCTTGGGTTCCCTCGGTGTAGGCTGTCAGCTTCTCCCGGTCTATCCGGGTCCTCACGACGGCGTCTCTAGTCCTGAGGGGTATCATGAAGAAGGGCACCCCCGTGGAGACCTCCTGGATGGGCCAGTCAGCGTCGATGTCCCCGGGTTTCAGTCCCAGGAACTCAGCTATGGGCCCGGGGGGGTAGGTCTCCCCGAAGACGGGGTTGAGCTGCTTCATCCAGAGGATGTCTGCCTCGCCGTCCACGTAGCTGAAGGTGACGGGTATCATCCCCGCCTTGAGGTCGAGGGTTACCTTCTCCACCTTTTTCCCGATGATGGACTGCTGGATGACGTAGGCGGTGCCTAGGGTCGGGTGGCCGGCGAAGGGGAGCTCCCTCTCCTTGGTGAATATTCTGACCTTGAAGACGAGGCTGTCCAGGTCGAAGCCGGTTATGAAGGTGGACTCCTGGAAGTTCATCTCCTTGGCGATGCGCTGCATAAGTTCGCCCGGCAGCCCCTCCTCGTCCCTGAACACGGCGAGTTGGTTGCCCGTGTACTTCTCCTCGGCGAAGACGTCCACGATGTGGAATGGCAGATTCAAATCTGTTCACATAGCAGATGCCCAACAAACGATATAACACTTACAAGGATTCTGTTTGCGAAATAGATTTACATTGCAGAATACGAAAAAAAAGAAAAATTGATGCTAGCCGCTGATTGCCAGCTTTATTCCTTTCCGGGCTTTGATGTCGTCTATAGCCTTCTGGGTCTCGGAGACGCTGTACACCTTGGTCATCACCTCGTCGAGGGGGAGCCTGTCCATGCTTTGCCTCATGAGTTCCAGGACGGTTCCGAACTGGGTCGGCGGGTAGGTCCAGCTCCCTAATATGTCCATGTCCTTGAAGCAGATGGTGTGCGGGTTGACAGGGACAGTCCCCGGGTCCGTGTAGTGGCCCACCTCAACAAACTTGCCCCCACGGCGGGTCATGTCTATCCCCTCGGGGACGGCGACGGGGACCCCGACACACTCCACGACCACATCGGCCCCCAGACCGTTCGTCAGCCTCTGCACCTCGGCGACACGCTCCTCCGAAGTCCCGTACTCTCTCATGTCAATGACGTGATCTGCTCCAAGTTTCTCAGCCATCTTGAGCCTCTCATCGACCATGTCGACGACCATTATCTTCCCCGCTCCGGCAATCTTCGCCGTGGCGACGGTGAGGAGCCCGATAGCCCCCGCACCCTGAACCACAACAGTTCCGCCCACTCCGAATCCC
>DATLAV010000208.1:0-3549 GCA_035527235.1 Patescibacteria group bacterium | reverse complement strand
ATGGTATCCCCTGAACAGAAAGTCGAATTGGATCTGGGGATATTTGGCTTAAAAGACCTTTCAGGCGTCTATGGTCCGTTGAATCCGCAGGCTGGGCACTTGTACTTTCGGCCGAAGAGCCTGCACTTCTCGCATCGCCAGAGGGTGACTGCGCCGCAGCTGGGACACTTGAACTTGACGGCCTTCTCCTCGGGTGTTACTTTTCGTCCGCAGCTTATGCATGTAGCCATCGCGTAACCACTCCTAAAGCCAATGCAGTCTTATTTAAAGATTGACCGCACGATTTTCATGTCATCAAAACATTGAACCTGACCAAATCAGCTTCTCTGTTCATGGTTGTTATCATCTTTTAGAGACCGTAGCGGCTTGGAACCACGATAATCCGTTCTTGAGGTTCAGGTGGTATCTTGGAACTTCAAAAAGTCGTATAGATTCAATTACTGTTCCACCCCAAGGACTCAAAAGAGGCATGAGCAATAAACGCGTTCAGACGATTACCTTAAAACGGCCCCGCACTTCCAGCAGATCACAAGGTTGTCCGGGAGCTCGTAGCCGCACCGTGGACAGTGCATGAACCCCTCATTGGGTGCTTCCGCCTCCACAGTCTCGAGGCTCGCCTCAGCGCTCATGGCGTGAAAAAGGAGCAATCAGGTTTCATGCTTTATGGAACAGGGATCGGTTAACCATCCACTGTGGCCTCCGGAGACCCGCGTCTCTTCATCTCCAGCTCCATCCTGTGCATATCCACCACGTTCCTGATCCTCTTCAACAAAACTATGAAGTGCTCGGCGTCGTTGGCCTTCCTCACGTAGTCGTTCACCCCCGCCTGGAACGCCTCCTCCGCCACCTCCTCGTCCGAGTGATGGGTGTACAGGATCACCGGCACCCCCGAGTGCTCCCGCAGCCGCCTCGTGAACTCGATGCCGTCCATCTCCGGCATCTTGTAGTCAGACAGAACACAGTCAGGCTCGCTGGCCTTCACGCGCTCCATGGCCTCGGTCGGGGACGTCGAGGTCTCTATCTCCACGTCCATGTCGTAAGCCATCATGATATCTTTAGTGAGCTCCAGGTAAAACGGCTCATCATCCAAATGAAATATCTTTACCAACTAGCCCCCCCACTAGCGTAAGCAGAGTATAGATCATTTGATGAAAATAAAAAGAATCTCATGAAACGAATTGGAACCATCGTTCCATATCGGTGATAAAGAACCTAGATACAGAAAAAAGCACCAAAACATGCCTTAAAAACGCTGGAAAGAAGTTATCCACGGTCAATGTAAGGAAGAATGGATCCACTCAACACAGTTAATGTAGGTTAAAGATAGTCTATGAAGTTAAGAGAAGGACCATACTGTATGAGAGATTAAGCGAGCAAAACCGAATCCAAAATAACCATGGAAAACCCTAGGGTTCTGTCTATCGTTTATACTCGTCTAGCCATCTCCTGACCTCGGCAATAGAAGCCGATCTCTTCGTGTGCTCACAGTGAGACGCGTAATAGACGCCCCTCCTAGGGTCGAACCAGATGTCGAAACCCCTGTGCCTCTCGACGACCCTCGGGTAGCCGGCTTCCCCCACCTCTAACTCAGTCACCTCAGCAACGAGACCAGCTCTCGCAGAGCCGCCACCCCGACGCCGCGGAGGAGCACGTACAGCAGCCTCGGGTTCCTCGCCGCCTCTCTGATTATGTCCGCCTGCATATCCATGTCGCCCCTCGACACCAGGTCCTCGAGCACGCCCTGAAGGCCGGCTCCCTTTAGGCTCGCGAGCAGCCTGTTGAACCTCTCGTCAGGCATCTTGTTCAGTAGACGCCTAGCGGCGTACATAGTCTTGAGTTCCCTCTCGTAGAGGCCCCTCCACCGCCTCTCGTACTCGGATAGCCGCCCCCAGCACGTGTCTCCGCAGCTGAGGGCGTCAACGGCCATCTCCCCTGCGAGCTGGGCGCACAGCCCACCCACTACGACGCCTCCCCCCGTGGTGGCCTTCACCTGCCCCGCGACGTCCCCGGCCAAGAGTAGGCCGCTGTACGCGGCCCTATCCACAGGCGGCCCCGTGCAGATCTGGCCCGCCGTCACCCCTCGCAGCTTGTCTGCGCCGAACCTCCTCCTCACAAAGCCATTGAGGCGGTCGTAGCCGTCCCTCCCGGCGGTGCCGAGGCCGCATCGAACTGTACTCTCGTCGATGGGTATGACCCACGCATAGAAACCCTCGGCGGACTCGTCGCCGAACCAGACCTCGACGAGCTCCGGGTCAACCTCTACGCCCCCGATCTCCGCGTTATAGCCCGTCAGGATGCCCGACTGCCCCGTCTCTATCCCGCTGCGGCTGAGCAGCCTGCCCCCCGCGCCCTCCGCGTCCACGACTATCCAGGGCTCTTGCACGCCGCCATCCACCTTGACGCCCATGCATGTGCCCTCCATGAACCGCAGGCCCTCGACCCTGGTGGAGAGCATGAACTCGACCCCCGCGTCCATCGCGACGTCCGCTAGGTACCTGTCAAACCTGCCTCTGTCGACGACGTACGCCCTGGGCTTCCTATCCCTGATCTCGATGAACCCTCCGTCCGGGGCGTATACGCGTCCACCGTAGACCCTGTTCTGGATGAACTCGTCGGAGGGATCGACCCCCAGCTTATCTAGGCCGGTGACGCTCAGCACCCCGGCGCAGTGGTTGGGCTCCCCTATGACGGGGTGCTCCTCGTAGACCTTTGTTGTGAACCCTCCCGATGAGATGACGGTAGCCGCGAGGATGCCCGCCGGGCCTGCGCCCACCACGGCTGCCTCGGGCTTCAAAGGGGTCAAACCCCTAGCTGCGCTTGATGGTCTCGTAGAACTCTACTTCGTCGAGCTCCTCGAAGTAGCGGAGAATGTCCAGGGCGACGCCCCTCTTGGCGATCTGTATGTTTTCGCCGAAGAAGATCTGGTCAGGGACCCCGATCCGGAGCTTCTTCTTAGTCTTCTTGAGCTTGAACTCGCCGGTATCGAGTCCCAGGAACCTTCGGCCGATGAGGGCCTCCATCTTCTTCTTGTCGTCCGTGACGTTCTCCGTGACCTTGAGCTTGTAGACGATCTTCCTGCCGGCAAGCGGGTGGTTGTAGTCCACCTGGACCCTGCCCGCGCCCACGCTCCTCACGGTGGCTTGCCTCCCGTCGATCTCCAGCTCGGCGCCGATCACGGGGTTGACGCCCTTGCTGCGCAGCATCCTGTACGGGATCATCTGCACGTTCGCGGGGTCCCGCTCGCCGAAGGCCTCCGCCGCCGGGATCTCTATGTCGGTCTCCTCGTCGAAGGGTACGCCGGGGAGCTGCTGGTCGAGTCCCCTGAGGACGTAGCCGTCGCCCACGATCACCAGCTTGGGACCATAGGTTCTGCCTTCGTCGTAGACGCCCTCCTCGCGTGCCAGCTCCTCGTCCGTGGTCTCTATGATCTCGCCCGTCTCATCGGCGCGCCCCGTCATCTCCACCATTATGAAGTCGCCTTTATTCACGGCGTTCTCGTAGCGGACCTCCTCTTCCTCGGGCTCCTCCTCGTGGGCCTCCTCCGTGGCC
>DATLAV010000207.1:0-5261 GCA_035527235.1 Patescibacteria group bacterium | reverse complement strand
TCTGAACGAGGGAGTAATCGAGGTCGTGGCCTCGGACCACGCCACCCACACCTGGGAGGAGAAGGAGGAGGGATGGACGGATATCTGGAAGTCGCCCCCGGGGCTGCCCGCTATAGAGACGATGCTCCCGCTGCTTCTGACCGAGGTTAACAACGGTCGGCTGCCCCTTGAGAGGCTTGTGGAGATCACATCTGCCAACCCAGCGCAAGTGCTGGGGGCCTATCCCCGTAAGGGGGTCATCGAGGTGGGCTCAGACGCGGACCTCGTCATCGTCGACCTGAATCGCGAGCATGTGATAACTGAGGAAGACTCTTTTGCCAAGAACAGGTGGACTCCCTACGAGGGGCGGGTCGTTAAGGGGGTGCCCGTGGCGACCTTCGTCCGCGGAGTGAGGACGTTTGATGAAGGGGTGATCGTGGGAGAGCCCGGTCAGGGAAGATTTTTAGAACTTTGACGACCTGCACGAGTCACCGGTAGCTTAAAAAAGGAACGGGAGGGTCAGCGACTGGCTGACTGCCTCTTCTTCATGTACTCCTCGTCGGCCTTCTTGCGGGAGAGGGGCATCGCCAGAATCTCCCTGGGGCGGACGTCGAAGATGTTGGCGCTGTCGTTCGCCTCGAAGACGACGGCGGTGTCGGCGCCCTTGTGGGAGCCGGCCACCGAGATGCAGAGCTCTCTGGGGTCCAGCAGGCCCGAGTCCGCTGCCTTGAGGACTATCTCGACGTTGACCTTGATCTTCATCATGATCAGCGTCTGGGTTATGATGCTCAGTGGCGAGGGGCCGAGCCTCTGGCGCTGTCTTATCGAGTTGGTGAGCACGTCGGAGCCTAGGTTGACCGTTCCGCCGAGGGTCTCGATCTTCTCCACGTTCTCAGGCTTGAACTGGTTCTCCCCAGGGACGGGGAAGCCAGTCTGATGGCCGACGACGATGAGCTTCACCCCCGAGCCCTTGAACTTCTCGGCGGCCTTGACGCCCGTCTCGCCGCTGTTGCTGGCCACGACGACCATGCCGATGCCCAGCTCTTTGGCGGCTTTCAGGGCGACTTCTAGGGTCACGTCGGTGTGCTCGGAGCCCCCATCCTGGAAGTAGATTGTCTCACGTTTGATCATAGAATCAGATATAATGATAGGGTGTTTTATTCTTAAAGATTGGGAAAAAAGGAAAGAGAGGAACGAAGCGGAGGCACCGGACTCTATGAGCTCTTATTCCTGATGACTATCAGTGGCTTGCTGCAGAGTCCGTTCAGGTACTTGAGGTCGTAGTTGACCTCCAACCTCATCCCCTGGTCGTCCAGCAGCTTGAGCACTAGGTTGTCCCTCGCCCAGGCTGGGACCTCCGGTCGAATCGTCTCGTTCTGAACTCCAGTCTGAATCTTTCGGCTCACGGTCTTAGGTACCTCCGTAGGCTAGAAAAGGGGAGTTGTGTGGGTCACTCCACATACAGACCCCAGAGGGCCTCTCCGCGTCGTCCATTCAGGCATCTTCCTCCGTGGGAGCGGTTTACAGGATCAGCCTGAGGTTCAAGACAGTTGCGAGGAGTCTTGCTGTTCCGAATAGGAGGGGGAGACTTAGGCATACCCAACGATTTTCCAGGGTGCAACGCCGGATGAAGAGAGCTGGTAGGCCGATTGTAAGGACCACCATCATCGCGTCGAAGGGCAGCCATAATCCGCATCTCATGAGGAAAGCGGGTAAAGGGTTTGCCTCGCATAAACCAGGCATCGACAGACCTATCCTTGTGGTGAGCTGGTCCCCGAACGTGCCCATCACGGCGACCATGTACGAGACCACCTCGGGCAGGCTGAAGGGAAGCTCGTCTACAGGCTCTACGTTCGGTATTCGGTAGTTGCCGATTCTTTCCACGTCAAACCCCTCCATGTTAGACCCCTTTTCTAGACTCTTTCAAGCTATTATCTCAATATATACGTTTTCTAACGAATTTGGACAAAGAAAATAGATGAAAAACATATCCCTTTTCAAAAATTGCCGATTAGGGTAAAAAACTCCTTCGAGACCCAAAGTTTTCCCGGTATTGGGAAAAAGACATTATACGTATCAAAGATATGGATTTGGGGGCAGTACCTGCCCGCCTGGAGGCGGTCCTGTGGCTTGTTGTGAGGACCTTGGACTCTACCTAGGGTAGACTCATATGACAATAATTGTCAGCGGGCACTCCCCTCAGTAAGCCTTTTTAATGGATGGAATTGTTTAGTTTCTTCACGTGGCCGCTGTGGTGTAGTGGCAGCATACGGGACTGTGGATCCCTTGGTCGGGGTTCGATTCCCCGCAGCGGCCCTCCTTTTAGGGCTAATCAGGGACCCAGATAGACGGGTCTCTTCGGATGTTCTCTTCATAATAGAAAGAAAAGTATGGAATTACCCTTCATGATATCTGCTCAGAGGCGTCGTGGTCAGGTATGATATCCTCGGCGTTCCTCACGGAGTTGAACGCGTACCCCGAGAGGCCCACGACTACGCCTGCGAGGCCTACAAAGACGAAGATGAGGGATATCCCGGTTCCGGGGCCGGTGCCGACGAGCCATCCGAAGACGGGGGCCAGGGCGCCCCCCGGCATCATCGCGGGCCCGAAGACCCAGTCCGCCAGTGGGCCTGCCAAGGCCATGCTTATCGGCACGGCGATCTGGGCGATTACCATGCGGGTGGCGAAGACGCGCCCCTGAACCTCCGGGGGCACCTTGGACTGCCAGATGGCTTGGTTGGAGCCGTTTATTATCGGCATGAAGCACATGGTCGCGAAGGCGGCGAACGCCCAGGCTAGGGGTCCCCGCCCCAGCCCCATTAGGAGCGTGCCCAGGAGGCTGCTGGAGGCCATGCCCAGCAGGACTCCGTGGACCCTCCGTTTGGGGCCACCCCAGACACTCATCAGAACTCCGCCGAGGAGGCCTCCAACGCCGAAGGCCGACTGGACGCCCCCCAGGATGACTGTGTCGTTCCCTGTGCGCGAAAGGATCATGGGGGCCATAAGGGGGAAGACCAGGCTCATTATCAGGTTGATGGAGAAGAAGACGAGCTGGAGGCCTAAGAGGCTGGGGCGCTCGTAGATGTACCGGAAACCGTAGACGGAGTCACTCAGCAGGCTGGGTCTATCGGATTGTCCAGCTCCCGCTGACGGGGGCTGGGGGATGTGGACCGGAAGGAGGGCTACTATCGCCACGATGAATGTGAAGACGTCGAAGGCCATGATGCCAGTGATTCCCACTACGCCCAAGAGGATACCTGACGCCACGGGGGCGATGATGTTGGAGACCGCGCCAGCGAGGCCTATCATTCCGTTGGCTCGGGCGTACTGTTCCTTCGGCAGCATCATGCTGACGGCCGCTGAGTAAGCGGGGAACTGGAAGGCCTGGAAGACGCCGGAGAAGGCCCCTGTCACGTACAGGTGCCAGACTTCGAGTCGGCCAGAGGCCATCAGAATCAATACAACTACCGTCGATAAGCCCGACGCCAGGTCGCTCAGCATCATGACCTTCTTTCGGTTCCAGCGGTCGACGAGGGCGCCGGCGAAGGGGCTCATCAGCACAGTGGGAGCGAAAGTAAAGAGCCCGACCAGGGCGAGGGCCGTCGCCTCCCCGGTGACCTGCCACGCCCAGATAGTGAGGACGAAGCCGGTCATACCAGTTCCGAGGAGGGAGATGAACTGACCGATCCAGACCACGGTGAAGCCCCGCATCCCGGACAGCCATCTCGATGTTGTGCCCGTCTCATCGGTCATTACCATATCCCTTCGCTCCACGGATCTTACCTGATCGAGGGGGAAATAATTAAACTTATTTGGTTTAACATCTTTAACATATTTAACATGTCACTCACGGTGCCAAAGCTGACGACAATAGGGGGCGGTGTCGAGATCGTACACGTGATCCCCTTGGAGGACGAGATTGATAGGGCGGTGAGGGCGTTTGAGGTCATCAACGGGTTCAAGGCCAACAGGGTCTACCTTCTCGCCTGGGTCCCAGGCATCGCCGTGAGGGAGGAGAACAAGCTGCTGGCGTACTACCATGGAGAGGTCAGGAGGAGGCTCGAGGCCCTGGGCATTGAGACGGTCACAGTCCTCACGAACATCTTCGACATGCTGGACGTCATAACGAAGGTGAGCAAGGTCGTGAGGGAGGAGACTGAGAGGGGAAGCACGGTCTACGTCAACATGTCGGCCGGGGGGGCCTTCGTCTCGGTGGGCACCTCCATCTCCGCAATGGTCCAGGACGCCAAGCTCTACTACGTGAGGTGTAACAGGTATAGCCAGACAACCGAGGAGAAGCGTGCCCATGGCAACGCCATAGTCACCCAGCCGCAGATCCACTTCCTAGAGAACTTCAACATACGCCTCCCAGACGAGAGGGGCGTGAAGCTGCTGGTGGAGCTTTACAGGCGCGGGAGCATGAGGACGTCTGAGGTCCTGGCGTTCCTCCACGGGGAGGGGGTGAAGGGGTTCGAGGAAGACCCCGACGGGCTAGATCGAGATGGGAAGATCACACTCCTCATGAGGCTGAACAAGGGGATAACGGCGAAGATCGAGGACTCCGGCTACGTGACGAAGGAGAAGCGGGGGCGGGAGAACCTCTACAGCATCACGGAGTCCGGCAAATACGTGGCGTGTGTCAGCGGGCTCCTAGAATAGAATGCGGGAGCACACTTCATGTCAGCCTCTAGGAGTATTCCCGTTCTAGGCGCTCGGGGACGTTTATGCGTTGACCGTCCTTTACGGACTCGAAATGGGCAAACAAAAAATCATGGTGCATGGGTAATGGTGTTGGGCGGAGGTCGCCAAGTTAGGTCAAAGGCTTAAGGTTGAGGTCTTTATCTCTTAGGAGTTCGTGGGTTCGAATCCCACCCCCGAGCGCCTGGGAAATTCTAAACATCACTCTCCTTGAAAAGCCATTTTGGCGCACCTTTTAAAAATTTTCGATTACGATCCCAAAAAATACTGGGTGTAATGAAATTTAAAATATAGCTGGTTAATTTACTAGCGTCTCGTGCATCAAGGTCATTATAATTACATATTAGTAAAATATATATTTTATTATAACTATATTTATCTTCTAAAAACTGTGCTATTTTACTATATCTATTTACTGTAGTGATTATATTTGTCCTTTCTAATTGATTTTTTGAAATAAATTTACTAAACTATATTCTTTTACATAAATGTATGAGGGAGGAGAGTCGGATTCTGGAACACGAGGTTCTTCTAAAAAGATCAGAAATTTCCAATCGTATTCAAAGACCTCATAATCTATTGGA
>DATLAV010000206.1:0-13091 GCA_035527235.1 Patescibacteria group bacterium | reverse complement strand
CGTATGCAAGCTCCGAGCCTGCCTTGTGGGCAGCTCCCGCCGCCTCCATTAGGTTGAAGCCGATCAATGCCTCCGGGGCCTTCCCTTTGATCTCCTCCGACAGGAACCGGAGGGTCCTCTGGAAGAGCCCTCTCCTCCGGTGCTCTCTGTCGACGAAGCCATCGCAGCCCTGAACGACCAGGAAGACTTCACTTCCCCTTCGCACTTGCAGCGGCAGGAACGAGTTGAATGCCACTGGCCTCCCCGAGGGGACATGCTCTACCACGGCGATGGACGTGAATCCTAGGTTGAATGGGTCCTCACGGAACTTCCATCTGAACACGTCCTCGTTGTACTCATCCCACAGGTCCACGTTTAGACCGTTTATGAAGGGCTCTACATCCTCCTCCTGAAACCAGCGTACAAAGTATTCATCAGACAAGTAATCACGATTTAATAGGCTTGGAAATAATAAATCGTTACTCCGAAAGAGGGCCCCAGAGGCCCTTGCATCGATGACTACTCAGATGGTTGATTATCTGAGATGTAATTTTCATACAACGATCTTATCCGTTGAGGGGTATGGGTGAGCCTCATCTCCACGCCTTCCGAACTATCCTTGGACACCGTCCTAAAACCGAGCCTACCCCAGATGAGCGTCAAGGGCCTCCCTTTCTCGTCCACCTCCTCCGTTGAAAGTTTCGTATACCTGTAACCCTGCTGATATGAATGGATAATCTCCAGCGAAAACAGAGTGCTGCCCACCCTCTTTCCCTCGATGAGGGTCGCCGTGGTGTCCGAATAGTAGGTGCCTTCTTCTTCATCTTCGTACCCGTAGTCGAAGGCTATCGCTCTACCATCGAGGCTCGCTACCAGACATAGGAATCCACGCTTCTTCCTCCTGGAATCAAACTCATCGCGGCTGTACCAGAGTTCCTGTCTGAATTTTTCATGATCTATAGTCTGGACAACTTTCATTAAATTTTCATCTAGCCCGTGATGGACCGCAATCTCGCATCGTCCATTTAGCACTCGGCTCAGTCTCTTCTCCGCTTCCCTCACCGACTCTAGAAAAGAGGGTGTTGTATCAGCCATGGGAAACCTAGAAACTCCTAACCTTTTCCAATGTTATAATTATTCTTACATTCACAAAGGGCACAAATGCCTCCACTCAGAGCGGTGGATCTGAGCGACATTATACTTTGCAACAGTTTTATTGAGATCATCGTTATAAGTGATTTTCATGGCTCGCATCGTTCTCATCGGGGCGGGGAGCAGTGAGTTCGGGTACAACTCCGTCCTAGACGCATCCAACATCGAGGCCCTCCGCGGGTGTAACCTTGTGCTCCACGACATCGACCCGGGGAGGCTCGAGACCATGGGCTCCCTCGCCAGGAGGATCGTGGACGAGACGGGCTCAGAGATCGAGCTCGAGTGGACCGTCGACAGGCCCGACGCATTGGCGGGGGCCGACTTCGTGGTGCTCTCCATCGCCGTTGACAGAATGAACAGGTGGAGGAGGGACTGGGAGGTCCCGTTCAAGTACGGCATCAAGCAGGTGATCGGGGAGAACGGCGGCCCGGGCGGCCTCTTCCACACGATGAGGAACGTCCCCTCCATCCTCGCCATCTGCAGCGACATGGAGGACCTCTGCCCAGACGCGCTAATGCTCAGCTATACGAACCCCGTCCCACGCCTCTGCCTCGCCATCGAGAGGTACACCGACGTCAGCGTCGTCGGCCTCTGCCACGAGGTAGAGCACCAGATGCAGCGCCTCTCCGGCAGGGTGGGTGTCCCCGCGAGCCTGCTGGACTGCGTCTCCGCCGGCCTCAACCACTTCAGCTGGTTCCTGGAGCTCAGGCTCACCAACGGGGACGACGCCTACCCCCTCCTCGACGATGCCCTCGGGAGGGCTGAGCCAGGCTTCCAGCCCCTCTGCAGGGCGATGTACGACAGGTTCGGCCTCTACCCCTCCACCGACGACAACCACATGGGGGAGTACCTCGCCTACGCCTGGGAGGTCTGCCCCGAGGAGGATCGGGGATTCAACTGGATCGACAGGATGGAGGAGTCGGGCAACGCCAAGTGGGTAAAGGTGAAACGCATCATCGACGGCGAGGAGCCCCTGGACGTAAAGGGGAGGCTTTCGGGCGAGAGGGTGATGCACATCATCGCCGGGATCGTCTCCAACAGTCGCCACCTGGAGTACCAGGTGAACCTCCCCAACGAGGGGCAGGTGGGCAACCTCATCGAGGGGGCTATCGTGGAGAGCCCAGCGGTGGTCGACGGGAGCGGCGTCCACCCCATCCAGGTCGGCGACCTCCCCGACGGCCTCGCTGCCCTCTGCAACATCCAGATCATGGTCCAGGACCTGGCGGTGGAGGCGGCGGTGAACGGCGACAGGGACCTCGCCCTCCAGGCGGTACTCGCTGACCCCGTGGTCCAGGACCTGGACGCCGGGAGGAGGGCGTTCGAAGAGCTTATGGAGATCCACGCCGATCTCCTCCCCCAGTTCATGGAGGGTTGAAGATGCATCTAGTGTTCATAGGGGCCCACCCCGACGACGAGACCTCGTCCAGCGGCACCATCGCCAAGTACACCGCCAACGGCCACGAGGCGACCATCGTGATGACGACGAGGGGCGGGAGGGGCCACTGGGAGATACCGAGCGAGGAGCTCGAACGGATCAGGACGAAGGAGATGGAGAGCGCGGCGAAGATTCTGGGGGCCGAGGTCATCTTCCTCGACTACAAGGACGCCGACGTCCCCGCCGGGGACGCCCTCAAGGAGGAACTCGTCGACGTCGTCAGGAACCTGAAGCCCGACATAGTCCTCACGTTCCACCCTATGGTCTGGAGGGACGACCATAAGAGGGTCGGCCAGGCTGCGACCGAGGCTTGCTTCAAGGCCTGCCTCCCCCTGCTGGAGACTAGGTACCCGGCGCACAGGCCGGTGCCGGATATCTACTTCTTCGGTTCGCCCATGGTCCCCGTGGAGAAGGATGTCTACATTGACGTCTCGGAGTACATGGACGTCAAGATGGAGGCGTTCGCCCAGCACCGGAGCCAGTGGGTGAAGTGGGACATCGACGAGGACGACAGCACTCGCCCCCTCGAGGAGATAAGGGTGAGGATGCTCCACAGGGCCCGCCAGTACGGTCTGGAGTCTGGGGTCGAGTACGCCGAGGCCTTCATGTCTCAGTACGGGAGGAAGAGGGCCCTCGACTTCTTCCCCACCGTCCGCTGAGCATCGGCGGGCGACCTCAAAACGCTTAAGGTACTGGAGATTAAATTAGTTCTGTCTCAAACGTGTCATTCTCACTGCAGGCGGAGAGGAAGAGAGTGCAGGGAGCTTCTCCAAAGGTCGACTATCACTGCCACATCTCGATAACCGAGTACGCGGACATCGAGCATCCCACCGTCGTCTCCGTTACCCTGGAGGAGTTCCTGGCCGACCTGGACGAGGCGGGGGTCGACAAGGCCGTAGTCCTATCTGACGGGCGCACCACCCCTGAACAGGTCTCAGCATTCGTCAGCCGGGCTCCCGACAGGCTCATCGGCTTCGGGTGCGTTCACCCCCTCAAGGATGGGGCCGCCGAGGAAGTGCTCAGGCAGAGGGATGAACTCGGCCTCTTCGGCCTTAAGCTCTACCCTACCACCCACGGCTATGAGGTGAACGACCCAAAGGCTTTTCCCGTCTACGAGGCGGCGTCGAGCATCGGCATGCCCATTATGTTCCACCATGCAGGGATGCCGTCTCCCGGGGACCTCCTGAGGCACTCGGACCCCGCGCTCATCGACGAGGTAGCCCTCTCCTTCCCCGAGCTCAAGATCGTCCTAGCCCATCTCGGCTACCCCAGGGTAGACGAGACCCTCTACGTCGCCAGGAAGCACAGGAACGTCTGGTGCGACGTGAGCTGGCCCTACGGCGACGTCAACCATCCGAGCTACGTCTACATGCTCTGGAGGGACCTGCTAACGGCGCTGAACCTGGGGGTGATGAATAAGCTGGTCTTCGGCACAGACTACCCCGGCGTCCGGCAGAGGCCTTACATCGACATGTTGATGTCCGTGAACCGGTATGCCGCCCACCCCGACCTCATGATACCGGAGGAGGCGCTCCAGGCGATGCTGGACAGGAACGTGGCACCTCTACTTCCCTAGTCGATCACAGCAAGAACCTTTTAGGTCTCGCCTCCGACTAGATTCCGGATCACATTGGTGGACCTGAAGGAGTTCAACGAGTACAGGAAGAGGATGAACGAGAGGATCATCGACAGCGGCAACCTCGGCATGAAGCGGTTCTGGGCCCTGGACAGCCGGGCCTACGAGGAGGGCGCCCTAGACGAGAGAACGAAGGAGCTCCTCGGCCTCGCGACGTCGATGGTGCTCAGGTGCAACGACTGCGTCACCTACCACATCGTCAGGTGCATCCAGCTGGGCGTCAGCGACGAGGAGCTCCTGGAGGCCCTCAACGTCGCCCTCGTCGTCGGCGGCTCCATCACCATCCCCCACATCAGGAAGGCGGTGGAGACTATGGACGAGTGCCGAGAGCTGGAGAAGGGAGACCCCGGCCTCAAGAGCATTCTGTAGGCCTTTTTTTCATCGATAATATCATTAGCGAGGATTGATGTTGCTTAACCTCGTACTGCGACCGGCTGGTTGACCCGCCGAGGATCCCCCCATACTCCTTGGCGTCATCGCGGGTCGAGGGGGCTCCGACATGACGGACGGCACAAACTCTCAGGGTGGCGGGCTCCTCGCGTTCCTCGCTTCGACCCACTTCATGATCCACGTCTACACCCAGCTCCTGCCCGTTCTCCTGCTCCCCCTCAGGGAGGAGCTGGGCATCAGCCTCGTCCAGGTGAGCCTCCTGGCCTCCATCCCCCGGCTCGTGAACGTCGTCACGTACCTCCCCGCTGGCCTCGTCGCCGACAGGCATCCGACGCTGATCCTGACGGCGAGTTTCGCCGTGACGGCGGTCGGCGCCCTCATGATCCCCTTCTCCGGGGGCTTTCCCCTCATCCTGCTGGGTTTCGTCCTCCTCTCCCTGGGGTCGACCCTCTACCACCCGCCCAGCCTCAAGCTGGCCAGCGAGTTCGACCCGCGGAGGATGAGCCTCGCCATGGGGGTGCACAACGCCGGCGCCAGCCTTGGCTTCGCCGCGGGGCCGCTGCTCCTGGGGGCGATGATGCCCTCCTGGGGCTGGAGGTCCACCTTCTACGTCTGGGGCCCCCTGACCCTCCTCACAGCCGTCGTCTCCTACGCCTACGGGAGGAGGAGGCTGGGGGCGGCGGAAGGTGGCGGCGGAGAGGCCTCGGACCTGAGACGTGACCTGAGGTCGATTCTGACCCTGGGCTTCGTGACCGTCGTCTCGATGTCCGTCCTCGCCGAGGCGGCCTCCAACGTCCTCGTCACCTTCATCCCGGTGTACTTCACCATCGAGAGGGGGATGTCCTACAGCCTCGTCAGCATCATCGCGGGCCTGGCGCCCCTCACCGGTCTCGTCGGCTCCTTCGCAGGGGGCTTCGCAGGCGACCGGTTTGGCAGGTACAGGATGGGGATTGTGGTGATGTTCCTCATCGGCGGCCTAGTGGTTGCGTTCCCCTCCATGGCAACCCTATGGGCGCTGGCGGCCGCCTACGGCCTGTACAGGTGCCTCCAGGCCGCCTTCATGCCCCTGCTGAACTCCATGATCGCCGCCGACAGCGACCCCAGGTACAGGAGCCTATCCTTCAGCATCAACTTCGTCGCAGTAAACCTCGTCGGGGCGGTCGTCCCCACGGCCACCTCCGTCCTGATCGAAGGCAGGGGGACTGGAGTCATCTTCCCTGTCACCTTGGCGATAATCGTCCCGACGGTGGCGCTGATAGCGGTGCTGGGTAGGCGGTCCCGGGCTTAAGCCTTAGGCGTTATGCGGGCGTCGAGGGGCCTTCCGCAGTTGGGGCAGACGGCCGTGCCGAGGTCCAGGAAGACGGAGCAGTACTGGCAGCGGTCGTCAGATTCCTCCTCGAGGAGGGGGCGTATCTCCTCGCCGGGCTCCTCCACGGATTTGATCTCGATCTCCGCTGTGATGGGCCTTATCTCCGGCTCCTCCTTTGGCTCTATCACCTCGGGCTCCATATCCGTTAATTCTGGCTCGTGTTCCACGGGCTCCTCAATCTCAATTTCTTCCTCTGCGGTCTCGGGCTCTTCGACGGATTCTTCAGAGGGTGGGGCCTCTACGGGCTCCTCGTACAGAACTTCCGAAGACGTCCTCACCTCGCCTTTACCGGATCTCCCGAGGACCCTGAAAAATAAGACAAGGACGAGCAGGGTCACAACTACGAGGGCGATCAGGAGGGCGTCTCCCAGGGGAAAACCTTTGATAATATCTGATAGATCCAACTGCGTATGTAATGGGGGCGGGTGCGTCCTTAAAACTATTGAATCCAGAGGGGCGACCCACGGGTTCTGGTGGCTAGTCCTCCCCAAGCATCAGGTCGGTGATCCAGCTCAGGACCGCCGTTATGAGGTTTGTGAGCCCCTTGAACAGCCACCGGAGCAGCCTGTTGACCCGTCCGGGCACCTCCCGGGACCTAATGAGCCACGCGTTGATCCTGTGGAGGATCCCCAAGAGGAACGTCAGGAGCCAGCTCCTGAAGGGCTCAGACTCTTCGACGAGGAACTCGGGCAGCTCGAAGATGAGCCTCACAAGCATCCGATTCTCCTTGTCCCCTTTCTTCTGATGATAGCCCACCGTGACTCAGAGATAATCTCCACCAGCCCATTTTAAAGGGCATGGTCTAGGGCGTCCCCCGATCCACGCATAATCGATGCTTCACAGGATACATCCGTCATTATGGCGTAACATCCGATACACATAGCATAATCAAGGATCACTTACATTAGACTGGGACCTGAGATGAAGAAACGTGCCTCATGTGCCTTCGCAACCCTACTCATCGCGCTCTTGGCTGTGCCCGTGTACGCGCGGAGAGTTGAGTTCTACGTCGCCCACGGCTCCATCGACGGGTACGTGGAAGTCTAGACCTCCTAGGTTAAGAGGGGCTGGTTCCACGTTACCCTAAAGGGGGACGTCCTGGGCACGAGGATATTCACGGTTGTTCCGAGCTTCTTGACGAGATCCTGTCAGGTTACGAGGTCGAATCAGCTAGGTGAGATGCACCTCGCTCGCTGTCTTTTTTAATGAAGCCTCGTTAGGGTAGTCTGGTGCCTCGATGGGGATTACGAGGGTGGCTGTGCCCTACGCAGTCGTGGGTAGGGGTCGGGTCAAGACGTTCACCGAGGAGCTTCAGCTGGCCTCCCTCTACGTCTTGGCCGACGCGAAGAGGGGGTCGAGGCGGCTCTCCTCCATCGCCCCCGTCTCCTATCCCCTCAGGCTAGGGCGCTGGGAGGGGGGCGTCGTCCTCATCGACCTCCTCGGGCTGAGCCAGACGAGCCTGAAGACGAAAGGGCTGCCCGACGTCGAGGCGTTCATTGCCGAACTTAACAAACTCTCCGAGGACCCAGACCGGATCCTCAAGGTCCTGAGCGATGGGGTCGAGCTGCTCAAAGGCACCGGCGGAGAGGTGACGGGCACCATCGGCGGGCTCCTTCCGAGACCCGATGAGGCCCAACTCAAGGCGCTCCTGGACGGAGCCAAGGCCATTGAGGTTGAAGGTCCAGCCCTCTTTCAGCCCATCATGAAAGAAGACGAGGTGGAAGGCGTCGTCAAGGCCCTCAACGAACTTAAGGCTGGGCTCGAGCGGGACCGGAGGCGGCTGGAGGCCACAGAGCGGGGGCTGACGGACTCCGTCGACATCGTTTCCAAGGTGCTCGCCGAGGAGATCCAGAACATCAGGGACAGGAACGCGAGGAGGATGGAGCGCCTCGATAAGCTGCTTGAGGCCAGGAGGGGCCGGCTGGGCAGGGCCCTCGAGAAGGAGGTCAGGGCCATCAGGACCGCTCACGGGAAGCAGATCAAGCCCCTCTCCGACGAGCGCACCAAGGCGAGGCGGAGCTTCAGCCGCCTCGAGAAGCGCCTGGAGAAGGAGAGGGCCGAGGGGAACAGGAGGGGGGTCCGGGAGGCACGGAGGGAGCTCGAAGAGATCAGGAAGGACGAGAAGAGGCTCAGCTCGGACGTCAAGGCTCTCGAGGCGAAGAGAGACGCCGAGATGAATGAGGCCAGGGAGAGGAGCCGCCTCGAGGTGGAGAAGGAGGAGAACAGGGTGAAGGAGGCGAGGGCCAAGGCAAAGGATGAGCTGGCGGCAAGGCAGGGCGTCGCCTCGAGGATAGCAGCGGAGGTCAGGATGGTCTCGAGGCAGATCACATCCCTGGACCGGAGGAAGGAGAGGGAGCTCGACTCCCTCCTCGAACTCCGGCTGGAGACTGACCACGAGGAGATGGAGGTCCACGTCCCCTTCTACCTGTTCAGGTTCGGTGACTCCGCCTTCGGCCACCACCCGCCCGTCGAGGTCGCCGACAACCGCGGGCTCTTCTCGAGGCTGAGGAGGATACTGGCGGAGAACCCGGAGAATAGGATGGCGATGCTAATTAGGCCCCGTGGGCTCTTCACGGACGTGTACATCGAGAAGGCGCTGACCGAGCTCAGAAAGGGTGCTGCCCTGAAGGGGGCGCTGGACTGTGGTGGTGAGGGGCTCAACCTCTTCGGGAGCAGGGATGCCATGGACGGGATGATGGCGGGCCTCGTCGCGATGCGCAAGGAGGGCTGGATAGGCGATAGCGAGTACATCAAGCTCAACGTCGGGTTAGTGGAGAGGCTCGGAGACGTTGACAGGCCCTGACGTGGGGCTGACGAAATAACCTTAAGACCCCGATGCTCCTTTCAAGTGTGAATCGATTTGTCGAAGTACAAAGCTCTGGGCGTCGACGTCATGAAGGAGGGCGTCAAGGTCTTCAAGGGCGTCGTCGACGAGCTCTTCCCCGGGGCGTTCTGCGTCGTCACGGAGGACCCGGACGCACCGGGGTGGGGACTCGTCTCCCACACGGACTCGGCGGGGAGCAAGCCCGTGACCAGCTACCTCTGCTGGAGGGAGTCGGGGGACCCCGCGTGGTTCAGGGGGCTCGCCCAAGACGTCCTCGCGATGAACCTGGACGACATCGTCTGTGTCGCCGCTAGGCCGATCAGCTTCGTCGACTACGTCGCCTTCAACACCCTCCTCATCGACAGGGTAGAGCTTCTCAGGGCCCTCTCCGAGGGATTCGCAGAGTGCTTCGGCATGCTCAAGGGCAACGGGATGCCCATCCTCTTCGGGGGAGGGGAGACCGCGGACATGCCCGACCAGCTGAGGACCCTTGACGTCTCGGGCGCCCTCTTCGGCAAGGTTGACCTCTCCAAGGCGGTGACCGGGAACGCCGTCGAGGGCGGCGACGCCATTGTCGGCCTCCGGAGCGGCGGCCCCCTCCGCTACGAGGAGGCCCCCAACAGCGGGATCATGTGCAACGGCGGCACCCTGGCAAGGAACTGCCTCCTCAGGCACGAGTACATAGAACGGTACCCGGAGCTCGCCCACCCCTCCCGAGACAGGTTCACGGGGCGATACGGTTGGGATGACCACGTCGACGAGCTCAGGATGACCGTGGCGGAGGCCATCCTCTCACCGACGAGGCTCTTCGCCCCCGTCGTCGCCCAGGTGCTGGAGCGGCTGGGGCCCTCGGTGCACGGCATGGTCCACAACACGGGGGGCGGCCAGACCAAGTGCCTCAACCTGGGGGACGGGATACGTTATGTGAAGGATCAGGTCCCGGAGCCAGATCCCATCTTCCATTTGATTCAGCGTGAGGGGGAGGTCGAGTGGAGGGAGATGTACGAGGACTTCAACATGGGGGTCGGCTTCGAGCTCGTCGTCGAGAAGGACGCCGTGGAGACCGTCCTCAGCGTCGCCGACGGCTTTGAGATCGGCGCCCAGGTCCTGGGGAGATGCGAGAAGGTCGGCGGCGGCAACAGCCTCAAGATTGACTCTCCCTACGGCAAGTGGGTCTACTCCTAGCGTCAACCGGTGAGGTCGTATGCTGCGTCTGGGCGTGATCGGCTGCGGGAAGGTGACCACCATGTTCCACCTCAAGGCCATCGAGGACGTCGAGGGCGTCTCTGTGGTGGCAGTCGCCGACCCAGACGAGTCCAGGATGCTGGAGGTCAAGGCGAGGGCGGGGGCTGAGAGGGGCTACCTCGACCACCTGGAGCTCCTGTCCGACCCCGACGTGGACGCCGTCGCGGTGAACGCCCCTCCCCGGTTCCACGAAGCGATGGTCGTCGAGGCACTGCGGGCAGGGAAACACGTCCTATGCGAGAAGCCGCTTGCGAGAAGCGTCGAGGGCTGCCTCCACGTGAAGGAGGTCCAGGGCTCCACGGGGCTCACCGTGATGCCGGTCCACAACTACGCGTTCACTCCCTGTTTGGAGTCGGCGAGGGCTGTCGTCGAGGGCGGGGAGATTGGTGAGGTCCGGGTGATGGAGCTCCACTTCAACAACAACCTGAGGAGCTACGGGTCCAAGACGGATTTCAGGCTGGTGGAGGACCTCGGCATCGTCGAGGACCTGCTCCCCCACGTCCTCTCGGTGATCCACATAATGACCGGGGGAGGGCTGACCCTGGAGAGTGCGAGGGGTTGGAAGAGGAGCTTCGGGGTCGTGGACAACCTGAGCCTCGGGCTTGAGAATGGGGGAATACCGGTGGAATGCTCGATGAACTGGACGAGCCTGATCCCGGCGTTCAAGGTCAAAGTGGAGGGGGACGGCGGGTCCCTGAGTATGGATCTCATGAAGTTCCCCCACCGCGTCTCCGTGAGGGGATCAAATGGAGGTAGGGTCATCGACAAGAAGGGCCTCGGCAAGTACCTCGACCTCCTGAGGATCAGGCACCCCGCCTTCAGGGAGCAGTACGCCCATTTCGTGGACGTGGTCGAGAGGAGGCGCGGGGCCAGCTTCACGCTGGACGACGAGGTCGAGATGCTGAGGCTCATGGTCGGCGTCAGGGAGGCCCTCTCTGAAACGGATATAACCGAGGATTCCCGATAGTCCCAGGGAGCGTGCAGTTGAGGCTTGGCTGACAGGGTCGCAATTGTTGAGGTCGGCGACGACGTCCCGTGGGCGGTGGCGAGGGGCGTCGAGCTCCTGGGAGGGCTGCCCCTCAGTGGCGGCGAGAGGGTCGTCATCAAGCCGAACCTGTGCAACGCGAAGAACCCCGACGGCATGGTGACCACCGACTTCCGCGTTATAGAGGCAGTGATAGGGCTCGTCAGGGAGAGGACGGACAGGATCGTCGTCGTCGAGTCCGACAACATCTCAGACACCGCGGACGCCCGGGCGGAGAAGTCGGGGCTCTTGGAGCTGCTGGACGGCCTCGGTGTCGAGTTCCTGAACCTGAGCGGCGACGAGTGCGAGGTCCACGAGGTCGCCGGGAAGAAGCTGAGGCTTCCCCGGACGGCGCTGGAGGCCGACTGCTTCATCAATCTGCCGAAGATCAAGACGGAGGGCCACGTTGGCGTCACCCTCTCCATCAAGAACCTCTTCGGCCTGCCGGCGAGGAGGAAGAAGAGCCAGCTTCACACTAGGCTGAACGAGATACTGCCGTACCTTACGAAGGTGGTGAGGAACGACCTCGTCGTCGTGGACGGAATCGTCGCCATGGAGGGCAACGGCCCCATCATCGGCACTCCCCGGGAGCTGGGGATCATTGTCGCGGGGACGAACCCGGTCTCGACGGACGCCGTCTGCTCGAGAATCATGGGATATGACCCGCTGGAAGTAAAGTATCTCGCCAAGGGCCACGAGATGGGGCTTGGCGAGATCGACCTGGACAGGATTGAGGTTTTGGGGGAGGACTGGAGGAAATTAGCGTCAGAGTTCGAGCGCCCCTACTCCCTGAAGGCGACACTTAAGTCGGTGAGGACGGTCCGGAAGGTCTACTTTTAACAGACGGAATTAGAGACCCTTCATCTATACGCAACTCGCGCAACTCCCTTGGTGAACGGATGCAGGCGTTCACCCCTTTTCTAGTGGCAAGCGTTAAGTCGTGTTGAATGCGATACTTTAATCATGACATCTAGTATGTGGGCGCCATCGAGGGACTACGGCAGGTTCCTGGTCGACGATGAGCTCCTTAAGAGAATCGAGAGCGAAGTCTCGGGGGAGAGGGCTTGGGATACGGTCTCCAAGATATCCCGGTTCCACCGGATCCGAGGCGGAGGCGAGGGTTCGGGCTACAACCGCTGCGTCGAGTGGCTGGCGGAAGAGCTGAGGGGGGTCGAGGGCCTCCAGGTCAAGGTTGAGAAGTTCGTGTCGGACGGCACCATCAAGTATCTGGGCTGGCTGACCCCCGTGGGCTGGAGGGCCAAGGAGGCAGAGCTCTGGCTCCTGGAGCCCGAGGAGAGGCTGATCGCGAGGTTCTCCGACACTGCGGTAAGCCTGATGCCCTACTCCCAGGGGGGGATGGCAGAGTCCGAGGTCGTCTTCGTGGGCCAGGGCAAGTCAGACAATGACTACGAGGGCGTCGACGTCGAGGATAAACTCGTCTTCGCAGTAGACGGAAATGGAGAGAAGGTTCACAGGGAGGCCGTCATCAAGCGGGGCGCTGTCGGCGTCATCGTGGGGCCCACCGTGAGGGCGGACCGCCTCGACTACTCTGACCTCGTCGAGGTGAGCAGGCTCTCCCCGAAGGGGGAGGAGGTGCCCAAAGCGGGCTTCGGCTTCGCACTCTCCATGAAGCAGACAAAGGAGCTGGAGTCCTACTTCGAGAAGGGGACGACTGTGAAGATGAGGGCGTGGGTGGACGCCGAGATCATCGAGGGTGAGATGCCCACCATCGACGCCTGGTTCGAGGGCTCCGAGCACCCGGAGCAGGAGGTGGTGCTAATGGGCCACCTGGACCACTACAAGTCGGGGGCCAACGACAACGCCTCGGGCTGCGCGGGGATGGTGGAGATCATCAGGAACATCGCCTCCCTCGTGGAGAGGGGCGCCATCCCGCCGCCGAGGAGGACGATCAGGTTCCTATTCCTCCCCGAGCTCCAGGGGGCCGCAGCCTACCTGGACCGCCACCCTGACATCGGGGAGCGGGCCATCGCCGGGATCAACCTAGACATGATCGGCGAGGACTACGGGCTCTGCAGG
>DATLAV010000205.1:0-36959 GCA_035527235.1 Patescibacteria group bacterium | reverse complement strand
TTGTTCTTCCCGATGACGACCTCAAGGTTGAGCACTGTGTTGTTCTTCACAACGTTCTGGTGTATCGCGTTGTGAGTGTACCTGGTCAGCGCCGTGCTCCCGACGAGGATGATCGCCTCAGCCTGGGAGGCCCCCATATTGACTGCCTTTTCGACGGCCTTCTTAGCCATATCTATACCCTGCATCATCATAGCCTCCCTGTGATGCCAATCCTGACATCCTTTATCCTGGTGGTGGCGGCGCCGTGACCGACGTATATACCTTGGCTTGGCCTGCCCTTCCCACATCCGGTCGTGCCGTAGAGGGTCCAGTCGTCCTTGGCGGTGGCGTCGACGCCCCTCCAGAACTCGTAGCTTATGCCCGTGTAGGTGGGGTCTCTGATCATCTCCGTCAACTCACCCTCCTTGATCTTCCACCCGACCTCGCAGCCGAACTGGAAGTTGAGCCGCCTCTGATCCACTGACCACATCTTTGTCGTCCTCATCAGTATGCCCTCATTAGTCTCCGCGATGATCTCGTCAGCTTTCCACGAGTCCCCGGCCTCGAGGCAGATGTTGTTCATGCGAATGATGGGGAGGTCTACGGGGGTAGCCGCCCTCATCCCAGCGCTGCTCCCTTCCAGCCCGAGCTGGGCCGCTGTCTCCCTTGATGACTGGTAGTCGTTCACCATCCCATCCTTGACGAGGTAGACCTTCCTCGCCGGGGTCCCCTCATCGTCGTAGCCGTAAGTTCCTAGGCCAAAGGGGATCGTCGGATCTGCCACGAAGTTGACCTGATCCGAGCCGTACCTGAAGCTTCCCAGCTTCTCCGGCGTCAGGAAGCTCATGCCCGCGAAGTCCGCCTCCGTCCCCAGCACCCTGTCGAGCTCTGAGGCGTGGCCGATAGTCTCGTGGATCTGTAGGTACATGTGGGGGTCGTCAAGGATAAGGTTGGTCCTTATCTCCGTCGGGCAGGGCTCTGCCTTGAGGAGCATCTCGGCCTCCTTCCCAGCGTCCCTCGCCATCTCCGGAACGTCATGGGACTCGATGTACTCCCAGCCCATCGTCCTCGGGTTGATCTCGTAGGTCCTCCTCTGGACGAGGCCGCTCTCCATGACGTATCCCTGGCCGCTGCCCCCGCAGAAGACGATCCTCTGCTCTATCCGGGAGCCCTCGGATGTAGCCAGGTACTTGCCCTCGACCCTCGCCAGAAGCCGACCTGACGTCGTCCTGACGTGGGGGCTGACCTCCCTGAATGCCTCGTCGGCAGAGACGAGGGTCTCAAGTATATCCTCGAGTGGCACGGCGAACGGGTCCTTCTTGACATCTGACTCGTATCTGTCCTCGACGGTCTTCGTCGATGCCAACTTTATCTCACCCTTGGCGGTGGTCGAGCTTGCCTTGGCCAGCTTGACGGCCAGATCAACGGCCTCCTTGACTCCGTCCTTTGACACGTTGAAGGAGCCGGCGAAGCCCCAGCCGTTATTCACTATGACCCTGACGCCGTATCCGGACTCCGATGTATGCGATATGTTGTCTGGGTTACCGTTCTTTACGCTCACAAGCCGACGTTCACCGTCGACGAACCTGATATCCGCGTATGAAGTTCCTAGGTTAGCTGCAGTTTCAAGTCCGAACTCAGCTAGTTCCTTTCTCATAATTTTTCGTTTCTAGTAGTCTCCTCTCTGTTAATTATCTTTGCCTAGCGTCGGGAAGGGTCAGCGAGCACCGTAACCCCTTTATTCGCCCTTCGGACATTATCCAGATTCATCTGATAACCGGCGACCCGAATGGATAGGTAAAAATGATCGACATCGACCGAAAGGTGATCACCTCCGTTGGGATAGACATCGGGACCACCACATCACATCTCGTCTTCTCCGAGATCATCCTCGAGAAGGACCCCTTCATGCCCTCCAAGAAGTTCAGGATCACCGAGAGGAAAGTGAAGTACCGCGGGGAAATCTTCTTCACCCCACTCAAGGAGGGGAACCGTGAGATAGACGTCGAGAAGCTGTTGCCCCTCCTCAAAGGAGAGTACGAGAGAGCCGGGATCAACCCCGCTGACGTCGACACCGGTGCGGTGATAGTGACTGGGGAGTCCGCTAGGAAAGAGAACGCCGAGATGATCGTCGAGCAGCTCTCAAGGGAGACCGGCAAGTTCGTCGCAGCTACAGCAGGGCCAAACTTCGAGTCTGTCATCTCCGCCCACGGATCGGGAGCCGTCGAGTACTCTAGACGCGTTGGATGCAAGCTCATCCACACGGACATCGGTGGGGGAACCTCCAACATTGCAGTCATAGCAGACGGAGAGATACTCGCCACCGGCTGCATGAACGTCGGAGGCAGGCTGATCGCCTTTGATGAGGGCGGTGTGGTAACCCGTCTGGAGCCCGCGGGCAGGGAGATCCTTGGGGCACTGGACCTAGACCTCAAATTGGGAGACACCATAAACCCCGATCAGGTGTCAGACGTGGCTTCTCTACTTGCATCTTCACTAATAAAAGTGCTAACGGGTAGAGATCTCTCGGACATTGCAGACGACCTTTTTATGACCGAGATGCTTCCCCATGAAAGCTTCGAGGACAATCCTATTTACAGCTTCTCGGGGGGAGTCGCCGAGTTCATCTATGGAATAGAGCAGAAAGACTTCAACGACCTCGGCCACAAGCTGGGCGAACGCATCGCGTACCTGTGTAAATCTGAGAGAATGGAGCTTGTTGAGCCATCCGAGAAGATACGGGCTACAGTCATCGGGGCCTGCGAGTTCACGCTCCAGGTGAGCGGCTCTACAACATACAGGGCCCCCGATTTCCAGCTGCCGATAAGGAACCTCCCCGTCGTAGTCGTGAACATAAACAGAGACGAGATGTCCGTCGAACACATCTCCAATCAGGTCACCCGGACCCTCCAAAGGTACGACATCGTGGAGGGAGATGTTGCTCTCGCCCTGGCGTTCCACAACCCCGTCGGGATCCAGTACGAGAGGCTGAAGATGTTCTCCCTGGGCTTGGTGGATGCCCTTCACAGGACCATCGAGACGGGCCTCCCGATCATCTTGATCTTCGATACCGACGTCGGCAACTCGGTGGGGAACGTGCTCTACAGGGAGACCGGTACCAGGAACGTCCTCTCCATCGACGAGATCTCCCTCAGGGAGGGGGACTTCATCGACATCGGTGAGTCGATAATCGGTAATCCCGTCTTCCCAGTGGTGGTCAAGTCACTCGTCTTCGAGTCCTGAAACTATTTTGACTCGGTTTTCCCCTCGATCTTCCTGACGATCTTTGCGAACTCCTCGGCGGCCGGTGTCTCTGGCTGAGCCATCACGAACGGCGTGCCGGCGTCCATGGCTGTTGAGATTCTGGGATCGAGGGGGATCTTTCCCATCAGCTCCAGGCCCATGTCCCTGGCGACGTTCTCGCCGTCTCCGGATCCGAAGACTTCGAACCTCTCGCCGCAGTGGGGGCAGACGCCGCCGCTCATGTTCTCCACGATGCCTAGGAAGGGGACTTCCATCTTTCTGGCGAAGGTGGCGGTCTTTTTCACGACGTCTTCGGAGACCTCGCTTGGTATCGTTACGATGATGACGCCGTCCATCTCTGGGAGGAGCTGAAGTACGCTGAGGGACTCGTCTCCGGTCCCGGGAGGGAGGTCGATGAGTAAGTATTCGAGGTCTCCCCAGAGTATATCCGAGAGGAACTGGTGTATTACCCCCATTTTCAGAGGCCCCCTCCAGATAACGGGGTCCTCCACGCTCGGGAGCAGGAACGCCGTCGAGACGACCTTGATATCCAGAGGACCGATTGCGGGGAACACCCCGGGTGGACCCGCGGGTAAGCGCTCTCACTTCAGCCCCATCATCTCGGGCACGCTTGGGCCGTGGATGTCGGCGTCCAGGATCCCCACCTTTCCCTTTCGTCCTGCCATCGCGAGGGCGACAGCGAGGTTCACTGTGACCAGGCTCTTGCCGACGCCCCCCTTACCGCTTATAACTGCGATCTTGTGCTTGATGCTTCCCATTCTCTTACGGAGCAGCTCCATCTGCTTCATATTTCGCTCCAGAGAGGTCAGCTCTTCCACCTTATTATCTCCGCTCATGACGCCATCCTTAGGTTGGTTTTTTCGAAATGTGTGCAAGACTTAAAAAATGTTGTCCACCAGGGGCCTTCTTTCAGATTAGCTTATTTTAAGGTGTTGACATTATTGCGCGGGAGAAGTTGATGTCACTGCCGGAGCCCCTCGATAGGATCAGCGCCAAGCTGAGGCAAGAAGGTGGCGAGAAGGCCATCGCAGCTGTCGCTGTCGTATTCCTTGAGGAGGATGATGGGCTTAAGCTGCTGCTAGTGAAGAGGGCCGTGGTGCTCGGAGACCCCTGGTCCGGAGATATGGCTTTTCCCGGGGGTAAAAGGCATCCCGGTGACGAGACCATCCATGACACGGTGGTCAGGGAGGTCTCAGAGGAGACGAGCATCGACCTCACGGCGGGGCGATTCCTCGGGATGATGGAGGAGGTTCTGTCGAACGCTAGGCCCGGTATGCGCGTCCTGCCCATGATCTTCCTCCTCGACGAGGTGCCCGAGATCAGGATAAACGAGGAGCTCTCAAAGTACGTGTGGACCAAGTTCAGCGACCTCCCGAGCTCGAGGGGGAGGACTATTGTCAAGAACCGATTTGACACCCCAGTCTTCCATGTCGGGGATGACGTCGTATGGGGTCTCACCTACAGGATGGTCGAGAATCTTCTGGCTCTGGTCGAGGAGAGCTAGGCTAGTCTATCCTTCAGTATCTCGGCTACCCTGACCGGCTGGTCTCCTATTGAGACGCCCGCCTCCCCGAGGGCCTTCATCTTTCCTTCGGCTGTCCCTGATGAGCCTTCAATGATCGCCCCGGCGTGGCCCATCCTCTTCCCCGCGACAGCAGCTCTCCCGGCGATGTATGCCGCAGCAGGCTTCGTGAAGCCCCCGTCCGCAATGAACCGGGCTGCTCTCTCCTCGGCGTCCCCCCCAATCTCCCCTATGATGGCCACGGCCTCTGTCTCATCGTCCTCCTCGAACCACTTCAGCACGTCTATGAAGCTCAGCCCCACGACCGGGTCGCCGCCGAGGCCTACACAGGTAGACTGGCCGAGTCCTATCCTGCTGACGTGGGCTGCTATCTCGTAGAACAGGGTCCCGCTCCGAGAGACTATTCCGATAGATCCCTCGCGGAATATCTGGGCGGGCATTATACCGAGCTTGCACTCACCCGGCTTGATGAGCCCTGGGCAGTTGGGCCCCACAATCGTGGTCCCCTTCGCCTTGGCCCTAGCGACCATCTCGATGGTGTCCCTCACTGGTATGCCCTCGGTAATCACGACCACGGGGTCGAGGTCAGCCTCGATGGCCTCTAGGACGGCGTCTAGGGCGAAGCGTGCGGGGACGTAGATGATCGATGCGTTCGCGTTGAGCTCAACTCTTGCCTCTTCCACGGTGTCGTAGACGGGGACGCCGTGGACGATCTCGCCTCCCTTCCCGGGGGTGACGCCGGCCACGATCTGGGTGCCGTACTCCAGCATGAGCTCCGTGTGGAAGCGTCCCTGGGTGCCCGTGATCCCCTGCACCAGTGCACGTGTGCTCTTGTTTACGAATCTGGTCACATTATTCACCTCTCGCAAGGGCCACCGCCCTCTCGGCGGCCTCCTCCATGGTATCCAGGGTGTCTATGCCCAACTCGGCCAGGAGCTGTTTACCCTCATCCTCGTTGGTTCCCATCATTCGCACCACGATCGGCTTCTCAGTCCTAGTGTGCTCCCTCGCTTGTATGATACCCTTCGCCGTGTCGTCGCACCTGGTGATTCCGCCCAGGATGTTGACAAGGAGTGCGTCGACCCTTGAGTCGGAAAGGACAAATGTGACGGCCTTTTCTATCCTCTCCGGGGTCGCCCCCCCTCCGAGGTCCAGGAAGTTGGCGGGCCTCCCTCCCTTTAGTGTGACGGTGTCTATCGTAGCCATGGTGAGGCCGGCTCCGTTTCCTATCACCCCGATGTTTCCATCGAGCTCTACGTAGGTGAGGCCCTTCTCCTTCGCCTCCATCTCCCTCTCTGAGAACTCTCCTCCCCTGTCCTCTGATGCCTCTACCAGGTCCCTGTGCCTGAACAGGGCGTTGTTGTCCACGTTCAGCCTGGCGTCAGCCGCTATGAAACCCTTATCGGTCACAGCCAGGGGGTTAATCTCCGTGAGCTCTGCATCCGTCTCGACCGCCACTCGGTATAGCTTTGTAATCAGGCTTGCGAGGGCCTGCATTTCGGAACCTGAGTATCCTAGCTGCCTGGCGATCCTTAGTCCATGGTAAGTCTTGAGGCCCAGAAGGGGATCGACGGGGAACCTGATGATCTTCTCAGGGGCGACCCTCGCAACCTCCTCTATGTCAACGCCCCCCTCAGCGGAGGCTAGGACCACATATGTCCCTCTCTGCCGATCCACGATTATTCCCAGATAGATCTCGTCCTTGATGTCTAGCTTCTCCTCGACGAGGGCCTTCCTGACCTCGATGTCCTTGATCTTTTTACCGAGAAGCCCGCTGGCGACCTTGAATGCATCAGCGGGGTCGTCTGCAAAGACGATGCCACCAGCCTTCCCCCTTCCACCCACGAGGAGCTGGGCCTTGATCACAACGGGGGTTCCCATCTCCCTTGCAGCATCCTGTGCTTCATTCGGAGACTCGGCCAGCTTGCTTTTAGGTGTGGGTATCCCGTACTTGGCGAAGATTTGCTTCGCCTGATATTCGAGGAGCTTCAACGGAAAATCACCTCAGACAGATTCGGGATGGGAACCCGTCATTAATAAAAATGAGGGTATCTCCGCAGTTCAGGTTCCTGTTAAACACTCTTTTTTGGTACGAATTTAGCAATCAAGTTGGACGAGAGCACGCCTATTGGTTTATTCGAGAGGGCCGTCTCAGTTACATGGTGTATCGATTGGGGCCGGGGAAGAGGGTAACGTGAAGGGGCGTTTCGTCGTCTAGGAGCACGATGCGAGCCACCTGCACTGGGACTTCAGGCTGGAGATGGACGGTGTCTTGAAGAGCTGGGCCGTACCGAAGGAGCCACCCACGAGCCCGGGCCTCCGAAGGTTGGCGGTCCAGGTTGAGGATCATCCCCTCGACTACATATCCTTCGAGGGTACGATCCCGGAGGGTGAGTACGGCGCTGGCACCGTGGAGATCTGGGACGCGGGGTACTTCACCCTCGAGAGCAGGAAGCCCGATAAACTAGTCTTCGAACTGGTCGGTGGTAAGATGAAGGGCAGGTACACCCTTGTTCACTTCACCGAGAAGCCTGAGAACTGGCTGCTTTTCAAGACGAAGGGTTGACCTGATCCTCCATCAGTCTTCTCAGGTGATCCACGTCGGTGGGCATCTGTCACTCGTCCTTCGCCTTCAGGAGGAGCCATTCATTCTCCTTGGCCTTCTTGAGCCTGACCAGGACGTACCTCCCGCCGAGGCGTTCCCCCTGGAGTATGAACTCGATCTTGTCCTCCTGCCAGATCAATGGCTCATAGAGACCGCTGTCCCATATGGTGACTGTGCCTGCCCCGTACTCCCCCGCCGGGATCGTACCCTCGAAATCCCCATACTCCAGGGGGTGGTCCTCGACGTGCACCGCGAGCCTCCTGATGCCGGGCTTCTCCGGGACTCCCTTGGGCACCGCCCAACTCTTCAGGACGCCACCCCGCTCGAGGCGGAGGTCGTAGTGGAGTCTGCTCGCGTGATGCTCCTGCACCACGAACCTCTTCCCTATGTTTTTAATCGTGCCCCCTTCGGGCTCGGGAGTGACGCTGAAGTCCCTCATCTCCCTGTACACGCCCAGTTCCGGGGGCCTTATCTGATCGATCTGGCACTCCCTCGGGTCTTTTTTCGCTCTCATATCGAGGAACCGGGGTATCCTGAGCCCTCCCTCCTCGGTGACCGTCTGGTAACCTACATTACATACGAGCACAGGCTTCAGCCAGGTGACCACCTCGAGCACGTCGACGTTCGGTATGGTCTCTTCTTCCACCTCGATGCCTTTGAATAGACCGCTCAGGTTGTACAGGTCGAGGTCGCTGAACCCGATGCCGACCTTGCCCACGTAGATGAGCTCATCTTCGTCGTAGAGCCCCAGCAGCAGAGCGCCGAAGGTGGTGTCCCTCATCCCCCTCCCGATCGTGTAGCCGACGATGACGCAGTCGCAGGTCTTCAAATCTTTGATCTTGAGCCAGCTCTCACTCTTGCCCTGTATGTACCGACCGCCCTTCTTCTTAGCTACCAGTCCCTCGAGCCCGGTCTGGACAGCTGCCTTGTAGTAGTTCTCGCCAGTGTTCTCGACGTAGGGCGAGTGGGTGACCCGCCCTCCCTCCTGGAGGCTCTCCTTCAGTATTCTCTTCCTCTCGGTTAGAGGTAGGTCAGTGAGGGTCTCGCCGTCCTTCTCCAGTATGTCGAAGACTACGTAGCTGGCGGGCGCCCTGGCTGATTGCCTGGCGATCTCGCGCTCGTCGCTCTGCTGCATCCTCCTGAGCACGGCCTGGAAGTCGACACTGCCCTCCCTCATCACTATGATCTCGCCGTCGAGGACGACGTCCTCGGCAAGCTCCTTCAGCTCATCGAGCTCGGGGAACCTGTCGATTAGCTCCTTGTCGTTCCTGCTCCGGAGGCTGAGTTCCTCTCCTACGTAGGCGATGGCCCTTATCCCGTCCCACTTGGGCTCGAATATCCATTCGGGGGACATGAAGGGCTCCTTTGCCTCCCGCGCTAGCATGGGTTTGTATCTTTTCATTTTCCTTGGAGCTGCTGCAGCGTCTCCTGGAGGGCCGTCATCAGCTCCTTCACCTCCTCCTTCTTTGACTCCTCTACGAGGATGGTCTCGCCCTTCATCTTCTTGGTGACGAGGTCTTCCACCCTCTCCCTGAAGTCGTCCCTGTACTCCGTGATGTCGAACTCCCCTGAGAGGTTCTCGATGATCTTGGTGGCCAGCTCCAGCTCCTCTTCGCTGGGCTCATTGACGACCTTGAGGGCTTCCACGTCGTTGGGGTCGACGACCTCGTAGCTGTATCTGAGGGTTGTCAGCAGCAGTGAGTTCTTGTATTCGTGTATCATGACCGGGTACTCCTTCGTCCTCATGGTGAACTTGCCGACGCCCGCATCAGGGTAGAGGGCCTTATCCAGGTTGGTGAACTCGGCCCTCGTGAGCCTCTCCATCGGTGATCCTAGGGCGTCGGGTGGCTTTAAACAGGTTTAGGTGGGCGATATGTCTAACCGTTGGCGGAGGTTAGTTTGAGGTAGGCCTGCTCTATGGTCTCCACCTCCTCCACGGTGATGTTGTAGCCCTCCTCGTTGAGGTAGTCCCGCAGCTCCATGGTCATCCATTCATGTCACCTTCCGCGGGATCACAGGGATTTCAGAAATGATTTCGAAATAAAAATCATGCCCCTGCAGACTTTGTTGGTGGATGGTGCTCCGGCCGGGATTCGAACCCGGGATCTCTGACTCGAAAGGCCAGAATGCTTGTCCGGACTACACCACCGGAGCACGGGCTACAGGTAAGAGGGTTAACGAATTTATATACCTTGCCGGGGGCTCATGCGAGTTTGAAGCCGATCCAGAGGCCGACGATGGCGCCGCCAATGAAGGGGAGGCTAGTGAGTATGGGCATTGATGGGCCGAAGGCCTCGGCGAGGTCCTAGGAGCTGAAGGGGATGAGGGCTGTGGCGATGTCGATGATGGCGTTTACCTGGGGGGGTATTGAGAGGTCGATCTCCGTCATCTTCGCGACCCAGAGGAGGTTGATGACGAGGAAGAGGAATCCGATGGCGGCGGCGATCACCTTGTTGAGCTTGCGGATGGCGAATCCGACAATGAGGCCGGTGAGGCCCCCCTGTGCGAATATGTAGGCGATGGGCTCCCAGATCTGTGTTGTCATCTCAGGTTCTATCTGTTCCTTGGGGTTCCTTAAGGGTTGTGGGGTCGGGTTAATCCTTATTTATCTGTGGGGTTCGGTTAATATGTTGCTGGGGCCCGTAGCTCAGCTTGGCCAGAGCACCAGGCTCATAACCTGGGAGTCGTGGGTTCAAATCCCTCCGGGCCCACCATCGTTTTGGGGGTTTTTCGCGCGTCGGTGGGTGGTCATTAGGGTTTTTGGGGGGTTGTCTGGTAGGTATGAAGTTGTTGTGTTTTGGTGGGTGTTCTTCACGTTTTCTTTGAAGCGGGGGAGTTGGGGGTCTACCTTGTGACTGCGCCGGCGATGTAGATGGATGCCCTGAGGGCGCCGAATGCTTTGAGGTAGTCGTCCTGGAGGAACCTGACGGTCCTGCCGTCGACCCTCTCGGCTGAAGGCATGAAGGCGACGGCGTCCGCCATGAGGGCGTTGGTGTACTTGGCGAGGATCTCGACGGGTGGCTTGAACGTGAAGGGTGCCACTGGGGACTTCTTCAGCGCCTCGGATACGCCCTCCCTTATCTTCTGCCGAGCGACCTCGGGGTGGAGGCATTTGGCGGCTGACCGGGAGACGGCCTCCTTGACCGCCACCGTCGCGATGCCGGGGTCTAGCTCCTCGGCCTCCTTGGTGACCGCGAGGTCCCCGGAGACGAAGACGAGGGGCACACCGTGGTATCCCGCTATCGCGGCGTTGATGACGGTCTCTCCGACCTCCATGCCGTTGATGGTGACGCTGTCGATGACACCTCCCGAGATGGTGTGGCTGAGGACGCCGTGGAGGGTGCCCTTCTTGGAGTGGTAGCCGATGAACAGGGCGGCGTCGAAGTCCCGGGAGATCCCCGCCATCTGGGTGAGGGGCTTCGGTGACCCCCTCACGAGCACGGCGGCTTTGTTTAGGTCCTCGGGCTGCAGGTTCCTCATCCCTCCGTGGCCGTCGGAGACCGTTATCTCTTCGGCTCCCGAGGCGAGGGCTCCCTCGATGGCGGCGTTGACGTCGCCGGCCATGAGCGCCCGCCCCTTCTGGTATTCGCCGCTGTCCCGGCCGGTCTGGCTGCCGTGGACGATGCCCGAGATGCCTTCCATGTCTACTGATATGAACACCCTCATCGTGGATCCACTTCGATTGGGTCAGGCGCTTTAAAAAAATATGGTGTAGTTAGCCCTTGACACGCCTGGCATGCAGTTGGGGGAGGGGGGGCTGCTAGGAGCCGGAACGCCATCTGTTCATACATGAAGCTAGGGATGCCGCCGCTCGGCTGCTCGTCAGCTGGCTCAGAGGGCTCATTCTTTCCATGTCTCATCACTCAAGGCGCGTGACGATGAGGCTTACTGTGCCCTCAATGCCCATGTAGGCCTTGAAGAGGAGGCTCATCGATGAAATCAGGGTTAAAATCGAATGATTGATGTCCTCGGGGCACACGCCCTCGGTAAGCTCATAAAATACCTCAGCTATGATACCAGCCGTCATGGACGAAGGAAACAAGCACACGCTCGTGGTCCTCATCGCGGTGCTCTCAGCGCTTGCTATCTTCTACCTCATCCTCCAGAGACCGCACCTCGAGTACAACGATGTCACCGTGGAGCAGGCGAAGCAGCTGATAGTTCAGAAGCCCAGGATGATCATCCTCGACGTCCGGACCGAGTCCGAGTACGCGCAGCAGCACATTGAGGGGGCGATTAACATGCCGCTCAGCGAAATTGATTCACGCCTCAGCGAGATGGATCCCGAAGACGAGTTCCTTGTCTACTGCACAAGCGGCAGCCGCAGCTCCATGGTCATCGCAACCATGCTGGAGAATGAATACACGAAGATCTACCACATGCCGAGCGGCATAATAGCTTGGCAGAAAGCCGGATACCCCGTGATCCCGTGATGTACAACCAGCTCCTCTGATCACAGAAAGACTTTAAACTGCCGCCTGTCTTCTCAAGTTGGGACCCAAGATTTATCTTGGATCGAGTTTCCATCATCAGAGTCAATTTGAAGGTTTAGGACATGAGCGCGGAGGAGAAGAAGACGCCCGAGGAGAAGGCACTCGAAGAGAAGCCCAAGACTACGAAGAAGGCTAAAGTGGAAGCCCCCAAGAAGACGACCAAGAAAACGACGAAGGCTAAAGCGAAAGCCCCCAAGGAGAAGACCACTAAGAAGGCGACCAAGAAGGAGGAGCCCAAGGAGGTTACCGTCGCGAACGGAGACTTCCTCCTCGTTGAGCTCACAGGCAAAGCCGTCGAGACAAACGAGGTCTTCGACACCACCGACGAGGAGCTGGCCAAGGAGCAGAACATCTACAGCGATGACAGGACCTACGGGCCGAGGCTGGTCGTAGTCGGTGACGGCTTGGTTCTCAAGGGTCTCGATGAGCGCCTTGAGGGCCTGAAGATAGACGAGAAGGCCGAGGTCGAGATCCCTCCTGAGGAGGCGTTCGGCCTCCGGGCTCCCGAGAACGTCAGGATGATTCCGTTCAGGATGCTCCGCAGCAAAGGCGTCAACCCCATTGTCGGGCAGCAGGTGGAGATGGAGGGCAGGACTGCTGTAGTCCGCAGCGTCGGGGCAGGCCGCGTCCAACTCGACTACAACCACCCCCTGGCCGGGCGGAAGATCATCTACGAGGTCAAGGCGACCAAGCGCTACGACGACGACGATGAGAAGATCAGGGCTCTCATAGGGCGCAGGTTCCTCGGCATCGACCTGGAGCTCTTCAAGATCAAGAAGACAAAGAAGAAGGTAAAGATCGAGATCCCCGACGAGATATTCTTCGGCGAGAACATACAGATCGCCAAGCGGGGCGTCGCCCTGGACATCCAAAAATACTTCGAGGACGTCGACGAGATCGAGTACACCGAGGTCATAAAGCGGACCTGAGAGGAGCACCTTGGTCGAGGTCGCCATAGTCGGCGCCGGGCCCTCCGGCCTCATCGCCGCCAGGGACCTCGCACGCCTCGGCGTTAGTGTCACAGTCTACGAGGAACACACCGCCATAGGTGAGCCCAACCACTGCGCCGGCATCCTCAGCGTCGAAGGCCTCGAACGATTGGATGTCGAGCCCTCACCAGAGTTCTTACAGCATGAGGTCAGAGGGGGCACGGCTTACTCACCCAACGGGACACCACTCAGGATCAAGGGCGACAGGACCCGGGCCTACATCGTCGACCGGGCCGCCTTCGACAGGGGCCTCGCCGACTCCGCGCTGGACGCCGGGGCGGAGATAAGGACCGGCTGCCGGGTCACGGGGCTGACGGTCAAAGGCGGGCGTGTCCAGGGCGTTCAAGGACCCTCTGGCGCCGAAGAAGCTCAAGTGGTCATAGACTGCGAGGGAGTATCCGGAACACTGGCCCGCCAGTTAGGATTTCAGACGCTGAGGGACGGCGTCCTGGCCGGCGTCAACGTGGGGATCTCCGAGGTGGAAGTCGAGACCAACATGGTCGAGGTGTGGATGGGAGGCTTCGCTTCAGGGCTCTTCGCCTGGACCGTGCCGACAGGAGATTCCAGCCTGAGATGCGGCCTGGCCTACTCGGGGGGCGACCCCGCCGAGAGACTCAGGGGATTCCTAAGGCGACGATTCGGCGAAGTCGAGCCCCCTGACCCGAAGGTCTGGCCCGTCCTAACCGGGGGGCCCGTCGAGAGGACGTTCGGGGAGGGGCTGCTCCTGGTAGGGGACGTGGCGGGGCAGGTGAAGCCCACGACGGGCGGGGGCGTCATCATGGGAGGCATCTGCGCCCGGATGGCGGCTGAGACCGCCGTCGAGGCCCTGGAGGCGGGCGACGCGTCCTCCGTGGTCCTTGGGAGATACGAGGCCAGGTGGAGAAAGGAGCTAGAATCCGAGTTCAACGCGATGCTGAGGGCGAGGCGCTTCGCCAACCGGATCTCGGACGACCGGCTGGACAGGCTCTTCGCCTCCGTCGGAGACGCTGGCCTCGAGGAGAGGCTCAAGCACCTCGTCGAGGGAGGTGACATGGACATGCAGAGCAGAGTTCTCCGGGCGGCCCTCACCGACCCGCAGCTGGTGGGCGTCGTGGCTCGCAGCCTCGGCACCATGCTGTACAGGGAGCTCGTAGCCCTCTTCCCATGATCCAGGGAGATCTCATCGGCTTTGAACACCGTTCTAAAGTATAGGTTTATTTTAACAGATGAGTGCTTAAACTCCGTGAGTGCCTACAGACGTTCCTTCATCCTGCTCGGCCTCCTCCTCGCCTCCTTCACGGTGGGAGGGCTGGCAGTCCTCTACCTCGAAGGCTCACTGATGGAGACCGTGAGATACGAGGTTGAGCCGGAGACCATCCTGAGCAGGGAGGACGTGCTCCAACTCATAGAGGGCAGCACGATGGTGGACCCCCGGGAGGGCATCGTCCACAGGGACGCCGTGTCAACCGCCGAACTGAAGCTCATGATGGTCAACTGGGAACGGCTCCTCTCTGAGCTCGGTGACTACGAACGCATCTACGTCTCGACGACGCCCGTGGGAGTGTTACGATACTACTGGTACGTTGAGTACAGCTCGAGATGCACCAAGCACGGCTGCAACTACGGCGAGTACATCGTCGACGCTCGTACCGGCGAGGTGATCTTCCTCAGGGAGGATCGTCCCATGCCTGCCCTGTTGTCCCTATTCATCACCGTGGAGTCCGAGGCTCCCCGGGTGTCGAGGGACGAGTCCCTTCACGTGAAGGTGACCCTCGACGGGAGGCCCGACTATGACATCCCCTGGCCCCCGTCGTTCTGGGTAGAGTCGGACAGCTCGGTCCTCACTCTATCCAAGATGGAGTAGATCGACCTTTGGGATTCCGAGAGAAGGATGCAGCACTCCTTCACGGTTGCAGTAGGATCGGCGGGCGCCAGCAGGTATAATGAACCTGCGGTTCAATGTCAGAGTCGTCGGGACCCGCTGGGGAACCTCCTACAGTGTAATGATAGCCCCATGAAGGTTAACTCGGCTGGACTCCCCGTTCTTTAACATTTAAATAGAACAGCCGTCGGCTTGATAGTGGACTGAGCGTAATGCCATCATGCATCTCGTGCGGTAAAAGGATCACGCCGGGGGAGAGGTCGGTCAAGTTCCAGTGCCCCAGCTGCGGAGCCGTCACCATCTGGCGCTGCGAGCGCTGCCGCCTCTTCGGAAGGGAGTACAGCTGCCCCGCCTGCGGCTTCAAGGGACCTTAAAGCCTGGTCAATCCTGAGAAACTTCATATAAAAAGGGGAATATTCTAGAGATTCTCGTTCGTGATCTTCTCGAGAAGCTCCAGGCGGTGGTACTCTTCCTGTGTCGTCTCCTGTAGTTTCTCCAGTTCGTCCTCCGTGAGGTGTCGGAACCTCCCCTGAGCTCCGAGGTACTCCGAGACGGGTCTGAGCTCTTTCGGCCTGACCGTTATCCTGTACGCTCCGTTCTCGACTTCGTACAGGGGCCACATCCCACTCTGGACGGCCAGCCTTGAGACCTCGATGGCCTTCTCCGGCGGGTACCTGTGCCCCGTGGGGCAGGGGCTGTATATATGGACGTACTTGCACCCCTTGATCGAGAGGGCCTTCTTGATCTTCCTCTTTAGGTCGGGGATGTAGGCCGCGCTGGCAGTAGCCACATAGGGTATGCCGTGGGCCGCCATTATCAGCGGAAGGGGTTTCGTGGGCGCCTGCTTTCCCCTCACTACTTTTCCCACAGGCGTCGTTGTGGTCCATGCCAGGTGGGGCGTTGCACCGCTCCTCTGCATCCCTGTGTTCATGTAGGCCTGGTTGTCGTATACGAACATGAGTATGTCCTCGTTCCTCTCTGCCGCCCCAGAGGCCGCCATGAAACCCATATCCCCGAAGCTGCCGTCACCGCTGCCGAGGATCACATTCGTGCTCGTCTTGCCTAGTTTCACAAGCCCTCGCTTTATGCCTACCGCTGTCGCCGCTCCACCGGGTAGGTTGCCACCAGAGCCGCCTGTCCCAATGCACATCGTGTGGGGGCCGCTCCACCCTCCACATCCGGAAGTGCTCACGTAAACGCTATCCCTGCCTGCGGCCTCCATTACCGTTTTCCAGATAAGGGTCATCCCGCATCCCTGACAGGCCCCCGTTCCGGGGTATACAAAGCTCTTCTTGACTTCCTCTGGCATTGGTGGGACGGTGAAGCGCTCCGTTATTCTCATGTTGGGGTACCAGACTAGGTCCTCCTCGAACCCGTCGCGCTCAACTGCCTTGAGCCCCCTCTCAGCCAGAATTGCGAAGTCGTCCGAACTTATCTCGACGCCGCAGATGCCTGAGACGACGTCCTGGATGAAGGGTCTCTCGGCCATGTTGTAGAGGGCCGACTTCACGTCGTATCCGACGGGAGCGCCGGCTCCTCCGGCAGAGTCGTGCCTTGAGACGACGACGAACGCACTTGTGTCCTCGGCTATGCGTTGGAAGTCTTCCGTCGGGAAGGGCCTGAAGGACCTGAGCTTGACGAGTCCCACCTTCTTCCCGTCCTTCCTAAGGTCGTCCACCGCCTTCCTCGCGTTGCCCGTGAAGCTCCCCATGGTCACGAGGACGACGTCCGCGCCCTCAACCTTGTACTCCTCGATGAGTCCGTTGCCGTATGTCCTCCCGAAGGTCTCCCCGAACTCCACGTTCACCTCTTTGATTATCTCCTTGGCCCTGAGAGAGGCCTGGTGGACCGAGTACTTCATGCCCATCATCTGTTCTGTAGTTCCGAAGACCGTAGGAGACATGGGGTTGTCGGCGTCGATAACTCCCACCGGGTCGAAAGGCGGGAGGAATTCGTCCACCTGCTCCTGCTCGGGGAGCTCGACGAGGTCCGTAGTGTACGAGATGTAGTACCCCTCCGCGCCCACCATGGTGGGCAGGAGCACCCTGTGATCCTCGCCTATCCTGTAGGCTTGGATTGCTGTGTCGAGGACTTCCTGATGGTGCTCCCCGTAGAGATACACCCATCCCCAGTCACGGGCGGTCAGCCCATCGGAGTGGTCTGCCTGCAGGCCCCCAGGGGCCCCGAGAGGGCGGTTGATGTTGGCGAGCATCAGGTTCCCAAGTCGGAGCCCCGGCACGGATACGATCCCCTGGAATCCATACGCGAAGCCGGCTGAGCACGTCGATGTGAACGTCCTTGCGCCCGTCTGGGCTGCCCCGATCGCCTGCGCCATCATCCCGTGCTCACCCTCCGACCTGATGTACTCGGCGTCTAGGTCGCCGTCGTTGACGAAATCGGCTAGGTACTCCACGAGAGTCGTCTGGGGAGTGATGGGATATGAGCATATGACTTGGACTCTGGAGAGTCGCACGCCGTGTGCGAACGCCTTGTTGCCTGTCATGGCCTTCCTTGCCATCAGGAGCCACCTCCTTCCAACTCTTCTTCGACCTCAAGCTCCATGGTTATGGCCTGGGAGGGGCACTCGTTGGCACAGACGCCGCAGCCCTTGCAGTACTCGTAGTCCACCTCAGCCTTTCCATCAATCACCTTGATGGTGGCCTCAGGGCAGAAGCTCTCGCATATGCCGCAGCCTATGCACTTCTCCACGTCGACGACCGGCCTCAACGTCCTCCAGGTACCCGTCTTCTGCGCCGGTCTCGGCGTGCTGACCCAGCCGCCCGGCACCAGTTCAAGACTTATCTCCTTCTCCTTCATGTTCAGACCTCATGCACCTTCGTGGTGGCATAGGCTTCCTTGATGGCCGTTATGTTGGCTTCCGCGATGTTGCCGCTCCACTTTTCCTTCACCGTCTCAACGAGGCTGCTTATCTCCACCCATCCGGTGGTCTTCGCAAGAGCTCCGAGCATCGTTGTGTTCGTGATCGGGAACGCTCTTTTACCGAACGCCTTGCTGGAGACTGTTATGGCGTCAACTACGCCGATCTTGGATAGGTTGGAGGGCAGCTCAAGGTCGTCTAGTGAGCCCGGCCAGTTCAGGACGGCTATCCCCCCCTCCTTGAGCCCATCAGCCCAGGGAATTGAGACTACGAGTCCGTGGTCCAGTACGACGCAGCAGTCAGGCTCATAGATCTGCTGGTGCAGCCATATTCTCTGATCATCTATTCGAAGAAAAGCCATTACGGGGGCTCCTCTTCTCTCACCACCGAAAAAGGGAAAGGACTGGGCCCACTTACCCTCGAGATTGACGGCGTTGACCATCAACTCCCCAGCGGTTACGGCGCCCTGTCCACCCCTTCCGTGAAATCTGACCTCTATCATAATTTCACCAGAAGTATCCCGATAATTTCTTTTCGTCTGTATGTATAAATTAATACTATTTACATATATTCCAGTATATACCATATTCTACTACTAACAGTTCGATCATATTCGCGAGGATCTGCGTAGGGAATGCAAACATCATGCTCCGTGAAACAATGAATACATTCGACATCAGCAAGATGCTTGCACGACTCAAGGGTCCAAAGGGCCCTTAGACGGGGTTGTTGCACCTCACACGTTTTAATCCACATCCTACAACCAGTTACGAGAGAATCAATGTCAGATCTAGACATCGACTATGGTGCCTACAGGACCCATGGTGAGCTCTACGACGCCATGAGGCGCCTCACTGAGGCCTATCCGGGGCTCTCCGAGCTCTACTCCATCGGGAAGTCCCTACAGGGCCGGGACCTGTGGACCATGGAGATCACCAACAAGGAGACAGGGTCAGCCGACGAGAAGCCAGGCCTCTGGATAGACGGCAACACCCACTCGGGGGAGGTGACGGGCTCAGCTGTCTGCCTCTACACTGTGGGATACCTCCTGGAGAACTACGGGAAGGACGAGTTCGTCACAGACCTCCTGGACAGTACGGCGATATACATCCTGCCGAGGGTCAACCCCGACGGGGCGGAGATCTTCCTGACCCAGCCCTACCACCGCACGGGGGGTGGCATACCCAACCCCGACTTCCCGGACGGGGAGGGGCACTACGAGGAGGACGTCGACGGGGACGGCGCCATCGTCTATATGCGTATCGTGAACCCGGCTGGGGACTGGAAGGTCTCAGGGAAGGACCCGCGCCTGATGCTCAAGAGGGCGCCCGAGGATGCGGATGATGACGAACCCTTCTACAGGGTCCTCAGGGAGGGTAAGTTCCTCAAGTACAAGCCCGGGAAGGAGATCACCATGGCCCCCAAGCGGTACATAGGGGGAACCAACCGCAACTACCCCGCCTACTGGGTCCCCGGAGGCCTCCCACTAGGCGGAGCCGGGCTCTTCCCCCTCTGGGAGAGGGAGCCCCGGGCCATCGCCGACTTCTGGGCCGACCACCCCAACCTGAGCGGCATCCACACGTTCCATACCAGCGGCGGCCTCATCCTCAGGGAGAGCGCCACCCGCCCCGACAGCTGGTTCATCGACCAGGGCCTAGAGGCAGACATCGCCGTCTACAAGGTCCTCGCCGACATTGGAAAGGAGCAGACCGGTTACCCGGCTATCGGCATCTACGACGACTTCACCTTCGAGGACGACCGCCCCTTCCGCAGGGGCTGCGCCACCAGCTTCTTCTACGAGCACCTGGGGGCCTTCGTCTTCAGCGTCGAGCTCTGGGACTGGCCGAGGCTGCTAGGCTACGGGGGCTTTTTGGAGAGGGGCGGCGTCGACTTCAGCTACAGCGACCTCAGCGAGGAGGAGCAGCTCAGGGAGCTCAAGTGGATCGACGGCAACTACCCGGAGGGCTTCGTCGACTGGCACGAGCACGAGCACCCCCAGCTGGGGCCCGTGGAGATCGGGGGCATCAACACAAAGTACACTAGGCGGAACGCCCCCCCGGGCAGGTGGCTCGAGGAGGAGGCGGACAAGTGCATGATGTTCGCCCTCCGCCACGCAGCGATGCTGCCGAGGCTGACGATAGCGGACGCGACGGTGTCGAAGGTAGCGGAGACCGTCTACAAGGTCGATGCGAGGGTGCAGAACACGGGGTTCATGTCGACTAACGTCACCCAGCAGGGGGTGAAGGTCAAGGTCTCCAAGCCCGTCGTCGCGGCGCTCAAGATGCCCGATGGCGTCGAGCTCATCATGGGCCACGAGAAGGTGAACATGGGCCACTTGGACGGGCGGTCCGCGAAGTTGCTGAAGCCCCGGGTCGTTGGAGGCGACGTCATCGACAGGACCAAGCGGAACGTCGAGTGGGTGGTGAAGGCGGAGAAGCCGGCCGAGGTCACCATCGAGGTCCGCTGCCCGAGGGCCGGCATAGACAGGAAGAGGCTCGTCCTCTCCTGACCTTTTTCCTAAGTGAACCTGTAGACAGTCCTCTGCCTGTACGTTTCGCCAGGCCAGAGGACGGTCGAGGGAAAGTTCATCTTGTTGAGTGAGTCAGGGAAGTGCTGGGTCTCCAGGCAGATGGCCCCCCGGGGTCCGTACGTCCTCCCTCCTTTCCCCGTTTTCCCCTCCTGGAGGAAGTTGCCCGTGTAGATCTGGATCCCCGGCTCCGTCGTGGAGACCTCAAGGGTCCTCCCCGAGAGGGGCTCATGGACCCTGGCCGCGAACGCCATCCCATCCGAGCCCCTGCTCAGCGCGAAGTTGTGGTCGATGCCCCCCACCAACACGAGCTGCGGGTGGTCTATTCTCTCCCCGATGGCGGTCGGCCTCCTGAAGTCCATCGGCGTCCCCTCGACGTCCCTGAGCTCCCCGGTGGGTATGAGCTCCCCGTCGACGGGGGTGAAGCGATCGGCGTTCAAAGTCAGCATATGATCCAGGACGTCACCGCTACCGTGGCCCGCCAGGTTGAAGTAGGAATGGTTGGTCAGGTTGACGATCGTGACGGCGTCGGTGGAGGCCGCGTAGTCCAGAATCAGCTCGTTCCCCTCCGTGAGGGTGTACGTGACCTGAGCGAGCAGGTTGCCGGGGTACCCCTCATCGCCGTCCGGGCTCAGGTACGTGAGCCGAACGCCGACGGAGTTTTCCCCTCTCTGCTCCTTGGCCTCCCAAAGGACCTTGTTAAACCCCTTGGCGCCACCGTGGAGGTGGTTCCTGCCGTTGTTGACGGTCACCGAGTGCTCGACGCCGTCGAGTGTGAAGTGGCCCAACGCTATGCGGTTGGCGTACCGGCCGATGAGGCAGCCGAAATAGGTGGCGTCCTCGACGTACTCCCCCAGGGAGTCGTATCCGAGGACGACATCTACGAGGCGTCCATCCCTGTCGGGCGCCATCAACGACGTCACGATGCCCCCGTAGTCCGAGATACGCGCCTCGATCCCTCGCTCGTTCGCGAGTGTGTACAGGTGGACGGGGTCGCCGTCCCCGGTCTCCCCCCATCTCATTCCCTTGAGAATCAGTGCTCTGACACTCCGTGCAGTTCTTGTATCTCTCTTAGGCTTATTAGTTCAAAAGTTAGAGTAGTGCTCGAGAGGGTGCCTGCGACATGGGCTCGGTCAACCCCTTTTGCCTCTGCACCTGGCGGGACGAGGCCGAGTGCGAGGGCTGCGAGCTGCGGGGGAAGCTCAACTGCCGGTGGAGGCGGGAGGACCTCCGGGGATTCCTCCTCATCGTCATCCCCTTCGCCGCCACCGCGGTGCCGGGAATGTACATCGCAGGGCGAGTGACCGGCAGCTGGCTCCTCCAGGCGCTCTATATCGCCTTCATAGTCGTCTTCTTCACGCTCCTTGAGAGCAGGATCCTCTGCCGGCACTGCCCGTTCTACTCGAGGACGGGTTTCACCCTCCGATGCTACGCCAACCACGGGCTGCCGAAGCTCTGGGGATATCAGCCTTCGCCCGCGGGCAGGTGGGAGAGGGCTATTGTGGTGGTGAGCTTCGCGGTCTTCGGGGGGCTGCCCCTTCTGACGGAGCTGACGGGTCTACAGGCGGTCTACGCCGGAGGCTTAGGGGGCACCGCCGAGATCGCATTCGCCGGGCTGGTCGCAGCCACCTTCCTCGCCGTCGTCTCCGGCTTCACACTCCTGAGCCTCTTCTACTGCCCCCGCTGCGTCAACTTCAGCTGCCCATTCAACCGCGTCGAAGAGGGGCTGAGGGAGAAGTACCTAGACAAGAATCCCGTGATAGCGGCGGCCTGGAGGTCACTTAATCAGCGGTAGGCTGCCGGTGACCTTGTCGATCCTCTCCGCGAGGTCGGGTCCGAGCCCTATGGCTGTCACAGTGCCGGGGGGCACCTCTGTGAGTCCGGCGTCTTGGATGACGTAGTTTACGATGTCCAGCTCGTCAGCCTTCTCAGCGAGCTCCTCCAGCTCCTCCAGGGACTCGGCTTCCAGAGCGACCTTCTTCCCGCCCTCGTCCCTCCACCTCATCCAGGCCTTGTGGTTCTCCTTCTTGGCCATCTCGGAGGCGCCGACGGCGGCGTGGCAGGCCTGGGCGATGAGCTTGCCCGTGCTCATGCCGAGGTCCAAGCGGAGGACGATGCACATCTTGTAGCTGAACCCCACTAGGGCACCAGCCTTTCGCGGTCCCTGGGGAACATGCAGCACTCCCGGATGTTGGCCATCCCCGTCACCGTCATTGTCAGCCGCTCGAGGCCGATGCTCCAGCCAGCGTGGGGGGGCGTACCGTACGCGAAGCTCTCAATGTAATGGTTGAAGTTGTCGGGGTTCAGCCCCTTCTGCTTTAGCTGCCGCCTGAGGAGATCGGGCAGGTGGATGCGCTGTGTCCCGCTGCTCAGCTCGATGCCGCCGTAGAGAAGGTCGAAGGCGTGGACGATGTCCGGGTTGTCCTCGTAGGGCATCGCGTAGAACGCCTTCTGCACCGACGGCCAGTCCTTGAGGAAGAACGCCTCCTCGCCCACGAGCTCCGTGAGCTTCCTCTCCTGAGCCTTGGTGAAGTCCTCACCCCAGATCATCTCATCCCCAGCCCCTTGTAGCATCTCAACGGCTTCGGTGTAGGTCACCCTCCTCAGGGGGAGCCCAGGCACCGTGAGCTCCCTGCCCAGGAGCTTCAGCTCGTCGCCGCAACGCTCCTTCACCGTGCTCAGGAGGTGGGCCAGCGTCTCCTCGAGCACCTTCATCACTGTCTCGTCGTCGGCGAAGGCCTGCTCGATGTCCATCTGCCTCACCTCGTTGAGATGGGTCGGCGTGTTGAACTTCTCCGCTCTCCAGATAGGAGTCACCGTGAACACCTTCTCGAAGCTGATGGCGCACATCTGCTTGTATAGCTGGGGGCTCTGCGCCAGGTAGGCCTGCTTCTCGAAGTAGGGGAGCATGAACAGATCGGCGCCACCCTCTGATGCCGACGCGATGACGCACGGCGGCTGGAACTCCATGTACCCTCTCTCCGACAGGAAGCTACGGAACGTCTGGAGCAACACGTGCTGGATGCGGAAGATGGCCCCCGTCTTGGGGGTTCGAAAGTCCATGAACCTGTAGTTGAGTCGGGTCTCCAGCTCAGACTCGACCCTACCGAAGAGGTCGAAGGGCAGGGGCTGATCCGCCTTGCTGACGACCTCCAACGCTTCGGGGACGAACTCCACGCCCGCGTTGGCGATGGGGCTCTCCACCATCTTCCCCGTGACCTTTACGACGTCCTCCCTGCCCAGCGAGGAGACGAACGCCTTCTGGTCGTCGTCCTTGACGGTGACCTGGACCTCCCCCGTCTTATCCCTTAGTATGACGAAGCTGATCTTCCTCAGCTCCCTGGTCCTCGTCACCCACCCGGCCAGGGTGACGGTCTTCCCCACGTTCGCCTTGGCCTCTTCGATGTAGATTCGCTCGAACATTCATGGCTTCTCCTGGCCGAAACCAATGGGTGAAGAAACCTGTATGCTATAAAAACTTTGGTGGGTCAGTAGGCGTACTCGACCCTGAGGTCCATTTTACGGACCTCCTTCGCTATATCCGTGAGCGCCTTGATCCGCTTCTTGCTGAGGCGCCTTGCGCCCCTTCCCTGAAGCACGATCCGGGTCTCCGTGGTCCCGTCGGGGAGCCAGATTATGTTTATCGTGACGATGTGCTGGCTCGAGAAGAGGTCCTCCAGGAAACCCCTGTCGTTCACCCCATCCTCGATCACCAGTACTCTACGGCCGAAGCTGTCGCCGACATCCCTCGTCAGCTTCCCGCCGTCGGTCATGAACTTGTTGCGGTCCCCTCGACCGACCACGAGCACTAGAAATCCGCCGGTCTCGAAGGTCTTGTCCAGTCGGGCCTTCTGTAGAGCCGGATATTTGTTCTCGACGTCCAATAGATACTGCGCTACCTTCATGTAGAGATCGTTTACTTCGCCTTTCCTGACCTTCTCCTGGCATTTCGAGCAGAGCATCCCGCTCCTAAGACAGAACTCACATAGTTGTGTTTGCACTCAGCTGTTCCTCCGGCGATTCCGGAGAAGCCAGTGCGAGATGCCCTTTAAATGTTTTCAGCGGTGGATCTTGATCTCGATGGTACTCACGTTCGTCGGACCCGGTCGGTCCGGAGATGTGAGCTCCTCGGTACCAATGATTATCTCCCCTACCTTCATGTCTGACATGAACCGGTTTCTGGTGACCTCGACAACGTCGACGGCCGTGCTGATGGACCTGCCCCTCGCCTTGACGAGCACCTCTTCCTGTCCGCTCTTGAACAGGGTCATAACGGCGAGCACGTAGTTGAGAACCGGCTTCCTACCAATGAAAACAGTATTCGATCTCGACACACAGACTCCTCCAGGTATCTTTTTGGTATTGGTGTGCTATATGGGGCTGCATGCCGGTTAAAAGGTTATCGCAATTATAGCATGAATTGAAAATACGTCGTCAAATGGGCTGTTTTTACGAAAAATTGCGAGGTTCACCCAAAAAAGTAGGTCCGCATAAACGCATAGACATCAGATTTCAGACCTTAAATTAAAATTGACGATCAGACATCCACCCGCGCTGAAGAGCGCCTGCACACCTACCAACAAATTTTTTAATACGACAGCATCCATTCCCGTGAGACGGAGGAGTCCCCCCACGGGCAACCTGAAGGGGGAAGAGATCCCCCGTATCGCAAAAGCCGCCGTGGCTCAGCTCGGTAGAGCGTCTGGCTGTTAACCAGTTGGTCATCGGTTCGAATCCGATCGGCGGCGCCACTCACCTAATTCATCTTACCAGAAAGTGTGTAGAGCCCCTCCTGGAGCTTGAGCACGCCGTCCCGGTTCATCTTCCCTATGATGCCGGTCACTGTCTGGCTGACGCTCTCGGTCATCCTCTTGAACCCCAGGAGCTTGGCGGTCTCGTTGAGCAGTGACTCCCCGCTGATCCCGAGGGAGTGACCCACGACAAGGACGACGGCGTTGCCGATCTCCACGGGCGGGATGTGCTCCACGGCCCTGAAGGACTCCTCAACTCCCTCGACGGGGACGCGCACCGTCAGGGGGACGTCCTCCACCGGCCAGAGGAAGCCGTCGACGCACCTCAGCTCGCCCCTGGTCACCAGCCAGTCGATCTCCTCGAAGAAGGCGTCCGCGAAGCTCTGGGTGGCCCGGCTCAGCCTGAAGGCGGTGTTCAGCCGCCTGTATGCGAGATCCCTGTGGATGGGTCCCTCCACCGCCACGAGCTGGGGGAGAAGCCTCTTCACCTCTGCGTGGTACTGGGCCATGTACCTCTCCTTGAACTCGGCCGAGTACCTACTGAAGAGGTGGTCGGGTCTCAACCTAGCGAACCTGTAGGGCTCCACCTCCGGGAGGTCGTTTCCCCTCGCCTCCTCGACCCTTCCCCTCTTCACGGTCCTAACGGGGGTGGGCGCGGACGTCTCGTCGAGGACCTCCATGGTCCTCGGTCCTCTCTCTGCGTCCTTGAGGGCGTTCCTCAGCCTCTTCAGCTCGGTGGACCTCCTCTGAACCCAGTCAGGGGACCAGATCCGGTGGATCCTCCACCCCAGGTTCTCCAGCACCTGGTTCCTCAGCCGGTCCCTGTCCCTCGCCATGCTGGCCTCCCTGTAGGTGTCACCGTCGCACATGATGCCGAGGATGAACCTCCCCGGGTTCCTGGGGTCCACGACGCCGAGGTCGACCCTGAAGGAGCTGGAGCCCACGCTGGGCACCACCTCGTAGCCGAGGCCCTCCACCTCCTCGGCGACGTCCATCTCCAGGGGTGAGGCGAAGCCAGCGTCACCCCTCGTCTCCTCCAGGTTCTTCGGCCTCCTCTCGGCGTAGCGGAGGTAGTAGTGGAGGCTGTGGACCCCCTCGGCCTGGGTGGAGGTGAGCTTGATGTCGTCGTACTTGATGGAGCTGACGAGCACCACCTTCTCCCGGGCCCTGGTGATCGCGACGTTGAGCCTCCTCTCGCCCCCCTGCTTGTTCAGGGGGCCGAAGTTCATGGTGATGCGCCCGTCCTCGTCGCGCCCGTAGCCGACGCTGAAGATCATGACGTCCCTCTCGTCGCCCTGGACGTTCTCCAAGTTCTTCACGAAGAAGCCGTTGAGCCTGTCCTCCTTAAAGTGCTGCTCGAACTTGGGGCGGTCACGGAGCCGCCTCTCCACTGCGTCCTGCACCGTGTTCATCTGGCTCAGGCTGAAGGTGACGACCCCAAGGGTCTTGTCCGGATGCCTCTGGAAGTGGTCGAAGACGAGGTCGGCCACCACCTCGGCCTCCCTCGGGTTGTTCCTGGCCCGCCCCCTCTGGTAGACGCCGTCCTCCACGTAGACGAACTCGAGGCCCAGGTCCTCCGCCCCCATCCTCGACGCCGGGAAGAGGACGAGACGGCCGTCGTAGTACCTGTCGTTGCTGAAGCTGATGAGGGAGTCGTGCCTGCTCCTGTAGTGCCACCTGAGCATCTTCACCGGGAGCCCGATGGACATGCACTCGTCTAGGACGCTGTCGAAGACGTCGAACTCGTAGTTCGCGGCGTCCCAGTCGAAGTCCTCGTCCATGGAGTACTGGAAGAACGGCGTCGGCGGAAGCTGCTTCGGGTCCCCGGCCACCACGAGCCGGTCCCCCCTGTAGATGGAGCCCACGGCGTCCTCAGTGTAGATCTGTGACGCCTCGTCGAAGACGACGAGGTCGAAGTGGATGGCTCCAGGCTTCAGGAACTGGCTGACGCTGATGGGGCTCATCATGAGGCAGGGCTTGAGGCGCCAGATCAGGTTGGGGATCCTCTCGAAGAGCTCCCTCAGGGGCATATGGCGGCTCTTCTTGGTGGCCTCCCGCCTCAGTATCGTGATCTCCGAGTCCGGCGCCACAACGAAGACGCCCTGGGGCTTGTGCTCGTTGGCGGCCTCGATGACCCTCTGCGCGGAGAGCCTGATGAACTTGCGGTCCAGCTCCTGGAAGTCGTCGATCAGCTGCTCGTGCTCCTTCCCCCTGAAGTCGCTGAGGTTGATGTCCTCGCTGAAGACCATGTCGAGGAACCCCTGGTAGATCGACTTGTGGAAGACATCTAGGAGCACGTCATGGCCGATCTTTTTTTGGATCATCTGCTCAAGGAGTGCCCCTAGCCCGTCGCTGGAGAGCTCCGCTGTGATGGTGTTGTAGTCGACCCAGGTCTGGAGGTCGTCAATGCGGGACCTCAGCGCCCTCATCCTATCCATGATCTTCTCAGGGGCCATCGCCTCCCGTCGGCCCTTCCAGATGGGCTCCTCGAACCTGCCGTTCAGCTCCTCTACGTATCCCCCAAGCTTCTCGAGCCTCTCACTGACGCCGGGGTTCGCGGGCATGGCGCCGCCCCCGTCCGAGGCACGCCTCTTCAGGGAGTCCGGCACGCCGCTGGAGAGGGCCCGGATCACCCTCTTGGTCCAGTCCACCGCCCCGGCGACGGCGTCCCAGTCGGTGAGGAGCCCGGCGTAGAGGTGGCCGAAGGAGCCCTGCATCTCCTCCTTGAGCCCCTCGACGTGGTCCTCGAACCTCTGGAGCCCCTCGACCCTCCTAAGGTCCAGGATGAGGGCCCCCATGTGGGGTGGATGCTCTGTCTTCCGGGTCGCCAGGGCCTCTGCTGATGTCCTGCTCAGGGCCCCAAGCCTCTCGCCGACCTCGTAGGCCCACTCATCGATCTCCTTGAACGTGCTCTTCTCCAGTGACTTCCCTGAGGTCGGAATCCTCCTCGGGGGCACCAGACCTCCCACCTCCCGGGTCCTCTTCCTCCAGGCGGCGAGGGAGTCCCTTAGCCTGTGGCCTACCTCGAGGAGGTCCTTCCCGGGCTTGGTGCCGGCTGCAAGGTTGTCCCTCAAGGCCTTGGGTGCCCTGGCTCTCCCTGCGATCTTGATGGCCGTCTCGGCGGTCTCCAGGGCCTTCTCTGCGGCCTCGAAGTCGGGCCTGTCGCCGGTGTAGTAGCTTCCCAGGGCCTTTTTTGCGTCCTCCTGGCCTTCGGCGAGCTTTCTCTGGAGCTGGACGAGCTCCTTGGCGGTCTTCAGGTCGTCGAGTATCGTCTCGGGCACGCTGCCTGACCTGCTGACCCTGGAGACGGTTCCCTGGATGCTGTAGTGGCTGGGGTTAAGGAACCTGAGGAAGGATTTGCCGGAGCCCTCGTACCATCCGATGAGACGGTCCAGGTCGAGGGTGAGGAGCTCCTCCGTGTAGACGTCGAGCCTGCCCCTGAGCTCCTCGCTCCCGCTGTAGTGCTCCCTGAGGCTCTCGAGCAGCGCCCTCGTCTCCTGGAGTCTGCTCATGTCGAGCCACGCCCTCTCGGGCTTGGTCTCCCCCTCGCAGAGGTCGGCGAGTTGGGAGAGCTGCATCGCCCTCTCTGGAGTCTCGACGTCCGTCTTCAATCCCAGGAACTCAGCAGTGGCGTCGGCGTCCTTCTTCCATTTGAGCATCCCGTCCCGGAGGTTGGTGGCGTACTCGTTGAGCTCCGTCATCTGCTTCAGGAGATCGCCGTCTCCCTTCGAGGCGGGCTTAAGGACCTCCTTCAGTGAGCTCCACTCCCCCTCTATGCGGTCGGCGGTGCCCGGCGGGAGGACGAGGAACCTGCTGTCGTAGCTCTTCTCCAACGCCCTCCGCTCGTTCCAGTAGGCCTCCCACTCCTTTCTGAGGTCCCTTGTCCTGTCCTTGACGCCATCGAGGTCGACGTCCTCGAACCAGTTCATGGGGGGCCTCGGCGTCGCCGTGATGAGCTCCGCCAGCCTCTGGAGGCGCTCGTACTCTGCGGTGGTCTTGGGGGCCTCCAGCCCCAGGGTCTCCGTGAACCTGGTCGTGGCCTCCTTGAGCCCCTCGATGGTGGAGATGGCTCCATCCAGGAGGGCCATCCAGCTTGAGCGTGTCTCGGGGGTGAACCTTTCCTCCCTGCACCCCCTCCAGGGAAACCTCTGCCCCTCCTCGACGACGGCCCAGGCGTTGGTGAGCCTCCTCATCTTCTCCTCGAGCTCGAAGAGCCTCGCCTGGTTCAGGGTGTTGAACGCGGGGTAACCGCTGGGGAGGAAGGGGGCCTCCTCGAGGCGCGCGAGCCTGCCGAAGAGCTCGTAGGCGCTCATCTCCATGGGCTGTCTCCTGATGTGGAGGGCCTCGACGTAGGCGTTGAGCTGGTCCCGGCGTGACGCCAGCCTGCTTAGCTCCTCGTCGGTGATGCCCCCCCTTAGACTCAGGTGCTCGTCCATGGACCTCTTCAGCTCTGCGACGACCTCCCTCTTGTTCGCCTTGTGGCTGTGGAGCTCGAGGCAGAAGTCGTCTAGGTTCTTCGCCTTGAGGCGACTGTAGACGACCTCGAGGGCGGCCATCTTCTCGCTGACGAAGAGGACGCTCTTCCCGGCGGCGATGAACTCGGAGATCATGTTGGCGATAGTCTGGCTCTTCCCGGTGCCCGGGGGGCCGTGCATCACGAAGCTCTGCCCCCCGAGGGCGTACTGGATGCAGAGCTGCTGGCTGCTGTCGGCGTCGAGGACCTGGTATGTGCCCTTAGGGTCTACGATGCCGTCTAGCTCCCCCTCTGTGGGCAGGAGGCCGTCAGCCGTGGGGGGCTGGGCGACGCCGGCGAGGGCCTTGATGAGGGGGTGCTCCGCGATGATGTTGGCGTTCTCCTCAAGGTCGTGGTACATGACCAGCTTGTAGAAGGAGAAGAGGCCGAGCTGGACCGTGGGTTCAACGTACCAGCCGGTGCCCTCCACCGCCTCCTGGACCGTGTCTAGGTAGTCGCTCAGTGTTCTCTCCTCGAAGTCTGGGAGGGGCGGCAGCTCGATGTTGTGGTCGTACTGGAGCTTCAGCTTGAGGGCGGGGTTCAGTATGACTTCGTCCTCGACGGCCGGTATCTGTATCCTGTAGGGGTCCCTGGTCGTCTTACGGGTGAGCTCCACCGGGGTCAGCGCGATGGGGGACATGAGCTGCTCGCTGGTGCCCGAGTCGACCCACCTAAGCATTCCAAAGGTCACGTAGAGTACCCTGATCCCCCTCTCCCTGTACTCTGAGGCCGACCGGCGGGCGAGGTTCCTCAGGATCCTCTCCAGCTGGCTGCGCTCCTGCGTCGATGGGACCACCTGGGTCTTCCGGGGGCGCGTCGCCCTCTCGCCTTCCGCTGGGGGCATCCAGATCTCCCACCACTTGTTCTCGGTGACGAGCCTCTCGAAGACGGCGTTCATCCCGGGCTCGTCGAACTGGGTGTTGGAGCTCCTGGTGGGCCTGAAGTTGACGAGGCGGTTTCGCCTGCTCAGGTCGATGAGCTTGAGCTTCCATTCGTCGATCCTGCGTAGTACCTTTGATTGAGCTTTGTCCAAAACGTCTCGACCCTTGTATGAGAGTAAAGATGTCCAAGGGAAATAAGAGCTTTATTGCGATCCCCTCAGGTAGACGGGCTGGATTAACTGAAATTTATGAAAAATGGTATTAAAATATCTTTTAATCGCGTCTTCTGGCCTAGTTTTATCCCACTTAGAGGACCTTTTTCATCTTTTCTTCATTAACCCGTGAAGTGCTCCCAGCCCCCCTTCTTGATGAGGGTCTCCACGCCATCCTCCACCAACACCATCCTCCTCGTAGACGTGGCCACACCCAACTCTAAGAGGTCGCAACCCACTGTTCTTAGGGCCTCCCTCGCCATATCCATCTCTGAGGGCTTCACGGTGAAGACGAGTTCGTACTCCTCGCCGCCGTAGAGGGCCAGCTTCCCGGGGTCCATGTCGTGGATGCCAGCGAACTCCTCGGCCATGGCTGAGATGGGCAGTGTGTGGAGCTTGAAGCCGACGCCGCTGCTCCGGGAGAGGTCGTAGAGGCTGACGGCGAGGCCGTCGCTCGAGTCTATAGAGGCTGTGACCGCGCCGGACTCCCCGAGGGCGATGCCCTCCCTCACCCTTGCGTTTGGGGTGTAGACGGATGCCAGCAGTTTTTCCCTGAGCGCGTCCGGTGCGTCGACGCCCTCTAGGAGGATCTTGAATGCGGCGGCAGTATCGCCGAACCTCCCGGTGGCGGCGAGGACGTCCCCTGGCGTCGTGCCCTTCCTCTTCATGAGTCTGTTCTCTTCGCCGACGCCGAACGCTACTCCGCTGATGATGATGTCGGGGGCCTCGTTTGTGTCCCCTCCTATGACGTATCCGCCGTACTCCCGTGCCCCGGCCTCGAAGCCTTTGGCCAGTTCTTCGACGTCGTCCACTCTGACGTCCCTGGGTATGCCGAGGCTGGAGAGGAACGCTTGGGGCTGGACGCCCTTCGCCCCCAGGTCGCTGAAGTTCATGACCACCGCCTTTCTGGCGGCCTGGAAGTGGCTCATGCCCGGGGGGATGTCGGTGCTCCAGACGAGCATGTCGGTGTTCATCACCGCGGCCCTCCCGTCGCCGAGGCTGACCGCCATCACGTCGTCCCAGAAGGGTATCGGCATGTTGGGCATCGGGGTGATGTGGCGGAGCATCAGCTCTATGAGGCCCCTCTCCCCTATTTCTCCCACCGTCTTTGGCATGGTCTCATCATGGTCCATGGGGTTTTCTGGAGCCAATAACTTTACCGCTGCCTTCTGGAAAACGTCAAATATGCTTGCTGGGTTATTTCCTTTAAATCTGGAGGTCTGTTGGATGAAGGTACTTGACGACATCAGGGTTTTGGATCTGTGCCATGTCTGGTTCGGGCCGTGGTGCTGCATGATGCTGGCGGACTTTGGGGCGGAGGTCATCAGGATCGAGCCGCCGTGGGGGGCCATCGACCGGGCGGCCGAGGGAGCCCTGAAGGGGGGTTCCAGCTACACGTTCCACCACCTGAACCTGAATAAGAAGAGCCTCACCCTCAACCTGAAGGAGCCGGAGGGCGCGGAGATATTCAAGGAGCTGGTGAAGGTCTCGGATGTTGTGGTCCAGAACTTTAGCCCCGGTGCTATGGAGCGGCTGGGCTTCGGATACGACGTTCTCAAGGAGCTGAACCCCAAGGTTATCTACGCGGCGCTCTCGGGCTTCGGTCAGACGGGGCCCTATACGAAGCGGAGGAGCTACGCAATGATTGCGGAGGCGATGAGCGGTCACACCCGGCTCACCGGGGAGAGCCACGATCCCGAAGGGCCTCCCATCGAGATGGCCCAGGCCTACGGGGACCTCGGCCCCGGGACGATGGCGGCCATGTCTCTCCTCGCCGCCCTCAGGTATAGGGACAGGACGGGGAAGGGGCAGATGATCGACGTCGCCCAGTTCGACTGCATGTCCGCGTACAACACGGCGATCACGGCCTACCTTCTCTTCGGGATGACCCCGAGGGAGATCCGGGAGAAGTATCCCATGGGGAGGGGCGGCATCGGCGGCATACTGAAGACGAGCGACGGCGGCTGGGTCAGGCTGGCGGGCTTCGGGCCCAGAGGCATGGACAAGATGAAGGAGTGGATGGAGGTGGAGGAGCCTACGAAGGAGATGCTGGAGGAGCGGGTCGCATCCATGACCCGGGACGAGGCCGTCGACCTCTTCGTCGGCATGGGGCTTCCCGTGGCGCCCATCTACCACGTGAACGAGACTATCGAGGATCCCCACCTGAACGCCCGGGACATGTTCGTGGAGGTGGAGCATGGCAAGGCGGGCAAGCTGAAGCTCCTCAACTTCCCGGTGAAGATGACTGAGAGCCCCGGTGAGGTGAGGACGGCGTCGCCGGTGCTGGCGCAGCACAGCAGGGAGGTGCTCAGGGAGCTCCTGGGGGTCTCGGATGAGAGGTTCGAGGAGCTGGTGAAGGCCGGCGTCACGTCGAAGCCTATGTGAGATGTTTTTAGGGAGGATCGCCTCTCCTTCTCATGGTGTTCCAGGGTTGGATCCCTACGAGTGGCTGGGTCTCCTGATAGGGCTGTTCGTGCTCCTGATCCTGGGGGCGGTGCTCTCCTACATTGCGGGGCTCGTGATAGTGCTGATCCCGGGGGCGGTCATCGCGTTTGCGGTCTACTGGTTCACGGGGAGTGAGTTTCTGGCGGTCTCCGTTTTCTTCGTGATGGGGATCCTTGCGGTGCTGAGGAAGATCTTCTAGACCGCACGTCTTAAAAATGGGATTCTCTTCATTAGGAGTTGCTGTGCCCCGGTAGCTCAGAGGCCAGAGCGGCAGCCTCGTAAGTTGTTGGCCGCGGGTTCAAATCCCGCCCGGGGCTCTATTTTATGTGACCCCCTCCCCCCTCTATCATAATGGAGGTAAAAGGGGTTTTTTTTGGAGTTGTTTTGTGTTTTGGAGTGTTTTTCTGGGTGTTTTCTTATGTGTGTTGAAGCTGTATAGCCACTGTTCAGCTCCTGAATAGCTTGAATGATTTATGCTACCTGGGTTCAAATCCCACCCGGGGCTCCATTATACTGCGCGCGCAGCACTGGACACAAACACCGAACAGTATATTATATCCTTAACTCAAATTTGCCACGAAGACCCATGAGCCAGGAGGAATATCTCGCCCAGGCCCTCATGGTGGAACAGCAGACCATCGAGATCAAATCCATCATAACCGACGGATTCATTCTTGATCTCGGAGGCGGAGGAGAAGGCATCATTGGCAAGCTTAACGGCATGCAAGTTGTAGCTATCGACAAACGGTCTGAGGAACTTGAGGAGACTGACAACGACGCCCTTAAGGTCGTCATGGACGCCACGGACCTTAAATTCCTCGACAACTCATTCACAGCCGCCACGGCCTTCTACACCCTGATGTACATCCCCAACGACCAGATACCCAAGGTCCTCGCCGAGGCCCATAGGGTCCTCAGGCCAGGCGCCAGGCTCCACATCTGGGACGCGGACATCCCCGAGAAATCCGGTGATAAGAAGCACTTCGTCATCCCCCTCAAGATTGTTATGCCGGACGAGACCGTCGAGACCGGCTACGGATCCAGCCTCAAGAAACAGAGCGCCCAGACCCTCAGGGAGCTGGCTGAGGATGCAGGATTCAAGACGGTAAAAGTGGAGGACAGAGAACACACATTCTATCTGGAGCTTGAAAAATAGGGCAGGTCGCCATTCGATATTTGCCCTTGCGCTCCCACCGTGCCCCTCTCGAAAGCGCGTATTACTGCCACGATCTCACCTAATGACGCGCGCGTGGAGTAAATTGGGTCATTCTTCGAGCGCCTTCTCCGGTTCATGGACGCCCACCCAGAAAACCGCAGCAGCGACCAAGCCGATGACAGCCGAGAGCTGGAAGGGTAACTGGGGATAGAACGTCTCCCAGAGCCAACCGCCGAGAACAGAGGACGGTGCAGCGACGACCGCGGTGAGGGTGCCTATCACACCGTTCACGGTGGCCCTCTTCTGAGAGGGAACGATATCGGCGATCAGGGCGTTCCAGGCGGACCCCCCCGCCCGAACGCCGCCGCCCCCGAAGGCCAGGCCGATCGCGTTGAAAGCCCTCACCAGCAGGTATGGTTGGAATCCCGTGACAGCCGCCATGAAGTACTGGGTGACGGGCGAGACGACCCTTGAGACCATGATGTTGTTCTTACGGCCGTACTTGTCGGAGAGCATCCCGCTGGGAAGCGTGAGGGTCGCCTGCACCAGGCCGGCGATCGAGGTGATGAATCCTAGCTGGGTTGGTGTTATTTTTAGGATGTCGAGGGCGTAGAGGTTGGTATAGTCCGCTACTAGCCTCCCCGAGAAGCTTCCGATTATGGACACTATCATCATTATGAATATGGGGCGGGGCAGTTCTCTGAAGGTCTTGGCTGTGGGTATCAGGGAGGGTCTCTTACCAGTTTTATGAACCATTGTCTCCTTTATCGTGAAGTACCTGATGATGATCGTCAAGATGGAGACGCCGATATGCATCAAAAGGAACATCCTGACGCCCTTGTAGAGCCCGTACGTGTCCATGAGGATCCCCCCTATGAGGGGGGAGATTATGTTCGGGATGCGTGTGATCGTGTTGTAGACCCCATAGCCAGAGCCCCTCCTCTTACTGGGCAGAGACTCCGCAACTATCGCGGTGAAGGCAGGCATGTATAGGCTCGTCATGCCGCTCGCTAAAGCACCGGGGATCACCCACTCCCAGCTTGGGGCCAGGAAGTAGAGGATCGGCCCGAAAGTCCTCAGGACCGATCCGAAGATGATCAGCTTCCTCCTCCCGTACCTGTCGGCCAGTAGCCCCCCCGGCAGCTGGAATATGAGGTTTTCAGCCGTGGAGATCATCGAGAAGATGCCGATGTTCGTGACCGAGGCTCCCAGGAAGTCCTGCAGGTAGAGTGTCCAGAAGGGGCGATAGCCCATCCCCATGAGACTCCAGAGGGAAGTGGTGATGGAGATCGCCAGAATGTTCTTGTTGCTGAACACTTCCCTGAACATTGAGTAGTATTCCTGCAGCCTGCCCTTCCGCTCCAACTAGACCACCGTGTTGAAATCAGCATACAACAATGAGAAAGTTAATATTATTATTCATAGAAAACGCCTATCAGTTTATTTACGAACGACATCTTGTTTAACGAATGTCAGATTCGTAGAAATCTTCAGGTGAGACCCCGTTCGTGTCTCCATCTCGCATACCATTATACGGTTAATGTTCCGACGTAAGTAAAATTATAACTAAAGAAGTCATTTGACAGTTGGATATGAAGATCGTACGGACGGATGTCCTAGTCATAGGGGCCGGCGCAGCCGGGAGCATGGCCGCCATCAAGGCGAGCGACCACACGGGGGACGTCCTCGTGCTGGAGAAGGCGGTGCACAGGAGCGGTGGAGCCCTCGGGATAGGCCACTACACCAGCGAGATCAACCCGATGTGCAACGTCCCGGGGGGCCCCACGAGCATGGAGTTCGTCGAGGGCTACCTGAGCAGCAGCTCCGGCTGGTCGGGGATCGAGCGGCCCCTGGACAAGTACATCATCGCGGAGGAGTTCACCCCCATCGTCAGGGAACTGGAGAGCTGGGGCCTCGAGATCTACAAGAGGGAGGACGGCAGCTGGGACAGCTACTGGCATGAGCGCATAGGGGAGAGGATGGAGAGCGGTTGCTGGGTGAAAGGCGGCACGATGAAGAAATGCCTCATGGACGAGGTGGAGCGCAGGGGCATAGAGGTCGTGGAACGCACCATGGCGGTGGACCTCCTCACCAGCGACGGGAAGGTTGTCGGAGCCGTCGGGCTCAACACGAGGACCGGGGAGCTCACGGCTTTCCACGCCAAGGCCGTGGTGATGTGCACCGGGAGCGCCAGCAGGACCTACGTCGTCAACCCGGGTACCAAATGGTTCTTCATGAGGGACATGGGGACCAACTGCGGAGACGGCAGGGGCATGGTCTACAGGGCGGGGGGCGAGCTGACGATGATGGAGCTCATCCGTACGGATCACATGTCGGGGAACATCATGGCCCGTTTCTGGGGGGGCAAATGCATCAACGGCAAGGGGGAGGACTTCCTCACCGAGACCTACAGGAAGAGGTGGAGCAGGAGCTACGCCATGCACATGGAAGAGCACAAGGGTAACGGACCCCTCTCCTGGGACGCCAGGGACCTTACAGAGGAGCAGATGGCGAAGCAACTGGCCTACGTCAGCGACGAGAAGAACTACCCCGACGTCGTCCTCACGGAGACCTACAGGCAGCGGGGGGTTGACCGAAGGAAGGCAACAGCCGAGTTCGAGAGCCAGCCAGTTGGCTTCCTCGGGGGGCCTGTCTTCAACTACTACGGGGGAACCACCCTCCCAGGGCTCTACGCAGCCGGAGACGAGATCTGGCAGGACAGCCTCTCCGGAGCCTACGCCTTCGCCAGGCGGGCCGGGATAGCTGCCGCTAAGTACGCTGGCCTACAGGAGGACTGGACACCCATAGACAGAGACCAGATGAAGGAGATCGAGGAGACAGCTCTTGCTCCAATGAAGAGGGAGAGTGGGATCCCACCCCAGG
>DATLAV010000204.1:0-5446 GCA_035527235.1 Patescibacteria group bacterium | reverse complement strand
ACGCCATCGAGCTAACACCTGCTTTAACCGCCGCGAGGGGGACCGCCGCTGGTAGAGGAATGAAGAAGTAGACCCATCCGGGGATACCCCGCCTCTTCATCCTCTCAAAGATGCCCTGGCCCTCCCTCTGCTTCAACAGGGAGGTAAGGACGTCGAATAATCCGATGAGTGATATTATGAGGATGGTGCTTATGCTGGCAAGGATGTTGATGAGCTCGTCTATCTCCTGTCTCATGAAGATGGCGAATGCGATGTAGGCGAAGACCCCTGAAAGGAACCCCACTATGACACCTGGCCCCCCCATGTCGGCCACAGGGAGCCTCTCCCTCTTCATGATGTCGGTGCCCGCGACGCCTATAGCAACGAAGAAACGGTTGAAGATCGGCGTTACGAATATTGTTATGACGACGGAAAGGAGAGCCGCGATTGTCAGGTTGGGCAGTACGCTATTCAAGGGCGGGGTCACTATACCATATCCCATCCGTTCCCCTTTTATCCCTTGAGGGTTCGACAACGTTTATCACCGTCCTGCAGACGGTAGAATACTGTGAACCCCCTGATAGTCGACGCCCTGGCCAGCGGTCGTGGGAAGCGCCAAGCCACTAGGGACGTGATAGGTGCAGGTCCCAGAGCGGTAGCTGGAGTCCTAGAGGGGTGTGGTCTCGCACCAACAATATTCACTGCTGAGGGGTTTCTCGGTGGACGTAAGGATTTCGGGGGCTTCGACACGCTCCTCGTGAGCGGGATGTCCTCAGACCTCACGGCCATAAGGCGCGTTATATCACTCTGGAGGAAGAGGAACGAGGGCTTCGTACTTCTAGGGGGGCCCGTCGCGTCCGAGCCTGAGAGAGCCCTCAAGAAGACTCGAGCTGATCTTGTGGTCGTCGGGGAGGGCGAACAGACTCTCAAAGAGGTCTTGGACCTCAACTTCTCAGAAATCGATGATGAAAGATACTCCGACATCAGGGGCCTAGCCTACAACGTAGGAGCAGAGACCCGATTCACCGGTCTCCGCCCATTCATGAGAAGAGGCACCTATAACGATCTGAAACCCTCTACACGAGTCATAACCGATTATCCTCTATTTCACGCTGCGCGCGTCTACGTAGAGGTTTTGAGGGGTTGTAGCAACTATCATCGGGCCGGGCTGGCTGACTCTGAAGGTCTCTGCATCAACTGTGGCTCATGCCGAGAGGGCTCCCTTGAGGATCGCTACTACTGTCCGGTTGGACTGCCTCCTGGCTGCGGGTACTGCTCCGTGCCCAGCCTGTATGGTCCCCCCAAGAGCAGGGAGACGGGAGTTGTGATCCAAGAGGTGAGGGCTTTGTTGGACATGGGGGTTAGACGGGTCGTCCTTAGCGCCCCTGGCTTCCTTGATTATGGAAGGGATCTTCTGGTTGAGCCCGAGCCCCTCACAGATCCCCGGGCGCCGGAGCCTAACTACGAGGTCATTGAGGGGCTCCTTTCGGAGCTCACCTCCCTGGATCAGGTTATTGATGGCGAGGCGTCCGTCATCATGGAGAACATCAAGGGGAACCTCGTCACTGAGAGAGCGGCCAAGATTCTCGGCCGATACCTTGCTGGAACTCCGGTTAACATAGGTTTAGAGACCGGTTCAGTCCGGCATAGCGTCCTTCTTGGTAGGGCATCGAGCCCCGATGAGAACCTGATGGCTGTCAGAAGGCTGAAGCGTGCGGGCATGAAGCCATACGTCTACTTCATCCATGGGCTGCCGGGTCAGAGCGAAGAGACTGTCGCTGTAACAGTTAAGGCCATTAAGTCAAGTGTACAGGCGGGCGCCTCCCGGATAATACTCTACCGCTTCCAGTCCCTCCCAATGTCCGCTTTCGCAGGTCATCCAACGGCGCCGCCGACGGTGAGGGAACCTCTTAGCAAGAGAATACAGGAGGTCGCCGTCAACGCCAACATACGGATCAAAGAGAAGTTAGTGGGCACGAGGTTGAGGGTCGTCCTTGCCGAACCCTACGATAAGGACCGTAGGAAGGTGGTTGCGTACCCTCTACTCCATGGGCCCATGGTGCTCGTTCAGGGTGTCGACTTCGAGGCCGGGAGGGTCATAGAGGTGAAGATACAGGGGTTTGTATCGGATAGGGTCGTTGAAGGTAGTCCAATAGACGCTATGTTTTAAAACAAGTCTTGAAAGTTGTTATGTGCACGGTGGAAGCCATGGATCAGAATTCCGATCAGCAAGAGCCCCAAGGAGGCCCCGTCTACGAGTGTGTCCGATGCGGGCGTAGGGTCGAGTATAGGGAGCTTGAACGCTACATCTCTTTCCGTTGCCCTTTCTGCGGTTATAGGATCTTCAGGAAGGTACGGACACCCATCGTAAAACGCCTCAAAGCAAGATAATAAGGAGTGATAGGTGTGAACAAGGAGAAGACCATTGAAGAGAAGAGAGCAGCCCTCATCATCAAGTACCGAAATCTTAAAATAGATAATGAGGAGCGGGCGGGCGACATCATAACCTACTACCTCTCAAGGGGTGAAGAAAGGTTCGTGATGGTCTGCTTAATAGGTCAGAGCACAATCGGCATCGCGTACATACGTGACCTGAAGAACCTTGTGGACAAGGTGGGGGCGAAGAAGGGTATCATGGTGGGCAGCGGCAAGTTCACTTACTCCTCCAAGAGTTCAGCGCCTAAGTTAAATGTAGAGCTGATCCCTCCGACTATCCCAGTCTTCGACATCTTCGAGCACAAGCTGGTCCCCCGGGCAGAGATCGTGAAAGAAGAGGAAAAGGCGGGGCTGGAGAAGGAGTTCCATGCGCATCTCTACCAGTTCCCCTGGATAAAGGTCACCGACCCTGTCGCGATAATCCTAGGTGCAGAGCCCGGAGACGTAATTAAGATCATCTCCGACAGTGAAACCGCAGGGATATCCTCTTCCTATAGATATGTCGTTTAGGAGTCCCGGGCGCCGTCATCGGAACCCTTAGAATCAACACCCCTTTCGACTCGCACCTCTCTCAGTATAACCATTGCCTCCCCAAGGGGAATGTCAAGCCTTTGAGAGATCTCCTCGACGGAGATCTCCGGATTCTGGATTATGAGACTGTCTCGCACGTAAGCTTTGTGCGATAGATAGAGGGGCAACGAATGGACCGCTTCAACTAGAATGAGCCAGAGGGGGTTCCTCTCGAGCTCAGCTGACATCTAACTTCAACTCTGTCTAAGGCGGTCGTACATCTTGTCGAACGTCCATCTGAGGCCACTCTGGATCTCCCGCAGATGGCGTTCATCGCCGTAGTTACTGATCAAGATCCTTATGATCCGCTCACCCTCAGTGACAACCTCATAGGACAGAACCTTATCGGGTGTGATCTCCCCTTTATTCACCCTCTCCTCGTCAGTGGTTTTCATGTTGCCCAGTACACGCTCAATTAGGAAGGACTGGAATGGGGGGATCGACGTGACGAAAGTAAGTCCCACAACGGGCTCGAACACGATCTTCGACTCCTCTATTAGTAGCGTACCAAGGGTCATACCGCTCTGGGATTTAACTGAGCTGAGGTCTTCCTCGTCAACGATCTCTTCGGGTCTGGGCTCAACAACTACACTCTTCGGCTTAGGCTGTCGGAATCCCTGTCTCACGATTTGGCGATCGATCTCCATAATGGCGCTCCTGAGGTCCTCGATCTCAACCTCTAAAAGGTCGATGCGAGCTTGTAAGTCCTGACGAATCTTCAGGAGTATCCTCGTCTCGTCTTCGCCGCTCAATCCGACCCCCAATAACCTCTAATGAACGATCAGACTTTGTGAATTTAAAGACATAAGATTCAGAAAGCCCGAATAAGAACCATTGTGTAATTCGTGCCTTTTAATAATCCTTTGAGACCTTATTTAGGTCGATACCTTATGCTGGGCCGAGGTTTCGTGAAGAGATACTGTGAGTTGAGTCGTGCAAAGGATAGCATCCTATGCGCAGGTCTCGACCCAGTGACGGCTTCAATGAGGGTTCGCTATGTGATCCCCCCCAGACTTGTCGAGGAGTATGGTCTAACCGAGGGCGTTAAGCGGTTTTGCTTGGATATAATCAAGGCGGTGGCGCCCTACGCCCCGATCATCAAGCCCAACGCCCAGTTTATCGTTTATCCCTTCTCATATGAGGACCTGAAGGAAGTTGTGGAAGCCATCCACGAGGGAGGGAGTCTGGCCTTGCTTGATGTCAAGCTTACCGACATCGGTACAACCAATGAGGCGGGCCTCCACTGGATCGACAGGGTCGGATTCGACGCCGTCACTTTCAGCCCTTTCCAGGGATACAGGAACGGTAGCGACGCGATCTACAGGTGGGCTGATGATCGGGACAAGGGGATATTCGCTTTATGCAGGATGTCAAATCCCGGAGCCCAGGACTATCAGTTGATGGAGGTGAGCGGAGAGCCCCTCTATCTGAAACTTGCTAGGGATGCCTTCGACCATGGATGTAATGGATACGTTGTTGGCTGTACCGCTCCCAAGGAACTAGGCGACGTGAGGAACATCATTGGTGAGGAGACCCTTATTCTCGCGCCCGGACTAGGCCCTCAGGGGGGTGATCCTTTGGAAGCCCTCAGGATGGGTGCTAACAGTGAGGGTGAAGGGTTGATCGTATCTTCGTCAAGGTCCATCGACTTCGCATACGAGCGGATGGGTTGGGAAGGAAGAAGGTTCGCTGAGGCTGCCGCTGAGCAGGCCCGTTTGAAGAGGGATGAGCTCAACAAGATCCGGAGAGACGTCTTCAAGTAATGACTTTAATGACTGTTCACCGGTTATGCTTTAATACGAGGGTTCACTAGCTCAAATGATTCCAGGAGGTTTACAACTTGGAAAATGGACTGACCGAGGTCAGGTTTCACGGGAGAGGTGGCCAGGGAGCCTGGACGGCCTCCCTTCTTCTGGCTCAGGCCGGATTAAAGGAGAGAAAGCACATCCAGAGCTTCCCCGCTTTCGGACCGGAGAGGGCTGGAGCACCCATCACAGCGTTTACACGCATAAGTGATAAACCCATCAGCATCCACTCCAGCGTCTACGAGCCTGATGTCGTGGTAGTACTCGACCCCACACTACTGGGACCGGCGGTCATTGAGGGAGTCAAACCTGACACGAAGATTATCGTAAATACGGTGGACTCCGCAGGGGCAATTAAGAGCAGCTTGGGCGTTAAGAACGAGATGTGGGTTATCGAAGCGACCAGCCTAGCTCTCAAGGTACTGGGTTTACCCATCACAAACACGGCCATGCTGGGCGCTACAGTTAAGGCCACCGCGATTGTGGAGTTAGAGTCTCTACTCGAGGTGGCCATGGAGCGCTTCACGGGTCGGATACAGGGACCCAACATCGAGGTTATCAAGACCGCATACGAGGAGGTGGCTCAAGAGTGAGCGAGAGTAAACACGGTTGGAGGGAGCTCCCCACGGGCGCCGTCTCTACGAAGTCCTCGAAGG
>DATLAV010000203.1:0-17286 GCA_035527235.1 Patescibacteria group bacterium | reverse complement strand
TGTGGTCACCACGACGCAGAACCAGGGATAGACCGGGCTAATCGCGTACAGCATCCCCCCGGAGATCGAGGCGACCATGACGGGAATGATGAAGAAGTAACCCATCCCGGGGCCGCCCGTCCCTCCCCCAGTGGCCCCTATTATAACACTGCCCCTGCCCAGTGCCGCCATCATCCTGCCCCTGAGCTCCCTGGGGACGTGCTCTGCCATCAGCGCCGTGCTCGCTGGCATGAACAGGATCCCCGAGATCGTGACCGCGAACCTGATCAGCAGGATGTCCGTGAACCCCCTGGAGAGGATCAGTAGAGGTGTCGAGATAAACGAGAAGAGCAACGAAATGAACAGGCTCCTCGTTCGGCCGTACCTATCGACGATGGCGCCGGCAGGGATCGCGAGGACCATCCTCAGGATCGTCTCCAGCAGGAGGATCAGCCCCCAGTCGACCCGTGAGAGGCCGATCTCCTCGGTGATGTAGACGACCCAGAAGGGACCGGTCACTCCGTTCGCGATGAATCCCATCGCGGCGACCACGCCAAGGGCCTTGACGCTCCCCGTCATCTGTCTGAATAGCCCGGGTATGTCGCCGTAAGCCTCCCGCAGTATCGTCCTGATTGGTGGCAGGTCGTCGGACTCCGTAACCCCCGCTCTGTCCTTCAAGTACCTCTGGACTATCACGGCGTTGGCGAGGTGGGAGAGGGCCATGAGAGCGTAGAGCATCCTCATCCCGATGTTGTTTCCATAGATCTCCAGGACTATCCCGGCGATGTAGGGGCTGAATAGCGCGAAGGCTGACGCGACGGAGTTCATCGTGGAGACGCCTATCCCCCGATTCCTTGTGTCAAGGCTCTCCGCCAGGATCGCCGATTGCGGCGGGAACTGGAAGACCATGAATCCCTGGATAAGAGCAGCCAAAGCGATCCACTCCCAGCTCGGTGCGAGCACGTAGAGCAGCGTGGTAGCCGCGGAGAGGTATCCGGCGAGGGCGATCAGCCTCACCCGCCCCCTTCTGTCGGTGAGATAGCCCGAGAGGGGGAACATGATGAGGCCAGCGAGAGGGAGTAGGCTGTTGATGAGGCCTATCTGGGAAGACTGCCCACCTACGGCTAATATAAACAGGCTGGCGTAAGGCATCACCATCCTCCTGCAGAAGTTGCCGATAACCTGCCGGACTGTAAGGACCCGCATGTTTCCCTTCATGAAGCTAAAGTGCCTCCGGATCGCCTGCGCCAACCACTCACCCCATCGACTAATGTTTCCTACCTTTACGCTTGCTTGCTTCGTATAAACTCTATCACTCTGGCCCCTATTCTTCTGATGATGGTTTGGATGTTCAGGCAGTCCTGCGACCGAATCTGTGTATGGGAGGTCGATCTGGATGAATTCTGCCCGTTCATGATGCTTATCCAAGACTGGGAAATTCTTCCAATACCGGATAAAACGGTTTGTATTTCGCTTATTTAGGAATTATACTACTGATTTTGTCAGAGAAGCTTTATATCTAAATTATGTTCCTAAAGAGATTAGAAAAGGGGTTAAAATATGAGAAACATCACGTCGTTGCTCGGGCTTAAGAACCGCAGGGCTAATGCGAGCGTTGTCAAGACGATTTTGTTCCTCGGGATTACCATCGCCTTCTCACTTGGGATGATGGGCCTCCTGCGGAACGAGGCTGATAAGCGCCTCTCCACTGAGCTGATAGAGGTCTACAAGAGCGGCGTCACCTGGAACGAGCAGATGGATTGCTGGGACATCACCCTCAAGATGAAGAACAAAGGCCCCAACGGCGTGACGATGCTCGGAATCTTCCTCAACGGGATTGAGGTTGACGGCTACGGCGAGAATTGCACCGAAGACCGCCAAGCGACGACGGACATGGCGAAGGACCACACCGTAGTGGGTGGCGAGACCAAAGTCGTCCACATCTACGTGGACGGACCGGGCGGAACCGGCAGCTGGCAGACCCTCACCGCCGGGACATCCCTCCAGATCTCCGTCCAGAGCGCCAGCGGCATGGGTTACCCAATAAACCTCATCACCGTTTAAAAAAAAAATCCGGTTCCTCTCCTAGGATTTCCGGCTCAAGGCCCAGTTATCGGGTCTGCCCCTTTTCCTTATTCCTAATGATCAGAACGACAGTAATTAAAGTCCGGACGTTTCCTGAGTTGTTCAAATGCTGGACAATTAAGATGTGGCTGCAGAGGAGCTTCTGACCCTCACACCGTGAGCGAGGGGCGCTACCCCCGCTCCGAGGCCTCTTTCACGTTCGCTAGGACCCTGGAACAGAAGTATAAAACCTATGAGTACAAAGCCCACCCCAACGAGAGCTACTACGTGCTGTCGTCGAAGCTGGCGTAGATGTACAGAGGCTTCGTCGACTTCCTTGAGGGTACCTGAAGGGTTGAAAAAAGGGAGAGCGTTCCTCTCCACTTAAAGGAAAGGGGGGGTTATCGGGGAAGCTTGCATTCCTGAGAAGACTACTAAGCCTCTCAGAGAGTGTCCAGGCTCTCCTCCATCTTCCCCGCGGTCTCGGCGCGTTTCTCGCCCAAGGCTTCGAACGCGGCGCCGATGGATTCTGGCATCCCCTCCGGGAATACTAGGTTCACATAGGCGTCGCGTAGCTCCAGCATGTCGTCCTTGAGGGACCTCAGCGCGTCAGCCGTACCCTCATAGTCGCCTTCCTCGAGCTTCGCCTTGGCGTCAGCTAGGTGGATCTCAGCCTTGGCGTGGATCTCCTCGAGCTCTGAGATGTCAAGTTCCAGGCTCTTAAGCTCCCCGATTATGACGTCGGTTCGCTCCACCACCCTCTCGCCAACGTTAACGAGGCGGGTTAGCCTCCTCGAAGCCGAAACCCTCACCTGAAGGCTCCTCACGATCTCCGCTAGATCCCTTGAGAGCTTCAGGGCGTCCCTTGAGACCCTGATTATCTCTAGGTTGTCCCCGGCGTCGAGGGCGGCTGCCAGATCGTCCCTGAGGCTGATTACCTCGTCAAGCTTGGCCTGGGCCTCCGTGATCTCGTACTCCCTTTCCTCCAGGATGTCCAGGACGCCCTGTGCCCTCTCGACACGGGTGTCAAAGTTCTCAAGGACGTTCACCTTCCGTATCCCCCAGTACTGGTCTTTGAGCTCCCCGATCTTGTCCTCGTTCTCGATGATCCTATCATTGATCCTCACGAGGAGCGTCAGAACCTTTCCATTGTGCTCATTGATGAGGCGGCGGCTCTCACTCCTGAAGTCGCCCGTGATGTCCTTGAGGTCCCTGAGGAAGTTGTTGAGGCCAATGTGGGTCGCGTAGGAGTCGATGTCGTCTAAGCCCACTATGTACTCGTTGAGATGCTGCACAAGCTGGGCGGTGCCGTTTCCTTCGCTAATCTCCACGATGTAGTCAACGACGGCCTCCATACTCACCTCCTGAACGGTGAGCAGCCACCTCAGGTGCGCCTGCCTGGTCTCAACCTGGTTGTCGATCACGGGGAAGTCACTGGCGGTGGCCACCCCCGGGACGAGGCACGAGGTCAGCAGTAGCAGTAGAACTAGCTTCCTCATCAGTAGATCTCCCCTAGCCCCTCGTCCTCGGGGTCGAGCTCGAAGGGCTCGATGGTTAGGATGTCATCTGTCCCAGTGTCCTCAAGCGAAGCTGAGTCCATATCATCGATGAGGTCCAGAATATTGGACTCGAGATCCTCATAGTCGCCCTCCTGGACGCCGTCTCCGGCTCCAGGGGCCCTGCGTTGGATGAGTGTTCTTCCGACGACGATTACTCCTATTGCAATCAGAACTAGAGCTATGTACTTGTTCTTCATAACTCAATTTTACTGGTATATTATTATTAATCTATTATGAAACGGACATCCATATTGACCATATATAGTATTGAAGCGTCGGAAGGCCATTTAGGGAGTGCCCAGACCCTTGATTGGGCGGATTTATGGCCTTCAGGTCGAAATATTACTCCCTGATCTCGATCCCTATCTCGTTTCTTCGCAGGAACCCCGGGATCCACGGCGAGTTGTACCTCATGAGGAAGGGCTCGCCGACGGTCTCTACGCCGTTCTCCGCCAGGATGGAGAGCAGTCGTGCCTTGTTCTTCTCGACGTTCCTCTCCCTGGCGACGCCGCTGAACTTTATCACGGCGACCTTCCTTGGGGGCATCTCCTGGATGCTCACCCTCTCATCTGTGGGAGCCGGCACGGTCTCCATGGTATACTTCGAGGGGACCACGAAGGACATGGCGTCACCGCCACTGATGACGGGTGTCGTCATCGCGATCTTCTCAGGCGTGATGACGGGGGTCGTCATGGAGATCTTGCTCCTGCTCACGTTTTCCCCCGAGATGTACTTGAAGAGGAGGTTGAACGGGGAGCCCCCTCCACCCCCGGAGACGGTGACTAGGATGAGCCCTGGATAGAGTCGAATCCCCACGTCTCCGATCCGCCGAATCTCCTCATATGAAGGTGTCTCGACCAATCTACTCCCCCAAGATCCGACTCTGGACGAGAGTATTTAGACATTGTCGCCGGGTCGGGACAGGATGTGAGCGTTTATTGAACCTGATCGACCTTCCCATCCGTCTCATTTCGCAATGTTAAACAGTTGCCATCCCTCAGCTTTCAATGAAGGCATGGACGCAGTTCAGCGCGACGGGAATTCTGAGGTCGTGACCTTGGGAGGTGGCTGCTTCTGGTGCACGGAGGCGGTCTACCTAAACATCAAGGGCGTCTGCAAGGTCGAGCCCGGGTACTCAGGCGGTAAGATGGAGGACGCCGACTACCGGAAGGTCTCGACCGGACGCACGGGACACGCCGAGGTGGTGCAGGTGACCTTCGACCCCGACGTCATCACGTTCAAGGAGATACTTGAGGTCTTCTTCGCGACCCACGACCCGACGACCCTGAACCGCCAGGGCGCAGACGTGGGCCCCCAGTACAGATCGGTGATATTCTACTATGACGACGCCCAGAGGGCCGTCGCAGAGGAGACGATCGACCAGCTCAACGGTGAGGGGATCTGGGACAGGCCCATCGTGACGGTGGTCGAGAGGTTAAACGCCTTCCACAGGGCGGAGGACTATCACCTGAACTACTACGAGAGGAACCGTGAGCAGCCCTACTGCAGGCTGGTCATCGATCCCAAGCTGGATAAGCTGACCAAGAAGTTCAAGGACAAGCTGCGCACGAGCTGAGGCTTGAGCATACCTAGGTATTCCGACGAGCCAGGAAACAAGAACCAGGTATAAGCCTGACCTCCAGGACATCCTCAACACCCTTCTCTAGCAGCAGTTTGTTCAGGTGGTATCCCGTCAGCTCCGGTTTCTCGCATTTGACCTCGACCTCCGCGTCATCCGATCTCAAGAAGGAGTCGACGAATTCACTCAGCCCCTGCTTGTCGACGTCGACCCTCGCTCGAATGCCGTAGCTCCTGTAGTAGCTCCGGGTGGGGTCTATCATGCCGAAGCTAGCCGTATTCTCCTTGGTTGAGAGCTCGTATACGTAGGTGGGCTTGTCCAGCTTCTTCAGCGTCTCAAGGTTCTTGGCAATCACGCTGCTATTGTCCATCCATATGATGATCGCCGAGTCGCAGTCCTCGATCATCCCCTGCTCCCTTTCCTTCAGGTCGTCCCCGTACTTCAACGTCCTCCAGCCGCTGGCGTTGTACCGGATGCTCTTGGCATGACCGACGATAACGTCCTCGTAGCCTCTCGAACTCAGGTAGTCCTGGAACCTCCGGCACGCCCCGCGCGCCTCCCCGACGATCATCGTCATCTTGAGGGCTAGGGCTTCATCGATCCTCTTCCTCACCTCGAGTGGAAGTTCCTCCTCCTTGTAAGCGGAGCTGCCCATGAGTAGCAGCCGTCTACCCAAAGCCCAGTGCCTTTCACTCATCTTGGAGCCCTCGATCATGGTCGGAGGGGTCGACCCCGACCGCCTCGAGCCGGGGAAGTTCCTACAATGATCATGTTGACACTCACGTAAAATAATAGTCCCACCCCCAGGTTTGGGGGTACAACACCATACGGGGCAGGACTAGAGGCTGCATACAGGACGCCGCCTCCTACGGGGTTGAATAACGGCTGATTATAAACCATCTCCCCGCCGCGTTCATTATTATTATTAATACAATGTGACAGAGTTAGGGGCGATACTGTAATGTCAAGTGAAGGTGAGTTTCAGACAGATAGCAGCGATGAGGTCGACAGTTTCAAGAAAAGCACGGGCCTCGACCTCCACGAGCAGTACATGAAGTTCCACCCCCAGGTCCTCAGCGACTTCGGGGAGGAGATGGAGAAGATGTGGGGGCGCAAGTGGAGGGCGAACACCAACGTCGGCAAGCTCTGCATGGTCCTCCTCCACCGCCCGGGGAAGGAGTTCCTCAGCGTCGGCAAGCCGACTCCCTGGCCGCCCCACGACCCCAGCCTCGCCGCCTGGCGCATGGCCTTCAAACCTGACCTCGACGAGATGATCCGGGACCACGAGAACCTTGCCAAGGCCTACAGGGACGAGGGCGTCGAGGTCCTCATCAGGAAGCCGGACACCAACGACCCCCCCTACCAGGTCAAGGCCATCTATACGGACGACGTCTGCCACCCGGCCTCCTATGGCCAGATCATCCTCAGGATGTACGACCACGTCAGGAAGAGAGAGGAGCTACCTACATACCAGACCCTCGCCGAGGTCGGCTGCCCCGTCGTCGGGATGATCGTGGGTAACGGCATGGCCGAGGGGGGCCCCATCGGATGGCTCGACGAGAAGCACGTCGTCGTCTCGGTCCACTACCCGAGGGCCAACACCCAGCAGCCCGCGGTGATGAGGGCGAACGAGTTCGGCCACGAGCAGTTCGCCAGGATCGTCAAGCTCCAGGACCCCGAGGTCGACGTGCGCCTCTGCCCCGGATACGGGACGCGTCTCGGTCCCAGCCATTATGCTCTCATCGATAGGCACACCTCGATTCAGGACCCGCGGTCCCTTGACCCCAACCTGGTGGCCTGGATGAAGGCCGAGATGGACTGGGAGTTCATAATAGCGCCGGACGAGGTGTGCAGGACTTTCGTCACGAGGGACGAGAGGCGACTCGTCGTCAAGAGGGGGCCCGAGACGGGGGTCGTCCTCGAGCCGAGGAAGGTACTCGTCCCCACGGGCGAGCCGAAGGCACGCAAGTGGCTCGAGAGCATCGGCGTGGAGGTGGTCGAGGTGAACTGCCCGACGCTAGTCGGACCCATGAACAGCGGCTCAATCCACTGCGCAGCCGGCTCGATCATAAGAGACCCAGAGCCCAAGAGCTACTAGTACCCCCTTCATCTCCGTTTTTTTACACCCATGTTATTACTCTAGACTGGAGCAGAGAGGAAACGCCCTATCGGTCATAATAAAATTTGTAAAAAAGGGGTAGTTTGTAGTCCTCTATCCCAGGCAGGAGAGTGCGTCCTCGAGGGCGATCCTGATCTTTGAAACGGTCTCCAGGGGCATGATCTCGAGGCTGGATAACCCTTCTATGGCCATCCGCCCCTCGTCCTTGAGGGCGTCGATGTCTTCGGTGGGCAGCACCCAGCTGAGGTCCTCCATGTACCGGGTCTCGACCCTCTTCCTTGAGACGTCTTCCTCGTAGTTGCCTATGTCCCATTCGTATCCGGGGGCTTTGGCGTAGTACTCGGCGTCGGATGCGTCACCTATGCTCTTGCGTATCTTGAGCTCCTCGAGGCCGATCCTCGCCTCGTTCAGTGCCCTCTCCCTGTGATCCAGGTCGTACTTGACCCTCTCCAGCTTCTCGTTGCGGCTATTCATCAGCCTCTCCCCGCGGGCGAGGTAGCTCTCGAACAGCCGTTCGAATGTCTCGGGCTTCACCTCGCCGTTGCAGTTGAGGTTCACGAGCTTGATCTTCATGGAGATGTTCTTGGCGAATCCAGCCATCAGCTCCCTGATGACCGGATCGGGCTCGAAGCCAGTATCCTCCTCGACAGGCTCAGGGGCCGGCTCCACCACGGGCTCTGGGATCTCGACGGCGTAGACGTCGTCAACGACCTCATCCGTGATCTCGATCTCGGGTTCGACCTCGATCACGACGGGCTCAACGGGCTCCTCGATGACAGGAGTCTCAATGATGAAGGGCTCGTCCTGGACTACCTCGTAAGGTAGCTGAGGCGTCTCAACCCTCACAGGGAGCTCGTAGACCATCTTCGGCTCCTCCGGCTCGTCGTCGACGAGTATCTCGACGCCATCGTCAAGTACAGGGGTGACGACCTCCACCTCATATGTGGATTCGGGGATGGTCGGCTCCACCTCGATGGGGACGTCGTCCTGGACCACTTCCATGAGGGGATCGACGGCGAATGGGTCGTCCTCTACCTCGACGGTCACCTCCTCCTCGGGCGCCTTGCGCTCGACCTTATAGAGGGGATAGCCGCAGTTGAGGCAGTAGAGGGTCTTTGGAACCTCTCCCTTGCAGTTGGGACAGAGTACGACTTCTGTTCTTAGTTCAGTCTGCACGTTCAAACCTCCAAGCGGAAAACTATTGTTAATAAAGTAAGTCATGAATAATAATTTATTTTTTATATGCGCTTTTTTTATTGAATGATGTTAAGATTGATGCCCTGCTAATGACTTTATTATATTAAACGATTAAAGGAATTGACACCACCAAAATCACATGCCATAATTCATACAATTTTTTTCGATCATAATATCACTTATTACATTAGAGGTGTAATATGGTATGAGGATACATAATGTAAAGTCATCCTTTATAGAGTCTAAAATCAGGTTTTAAGGTTATATCATCATCCGATCTCGAAAATATATTCGATGATAAATAGTATCTTTTAAGCGTAAGCTACGTTTTTCCATACTCATTTTATTATATAATTCATAATTTTTATAGGAACATCAAGCGAATTGGCGATACGCTCAATATTCCCTTACAGAGGCTTAGTTGAGATGCTTAAATAACTCTCCGCAGACTCAGACGAGCATCCTCTCGTGATGGGTGTACAGGTTCATCCTTCTCCCCCGCACGAAGCAGATCAGGGTGACTCCCGTCATCTCTGCTACCTTGATGCCCGACGAGAGGGGAGCTGCCACGGAGGCGATGACCGGGATGCCACTGCGCGAAGCCTTGAGGACGATCTCCCCGGGCTGCCTCCCCGAGGAGATGAGCACGCAGTCCCCTAGCCCCTCACCCCTCAGGAGTCCGGCCCCTATCACCTTGTCGATGGCGTTGTGCCTCCCCACGTCCTCGGCGAAGGAGACGACGGCCCCATCCGTTCGGCAGAGCATTGCTGAGTGTAGGCCCCCGGTCTGCTTGTACATCACGCCCCTCCTGTCAAGCTCGGAGACCATCCCGATGATGGCTGCGGGGGTGACCCTGGCCTCGGATCGGACCCTCATGAGCTGTGGCTCATCGGTGGTGGCGGGGCTGCAGAGGGCCAGCGTCAGCCTGACCTTCTCCAGATTCAGGTCCTCGAGGTCTAGGTCGTGGACGAGTCTCACTCGCGCCTCTTGGCCGTTTATGTCTACACGTGCGACGTCCTCAAGGGAGCCTATGATGCCCTCCCCGAGGAGGTGACCCATGATAAGCTCCTCGGTCATCTCGGGTGTGGCGACCAGCGTCTTCAGGTAGCCGTCGTTGATGAAGACGCTGACTGCAACGTCTGTGGCAACCGGGTCGTGCGCCACTGTCACTCGTCCCTCTTCCAGGTCGATCCTGTGGAAGGGTGCATTACTCACCGCCATCGAAGTATCCCCTGACTACAAGTAGCATCTCCATTAAATATCCTCGACTGTGCTCGGTTGAGGTTCCAGTTTATTGGGGGATCAGGTAATTATCTCGATGTTTTCTCGGAAGAAATATTTGTCGAGGAGCTCCTTGAGGTCCGACTCTGCCTCTCCCAGCAGATCTGCTAGGACGTCTCCAGCCCTCCCGGCGAATCCCCTCATCCTCTCCATCGATCTCTCGAGCGCCCCGGTCTCGTCGTAGATGCGCCTTATCACGTCGACGTCCATCTTGCCCTGGCCCCCGTACGTCGACGTGATCATCTCCCTGTCCTCCTCCTGGAGCCTCTCTGACTCCAGGGCGTAGATGAGGGGGATGGATATGTCACCGTTGATGATGTCGCTCCTCGTGAGGTCTTCGCCGCCATGGACCCCGAGGAGGTCGTCCCGTACCTGGTAGGCGTTCCCGAAGTTCCTGCCGAACTCCGCGAGCTTCTCGATCTGATTGGAGTCGGCTGAGGCAATCATCCCGCCGATGGCGGCCGCCGCCTCGAAGAGGCTGCCGCTCTTGAGGTAGCTAATCCTGAAGTACTCCTCCTCCGAGATCACCTTCCCCCTGTTGAGGGTCTGGAGGGCGACGCCCTGCACCATCTTCAGCGCGGTCTCGGACAGCAGCCGTACTACCTCGATGTCGCCGGTGTCCGCTGCGTACTTCAGCCCGAGGCTGAGTAACCCGTCCCCTGTAAGCACCGATGTCTTGCCGCCGAACTTGCTCTGGGTTGAGGGCCTGCCCCTGCGGAAGAGGTCCTCGTCGAGGATGTCGTCGTGGACGAGGGTGCCGTTGTGGATGAGCTCCAGGGCGAGGAAGACGTCCTTGGTCTTCTTATAGTCCCCGCCGACCGCCTCGGCGCAGAGCATGCAGATGAGGGGCCGGAGGCGCTTTCCGCCGCTGGAGAGGGCGTACTTCACGGGGACGCCGATCTCGTCGTGGACGCCCGTGAGGTCGATCTCTCCCACTGCCCTGTCGACAAAGGAGGCCTTCTCGGCCATTCTCTCAGCGAATCCTTTCAAAGGGGCATCTTTCCTGGCGGGTCGCAATGCCCTATGCACGCATCCGACTTTAAAGATTCCTTTTGGCTTAAAGCAGATATATCGGCGTATCATCTGGTAGGAGCGGCGTAGAGGATGAGCTTGGAGGCGTGGTTCAGGGAGACGAGGCCCAACTTCCTCCTTTTGACCCCCCTCAACTACTCCGTCGGCCTGGCGGTGGCCTACGTCGAGGGGAGCTTCCACGCCGGACGGGCGCTTCTGGGGCTCGTTGGGGTCATCCTAGCCCACCTCGCCATCAATGTGCTGAACGAGTACTTCGACCACAGGAGTGGCCTCGACTTCATGACCCGGAAGACTCCCTTCAGCGGCGGCAGCGGCGTCCTCCCCGTCGGCTCCCTGAGACCAGGGCACGTCTACATCTTCGCGATGGCCTGCCTGCTCCTCGGGGGGACTATTGGGGTCTACCTCTCCTACACGGTCGGCTGGGGGCTCCTCCCCATAGTGCTGGTAGCAGCGTTCACCATCTACTTCTACACGCCCCTCCTCTCTCACTGGTACCTCGGGGAGCTCTCCACCGGCCTGTCCTACGGATCGCTGATGGTTGTGGGGGCGTACTTCATCATGACGGGAAGGTACAGCCTCACGGTCCTGCCTCCGTCAGCGATTCCCGGCCTCCTCGGCGCGACGCTCCTCGTGATCAACGAGTTCCCGGACATGGAGCCTGACAGGAAGGTCGGCCGGAGGAACCTGGTGATGTTCCTGGGCCTCAGGAGGGCCTCTTGGCTCTATGCTATGTTGGTCGCCTCCCCCTATCTCGTGGTTCTGTGGTCCATATCCGCGGGGTCCATGCCGCTCACGATGCTGGTCACCTTCGTCTCCCTGCCCGTGGGCGTCAGGTCTGCCAGGGGGGCGATGGCGCATTACGATGACTTTGACGCATTAGTTCAGACTCAGGGTGACAACGTCCTATGGATACTGTCGTTGACGCTGTTCACGAGCGTCGGGCTCCTCCTTCCCCTGCTAGTTTAAGGTGGCTTCCGGGCTTCGGGTGCGAATATATATCAAGTCGTAGCCCCTTGGACCAATGGGGTTTTCATGGCAGGAGACCGTCGTGGGGTCCTCTCCGAGGACGAGCTAGAGTACTACTCGAGGCAGATGGTGCTGAAGGAGATGGGCTCAGAGGGCCAGAGGAGGCTGAAGGAGTCCCGGGTCTGCGTAGTCGGCGTCGGCGGCCTCGGGAGTCCCGTCACGATCCAGCTTGCGTCGATGGGCGTCGGGTTCCTCAGGATCGTCGACCGTGACGTCGTCGAGATGTCCAACCTCCAACGGCAGCACATCTACGGCTCGGACAGGGTGGGCTACCCAAAGGTGGAGGCCGCTGCTGAGAGGCTGAGGAGCCTCAATCCGTTTATAGAGGTCGACCCGGTGCCCCTCTCCCTGACGCCGGGGAACGCCAAAACGCTCATCGAGGGGATGGATGTCGTCGTCGACTGCCTCGACAGCATGTCAGCTAGGTACTCACTGAACCGGGCCTGCGTCGCCCTCGGGATACCGTTGATCCACGGTGCCGTCATCACCCACGTCGGGAACGTCTCCACGATCATCCCCGGGAAGACGGCCTGCCTTGAGTGCTTCCAGGGGGGTGTCGACGACAGCACCCTACCGTCCTGCGCCACTGTTGGAGTCCTCCCGTCTATCATCGGGGTCGTGGCGAGCATCCAGGTCTCGGAGGCTATTCGTCTCATCACCGGCAGGAAGCCTCTGCTGGCTAACGCTCTCCTGTTCTGCGACCTCGATAACCTCTCCTTCGAGAAGATAAGGCTGGCACAGGTGGACAGCTGCCCCGTCTGCGGGAGCACTCCCAGGTCGGAGCCCGCCCCTGTTAGGCATGATCGGGTCGAGGAGATCTGTGGCCGGGAGGGGCGCCGCGTCTTCGTCTTCACAACGGACGAGGATCAGGGAGTCGACCTGAGACGGCTGAACGAGGGCCTCCGCGGCATGGGCTACAGGCTGGAGGTGGAGGCCGAGATGGGCACTACGTTCACCAAGGGGCCGGTAAGGGGGAGCGTCCTCAGCAGCGGCGTGACCATCTTGGAGGGTGTGGGGGATGCCGAGGAGGCGGAGACGCTCCACGGCAAGTTGCTCAAGGCGTGATCGGGGTCCATGGGAACCGCTGGCAACAGGTTTAAGGTCAGTGGGGACAAGGTCGATACGATTATTATGTATCAAATTGGGAAGCCCATCGAGGAGATAAGGACCCCCGCGCTCCTTCTGGATCTTGACAAGTTCAACTGGAACGTTGAGAAGATGTTCAGCTTCGCTAGGGAGGCGAAGGTCAACGTGAGGCCCCACGCCAAGACCTTCAAGGCGGCGGCCATTTGTAACAGGCTCATCGAGGCGGGTGCCATCGGCATCATGACCCAGAAGCTTGGGGAGGCCGAGGTCCTGCTCAACTCAGGTATCCTCTACGGCGACAAGAACATCCTGATCAGCCAGGAGGTCTCGGACCCAGGGAAGATAGAGACCCTCGTCGGGTTCAACGTCGCGATGGGGGAGGGGAAGGTGCTCACCTCCGTGGAGAACACAGAGGAGGTAGAGATGATCTCGGAGGCTGCGGGCAGGTGGGGCGTGGAGCAGCACGTCGTCATCGAGATGACCCACGGAAGGTGCGGCGTAGCCCCAGGGGAGCCCACAGTGGAGCTGGCGAGGAAGATCGCGGCGACGAGGAACCTGAGGTTCAGGGGGATCTATGGCTACGAGAACCCCGTCCCGAGGGAGACCGCCCTGGAGAGGAACAAGCTCACCGTCGACACGGCGAACATGATCCGTGAGGCCGGCATCGATGTGGAGATCGTGAGCGCCGGCTCTACCGGCACATACGAGGTGACCGGGAAGTACCCCGGCATCACCGAGATAGAGCCAGGCTCCTTCGTCTTCGGCGCTGGAGCTGAGGGCTCAGGGTACGGGTGGGGGGCCGTCAACGACGTCTTCTTCAAGTCGTCCCTGACGGTGCTGACCCAGGTCATCGGCGCCAACTTCGAGAACAGGGTCATCACCGACGCGGGCGCCAAGGTGATGTCGGGCGGGCGCGCGGGGACCAAACCTGCCTTGCTGGTGAACGTCGACGGGGAGCCCATCGAGTTCGAGAGGGTGGGCCTCTCCGAGGAGCACGGATCCATCTACTTCAAGGAGGGTAGCGACGTCCGAAGGAAGCTGAAGTGGGGCAAGAAGCTTGAGTTCACTCCCAGCCACTGCTGCACCTGCGTCAACCAGCACGACGAGATGCTGGTCGTCAAGGACGGCAGGGTCGCCGCCGTCTGGCCCATAACGGCCAGAGGGAAGTACTACTGACCTTTCACCCTACTTTTTTTCCCATCTTTTTAGCAGGTATCCTAGGGCTCCCCTCACCCTGATCCCCGAGGAGCCCGGCATCCTCAGCTCCCTCTTGGCGAGTCCCATGGACCTCTTGGCGTCCTCGATCTCCGCGCGCAGTTGACCGTAGAGCTCTTTCCTCTCCGCGGGGTCGTTCGTCGACGCGATGATGCCGTCGATCCTCCCCATGATCCCCTTGGAGAGGCGGAGGCCTGCAACGATTTGCTCAGATGACCGGGGGTCCGTTACGCCCACCTCCCCCTTGAGTTCGTTCATCCCGATCATGGCGTCGTACGTCGTATCCACGATCTCGTCCCTGCTCATCCAATCAGTGTAGTAGCTCAGGTAGTGCTTCCAGCTTGGCTCCCTGAGGGCCTCCCGGTGCTCCCCCAAGGTCGTGTAGAGCCTCGTGAAGCCGTATTGGCCCGGGTCCTCGAAGACGATGCTGCCTGGGTCTAGGAAGGGTGCCATCGGCGCGATGAATGTGAACAGCCTCTCTCCCTGGTCCAATCTCCCGTAGAGGCGGCGGGCGTACTCGACTGACTGCAGCGCCGACTCCCTCGTCTGCCCCGAGAGCCCCACCATGAAGTAGACAGCGGCCTTGGAGCACTCCAGGTCGAGGGCACTTTCCAGCGTTTTCTCCATCTGATCTGTCGTGTAGGGCTTCCCCATGATCCCCCGCAGCCTGTCCTCATGGGTCTCGGGGGAGATCTCGATGGTCCAGGAGGCGGCGCTCCCGGCGAGATTCTCAAGGTGGTCCCTTGAGGCGGCGTCGAAGAGCTCGAAGGAGACGGTATTGTCGATGTCCTCCTCCCTCATGCCCCTGAGGACTTCCTCGGCCCATCCGGCACCTCCTTGCCTCAGGTCGCCGATGAGGAAGATGGGGGCCTTGAAGTAATCGCTTATCACGCTCATCTCCTCCACGAGCCTCCCGGGGCTCTTGAATGCCGGCCTCTTCCGGCCGAAGGAGTTCCTGAAGGCGTGGCAGGAGCCCCCGCAGGTGATGCAGTTGTATGTGCAGCCCTTGCAGGTGATGAGGCAGGTGAACGGGTAGGACATGAAGTCCTCGTACGGCAGTGTACTCTCAAGGTCCCTGTGCCTGACCACCAGCCTGATGACCTCCTCGTAGTCGAGCCAGAAATCGTCGATGTCTTCGGGGGCGTAGCTGAGGGGGTTCATCTTCCTCCTGCCGCTCTCCCTCCAAGTCAGGTTCTCGACGCCCTCGACGCTCCTGTCCCTCTCCAGCCTCTCCACGAGGTCAAGCAGAGGCTTCTCCACGGTGTCCCCCCGGAGAATGTAGTCAATCTGAGGGTAGTCCCTGATGATCTCCTCGTGATAGTAGGAGGCCGAGAGGCCCCCCAAGAGGACGGGGGTCTCCGGGTGGTGCTCCTTGATGAGTGCCGCGACGTCGAGGCTCCCTGCGGCGTGGGGGAGCCAGTGGAGGTCGAGGCCGAAGATGCCAGTGTCCAGCCTCGAGATGAGCCTCTCGACATCGAACTCGGGGTCCCTCAGCATTTTCACGGCGAGGTTGATGATCCTGGCGTGGTAGCCGTTTCTCTCCAGGTATCCGACTATGCTCACGAAGCCGATGGGATACATCTCGAAGACCGGCGTTGAGGGGACGACGTCGCTTATGGGCCCGTAGAGCGCGGGACGCTCCCTGAAGTCGTAGACGCTCGGGGCGTGCAGTAGCACCAGGTCGAGGTCAGGCATGCCGATGCTCCCCACTCGGAGGGTCCCAGATATATATCATTGGATTCCCTAGGGGAGACTTAGAAATACGCTAGGTGAGGCTGTTGAAAAGCATCTCGGCGCTCTTGCTCTTCTTTTCCTTCGCCTCGGGGATCTTCTCGACGACCTTGTCGACCCGCCTGGGCTGGGAGATCAGGGCGTCGACGATGAGGTTAACAAGGTTGAAGAGGACGAGGGCGATCTCCCTGTCGTCCCTGATGTCTATCTGTCCGGGGTCGACCGCCGCCTCGCCGGTTACCCTCACCGAGTCGAGGGCCTTCTGGATCTTCACGTCAAGGCCTTTATTCCTCAGGTTCATGATGGCGTCGGAGACGTTGTCGCTGGACTCCCCCAGGTAGGACATCATCCTCTGGAGGGCCATCCTCAGGAGCGCCGCGGAGGACCGGGGGGAGGCGTCGAGGACACCCCTCGCCTCCAAGTAGATTCCCTTCACCTCCTCCGGCATATCCTCAAGGGGCGGGGGGGCCTCGGAGTGCACGGGGTGGATCATATCCTCGTCGAGCCAGATGGCGAAGCCGTCGCACCTGTCGCAGTAGCTCAGGGAGACCTCCTGAGGCTCCTCCTCATCGGAGCGCCTGTCCACTGAGACCTCATACCAGTCCTGATGGGAGAAGACCCCGCAGTGTGGGCAGTTGAACGCGTCCCCCTTGTAGGACGGAGGCGTGTAATCCGCTTCCATGTTCCACTCTCTCTTTTATAGAATTATAAAACATGTGCCCTCTAGGCGGCACGTCTTGATGTGGATGAAGAAACGCCCGGGATCCTACTGGACGACGTCCGTCGTGGGCGCCTCGATCTGCTCCGGCGCGGACGGCCCCTCACTCGTCTCCGGCTCAGCCCACCTCTTGACGGGCCTGACCCGTAGTATCCCGTAGGCCTTCTCCAGTATCCTCGTCTTGGTGTCATCGTGCTGGTTCCTCTCAGAAGAGTATACCAGCGAGATCACGATGTTCTGGAGGTAAACCCTGTTCACGTGCAGTTCGTTGTTCAGCAGGTGGTCGTTGATCTCCTTCAGCGCGTCGACGACCTCCATCGTGCCCAGCTCGAAGTCGCTCTCATCCGACTTGAGGGCCATCCTCCTGATCACACGGAGGGACTCGTTGATCTCCTCGACCCCCTTCTCCTCGTAGAGCCTGAACACGAGGTTCTTCATGATGGCCACGAACGGGTAGATGTCGAGGCCCCGCGCCGCCATGGCCCCGTAGTTGTAGACGTACCTCATCATCTGCTCGGAGTCGATCTCGTCGGAGCCGCTGTCGATGAGCTCGAAGAGCGCACCTATGAACTCGTCGAAGAGCTCGACGTCCCCCGTGTGGTAGGCCATGTTCCCCATGTTCATGAAGAGGTCGACGAAGTCCTCGATGGATGAGACCCCCGATTTTTTGAAGCCGTTGATGCTGGACGGCGAGTCCTCG
>DATLAV010000202.1:0-6361 GCA_035527235.1 Patescibacteria group bacterium | reverse complement strand
CCCTCGAGGGTCTGCGGTATGATGGTGGGCCTGATCATCTTGTTCATGAGCCAGTTCTTGACGTCAGCCTCATCGATCTCGAAAGGAATCCACCTCATTATGTTGCCGATACCCGTCTCAAGGAGCACGTTAGTGATGCTGTAACTCATACCCAGGTTGGCGCTGACACTCCTCACGAAACGCTCGTCAAAAATAGAGTAAATGTTTGTGGTTGCCCCGCCGAGGCCAACGCCCAGAACGTTCTCATTATATGCCTTGGCTATGAGCTGCATCGCCGCACCCTCCCCAGCAGGGGTGGGCATGATGTCGATATCAGTCCACTTCATGAGGTTGGGATATCCAGGGGCGTGGGACATCACGTGCTTCATAAATATCTCATGTATAGCACGCCGTGCGGGCTCCGTGTTCTCCACCTCAAGGACTGGGCGGAGATTTGGCACGGAGGTGAAGTCGAAACTCCCCGTCATGAGCTCCTTGACGAGTCCGGTGGCGTCCTTGTTCCCCGCATACAGTAGAGGGAGGTTATAATCTACGCCGAGGCGTGGCCTTGGCTCAGCCGACTTGATTAACTCGGCAAGCTCCATGACCAACTTGACGGTTCCACCATCGGTGCCACCTGCAAGAAGAATCATATCGGGTCTCAGGCTCCTGATCCTCTGGATCTTGACGTGCTCGGGCCTGCCATCGTTCACGGCTATCACGTCCATGACCATGGCGCCCGCCCCGAGGGCGGCCCTGTTCGCGCTCTCAGCGGTGATGCTCTTCATCGCACCGGCAACCATCATCTGGAGCCCACCGCCCGCACTGCTAGTCGTGCAGTATAGGTCTACTCCCCTTTCCCCATCGTAAGGGACGACTATTCCACTCCCATCTGGAGAGAGGATCTGATGTCCCGTCAGCTCCTCTATCTCGCTGACCGCATTCCTGACTCCGAGGGTGACATCCTCGAAGGGGGCCTCCACAGTCGTCGGCGCCTCACCGGCGACAAGGAACCTCCACTCCCCCTCCCTCCTGTGGAAGAACCTTGCCTTCGTCGTAGTACTTCCCACATCCGTGGCGAGAATGAACTCCATCTCCTCAAGCGGCTTCTTAAAGTGACTCATCTTGCTCTCCCTTAGGTCAAATATCAGAGAATGCCTTAATTTCAAAAACCTTTCCTTTTACAACAATTTTCCCTCATTTAAACTACAGATTGTATAGCCTTCAGCGCAAACACAGGAAGAAGGAAAACCATTGAACACAATGGCTAATGAACCCGGATAACATTATTAAACCCAAGGCAGGTGAGGAAGAGATCAGGATGGGTGAAGACAGCATCAGAGAGTCCCCCTGGAAGTTCAATTTGGAGCTGTCACCTGAACAGGAAGAGGAGCTCATCGACAAGCTAGCGGAGAGGATCCACAAGCATAGCTTAGGATTAATGTTTCTCGTCACCATAGAGAGCCTCGGCCCACTAACGAGGATCGGAGCGGAACTCGGATCCACCCTATTTGGGCCCTACCTCGACTTCCTAGGCATGGAGGAGATCGTCGTCCTGCTGCGTAAGAGCGAAAACATCGACAGACTAATAGAAAAAATCGAACTTTTAGACGCCGAAAAGAAGAAGACCAAAAAAACAAAATAATTCCCCAAACGCTCCATAGAATGTAGGTGGCACATATGTGCTATGCGCCACTCTAAAGTCCTTGAAGAGGGGGTAAAGATGTTCTTCTCGGACTCGAAGAACGTATATTATCTAATATTAATACTTTTTAATGTATAAATCTTAGAATTTATGTGAATATCAATTAGATATGGCGGAGACATCCCGCTCATGAAGACCACGCATATCGACGAAGGGAACCCGAAAAACCATCCCACGGATACAACCCCCACGCGAGGACGCCGACCAATCTCAGAAAAAAGGTAGGGGGGGTCAAGCATCCACCTGTGAAAAACCCGCTAAACCACGAAAGCAACCCGAATAACCCGCCAACCCGATTCCATTCCAGGTAAAAATACTGGCAATTCCAAGAAAAACCATGGAGGGGGAGTCATACATCAGAGCTAGAAAACCCCCCCTCAAACAAAAGGAACCCTAAAAAATCTTAAACACGACCAGATTCCCACCAAAAAGAGTATCTATTCCAGCTAAAAACACCTGAACTCCCAGAACCCTTTAACGGAGCAGATAACAATCTCAAAATCACTATCACCACCAGCAGACACGAAAAGAATGGGGTCGCCCGGATTCGAACCGGGGATCTCGCGGACCCGAGCCGCGAATCTTGACCAAGCTGGACCACGACCCCGCGAAACCGAATATCACGGCAGTCCCAGACCTTAAAAACCGTTCGGGCTACTCCTCAGTTATCTCGCCCCTCAACGTCATGTTCAGCACCACCTCCGCAATGTCCGTCCCGTACTCCGCCGTCCGGATGATGCTCTCAACGATCAACCTCAGAGCCGCCACGTCCTCAGGTAAAGCGTACTTGATCACCTTCTGAATGGCACCCGCCTCCATCCCCCTCGTCTCATCAGCAATGCTCAACACCCTGTCCGCCATCCTATAGTTCTCGTCGAAGAGGGCCTCCACCGCCGCCTCGAACACCCCCAGCGCCGACTCGCTCATAACCCCCAGCTCGCCCACGATCTCAGGGTTCAAACTCGACAACGTCAACGCCAGGCTGTTGCTCGCGATCTTCACAGCGTGATCCGCCATCCTCTCCACCGACTTCGTGATCAGCCTGAACCCCAGGCACTCCCTCGGCGAACGCAGCCCGCTCTCCCGCAGCGTCATGCTGTCAGAGACCGCCACCTTCAGCAGCCGGATGATGTACAGGCTGAACCGGTCCACCTCGTCGTCCATGGAGATGATCTCACGCGCGATCCGTGAATCATCAACCCCAAGCGTGCTGATGGCCTCCCTGTGCATCGACGCCGCGATGATCCCCATCCTACGGAGCGCGTCCTTCACGCTGAGATCCGAGTAGCTCAACAGCACCTGCAGCGTCAGCTCATCAGGCACATCCTGGAGAATCTCCGTCCCCACCAGCTTCTTCCGGGTGAACCCCTTCAACGCCATCCTCTGACCCGAGTCAAGCCTGCTCTCAGACGTCGTAACCTGGATGATATTATACCCGAGGAGATAGGCGGAGATCACCCTCCTCACAACGCTATCCGGCGCTTCCTCACTGGAGACAGTGATCACAGCCTTCTTCGCCCTGTCCCCCTTATCCACCCCCTTGGGCTGGAGCCTCAGGGAGAGATCGTCCAGTTTGCTGATGCTCACGAGGCTCCCCTTCTCCAGCCCCATCTGCTGCACCCAATCCTTAGGCAGGGATACGATGTAGGTGGAACCTCCGGTGAGCTGTATCTTCCTCATCTCCTCCAATGGACCGCCGCCGCTCATGTGCATTCCCCTTATATAATTAGGAATATAGATAAATACGTGAATATAAAAATATTAGGTGAGAACATATAAAACGTATTTTATATAAAATTCTATAGAATTACCATCGTGTATAATATAATATATGTTATGCAAGAAATCTATTTATCCACTTTTTCACAATAATAGGTCTCCAGCAGGCATACAGGATCGGATAAATGACGTCATTTATCTGTCCTCCTGAGAGGATCGAGTTAAAGTGCTCGCAACATATTTGAGAACCCACGCGAAGAGTTAGCTGGATTAGTAACGCGGGGTGTCGGGTGATGGAGATGGAGAGGCCGATCGGCGCAGGGCTTGAGCAGATAAAGGCACTGATATTGAAGATGGGGAAGCTCTCAATGGACAGCGTCAGCCTGGCTGTAGAGGGCTTCAAAGAAATGAGGGACGAGCACCTTCAGGTCAGGGCCTGGTCCAACACCCTCCTCATCCTCTCAGTGGAGGTCGAGGACAGGGCGACCGAGCTCATCGCCCTCCACCAGCCCGCGGCGGACGACCTCCGCCACATCAGGGCCTACATCAAGGTGGCCTACGACATGGAGCGCTTCGGCAGGTACGCCCTGGACATCTCTAACATCGTAACGCGCCTCGGAACTTGGACGCCGCTCAGCGATGACCACCTCAAACTGGAGCCCATGGCCGAAAAGGCAAAGGAGATCGTCGACTTGGCCATGGAGCTAACCAGGACCCCCGAACAGGACCTCATCGGGAAGATCTCCGAGGTCGAGGCACAGATAGACGAGCTCTACTTGGGAAACCTGAAGACCCTCACGAACTCGGCTGGAGCCGACACGAGGACGATCATGGCGAACACTCTAATGATCAGATACCTGGAGCGGATCGCCGACCACGCCAGCTACGTCGCCGAGTCCATCACCTACGCGGAGACCGGGAGAAGGATCGAGCTCCGATAGAACATGACCGGTGCTACAGGCGCCCCATCTTCCTCTGAGCACCCATCAAAATGGAAACAATATTTAAGCGATCACTCTAGAGAATACGGCGAAACGCCGTTGAACTACGATCTAGATAAGGTGAGGCGCAACTCCGAGCCGATAGCTGACTACCTTAAAACACTGGAGGAAAAGGAGCCCCGAACCGCTGAGCGGCGGGCCGCCTACAGGCTGGATGGTGACGCCATACAAAAGATCAAGGAGCACTCCGTAGGAGTCGTCGTAGTGGTCTTCTCAGCCGAGTGGTGCCCTGACTGCCACAGGAACCTCCCGGTTCTCGGGCTCATCGCCGAGGCGACCGGCATCGAGACACTGGTCTTCGGGCACATAATGAGGGACTCAAAGAGCTCCACGAGGAGGTGGGCGGTACCCCCCTCGCCCCCCGAGGTGGACGAGTTCAAGGTGGAGAGGATACCCCACATCTTCGTCCTGGATCATATGGGCATCAAGATAGGGGAGATCATCGAGAATCCCCCCGTGGACAAGACCCTTGAGGAAGCCCTACTTAAAATACTCGAAGGGGCCTAGACCCTAAAACCTGCTTTTTTTAATTATACGTACATTAATGTATTTCAAGTAAAACCGGGTTCAAGGTAGTAAAAATGAGAGCAGGCACCATCCTACGCAGATTCGAGGCCAGGGACGGCCGGGAGGTGATCCTTCGGGCCCCCAGGTGGGACGATCTCGACCACATGCTGGAGTTCATCAACTCCCTCATCGAGGAGGGGGCCGACATAACCATGGACACCAAGACGACCCGTGAGAATGAGGTGGAGTGGCTGTCTCGCCTCCTCACGAAAGTCGAGAACGATAAAGTGGCGGTAGTGGTCGCTGAGGTGGACGGTAGGTTCGTCGGGCAGACGGAGGTGACGCCCAAGGGAGGCCGCATGAGGCATGTCGGGGTCCTCGGTATCGCCATCAGAGACGGATACAGGGACATGGGCGTCGGCACGGAGCTGATGAGGGAGGTGGAGCCCCTGGCGAAGAAGCTGGAGATAGAGATCATGACCCTGGAGGTCTTCGCATCCAACGAGAGGGCCCGCCACGTATACGAGAAGGCAGGCTACAAGGAGATGGGGCGCCTCCCCCGGGGAGCCATGAGGGAAGACGGATACACGGATACCATCTCCATGTACAAGGAGATCTGAGGGACCGGAAGACGGTAGAGCCCAAATAGGTAATCTTTTAAAACATGTGCCGTCTAGTCCATCGTGCCAAGGAGGCAAGAGTGTGTATCACCCGGACTGGGAGAACTCCTCCTAACGGAGGAAACTGAATCTTTTAGCTACCCCAATCCAAAGAAGAGAAACCTCGACCACGTTTTAGTCGAGGAAAAGGAGATGAGTGGAAATGCCAGATGAACGGAAGGAAGATATGGTCGTCACCCCCTGGGACGTCTCCGGGGATCTCGACTACGACAAGCTGATAGAGCAGTTCGGCGTCCAGCCCATGACACCCAACATCCCTGAGAAAATATCCAAGCAGGCCGGCTTCATGCACCTGCAACTCAGGCGCGGGATATACCTAAGCCACAGGGATGTCGACTGGTGGCTCGACGAGCACGAGAAAGGGAACCGAGTAGGCCTCTACACAGGTCGAGGGCCGTCAGGCAACGTCCACCTGGGACACATGCTGCCCTGGTTCTTCACAAAGTACCTGCAAGACGCATTCGACGCAGACCTCTACTTCCAGATGACTGACGACGAGAAGTTCACATTCTACGATAACCTGACTCTGGAGCAAACCGTGGCAAACACCTACGACAACGCCCTGGACGTCATCGCCTGCGGCTTCGACCCCGAGAAGACCCACATATTCAGTGACACTGAGCACATCTCGCATCTGTACAAGTTAGCCCTCAAGGTAGCAAAGAAGGTCACGTACAGTACGGCAAAGGCCATATTCGGATTCAAGGACAGCGACAATATAGGCATGATCTGGCACCCAGCGATGCAGGCCATGCCCTGCTTCCTCCAGT
>DATLAV010000201.1:0-2612 GCA_035527235.1 Patescibacteria group bacterium | reverse complement strand
GTCGGAGAGGGTACTCATTGTAGCGTCAGGGGGGATGGTGCTGAGCCTACTCCTTCTACTGTTGCTCCCGTCTCCGCTGGTGGGGGTGGCGCTGTTCATCGTGGTCTACGGGGTGAGCTACTTCGGGCATCAGCCGGCGGGGACGTCACTCTTGGGAAGGGTGGCGTCGCCTGGGATGATGGGGGCGGCCTACGGTGTGATGTTCTTCTTCGCTTTCGGACTGGGCTCGGTCTCAGCGGCGGTGGTGGGGTATCTCGCCGACAACTTCAGCCTTGAGGTGGCCTACTGGATCCTGGCGGGGTTCGCGTCGATGGCGCTGGTGACTTCGCTGGTGATCCCGAGGGTGATTGGGAGAGAGAATTAGATGGCAAGGGGGATCGGACTCATCGCGCGGGCGGTGGTCATTCGGGACTTGAGGCTGCTGGTGGCGCACAAGGTGGGGGCGGAGAACACGTTCCTCCCTGGGGGACACATTGAGACGGGGGAGTTCGCAGCGGACGCGCTGAAAAGGGAGCTCAGGGAAGAACTGGGGGTCGAGACCGAGGTCGGTGAGTTTATCGCTGTCCTGGAGTACGCCTTCTACTATCCACCTGAGAGCGAGGAGATGATCCAGGAGATCGACTTCCTCTTCGAGACGAAGATATCTGGCGGCGTGCCAGCAGAACTTGGCCTAGCCTCGAAAGAAAAGGAGCTTGAGTTTCTATGGGTGCCCATTGAGGATTTAGAGGGGCAGATGCTTCTCCCAGAGCCCCTTCCTCCAATAATCAGGACGTGGTTGAGAGAGGGGAAGCCGACCTATTGGAGGGGGATTGAAAGCGACGAAACGAGGAGCCTCCTGACCTAATAAACGCTGAAATCATCTGTTTCCAGCCGTAAATACTTAAAAGGCTCCTCCGAGTCTAAGGGGGCTAGGCGAAATATCACTAGAAGCCGCGTGAATGGATGGAAAAGGAATGAGAGAGGATTATAAAAAGGCGTCTTAGCCTTACCCAGGAACTAGTTTCTAGAGGAATAGACCCGTACCCCCACAGCGTCAAGATCAGCCACACGGTCAGGACGATAAACGAGAGCGTGAGCGCTGGATCCCTACCCGAGGGTGGGCTGTCCACCGCGGGCAGAGTGATGGCCATGAGGAGGCACGGGCGGATGACCTTCGTGGACATACACGACGACGACGTGAAGCTCCAGTGCCAGTTCAGGGCTGACGTCGTCGGCGAGGAGAGATACGAGGACTTCAGGAGGTACGTCGAGAGGGGGGACTTTTTGGAGGTCTCCGGGGGTTTCTTCCACACGAGAATGGGGGAGCTCACCCTCCGGGTCGAGGGGTGGTCTATCATCTCCAAGGCCCTCCTCGACCTGCCCGGAAGCTGGTACGGCCTCAGGAACGTCGAGACCCGGTACAGGCAGAGGTACCTGGACCTGCTCCTCAACACGGATGTACGGGACCTCTTCAGGACCAGGAGCGCCATAGTCTCCGGGGTCAGGGAGTTCCTCGTGGGGAGGGGTTTCGTTGAGGTGGAGACCCCGGTCATACAGGAGTCCTACGGCGGGGCAACGGCCCGGCCCTTCACCACCCACGTCAACTACCTTGACGAGACGAGGTACCTCCAGATCTCCCCGGAGCTCTACCTGAAGAGGTTGATAGTGGGGGGTCTCAACAGGGTCTTCACTGTCTGCAAGAACTTTAGGAACGAGGAGATAGACGTAACCCACAATCCCGAGTTCACGATGATGGAGTGCTATCAGGCCTACGCAGACTACAACAACATCATGGAGCTGACTGAGGGCATCTTTACGGAGGTGGCGATGAGGCTTCACGGCTTCCTGGAGATTGACTACGACGGGGCCGTCATCGACCTCACCCCACCATGGAGGAGGCTTACGATGTACGACGCCCTTAGGGAAATAGCCGACATCGACGTCAGGAGCCTCGACGATGACGAGATAGCGGAGACACTCCGGGTCTGCGACCCCGACAACTACAAAAAGCTCATGGCGAGGGGCGGCTTCAGCCGGGGGCTCTTCATTGCCCAGCTCTTCGACCATCACTGTCAGAGCCGCCTGGTCCAGCCGACGTTCGTCATCGACTACCCGAGGGAGACCGTGCCCCTCTGTAAGCTCCACCGGGAGGACCCTTCCCTAATCGAGAGATTCGAGCTCTTCGTCAGCGGCATGGAGATGGCGAACGCCTATACCGAACTCAACGACCCTGAGCTTCAGAGCCGGCTCTTCCGGGAGGAGGCGGAGAGGGCTCGCAGGGGGGCCACGGAGGTCCATCCCTACGACGAGGACTTCGTGGAGGCGATGAGGTACGGGATGCCACCCACCGGGGGGCTTGGCGTGGGGATGGACAGGCTCGTCATGCTCCTCACGGGGAACACCAGCATCAAGGAGACAATTCTGTTCCCGATGATGAGGCGGATGGAGAGAGGGTAACCTTCAAACTTTTTTTCAACTTCTGGAATCTGCGCGCGCGCTGGCTTGTCCCAAAATTCATGAGATGTAATATCGTGTCAGCCGGATAGGTAGGTATCAGGAGATCCTACATTAAGCGATACTGCGATTCTTCCATCCTCCACATATCTCAATAGTAGAAGCCCCCCCTCAACGGC
>DATLAV010000200.1:0-19506 GCA_035527235.1 Patescibacteria group bacterium | reverse complement strand
TGGAGCGGGGCGAGGCCTGGACCTGCCGCGGATGCGGGGCGACCGCCCCCTTGGCGAGATCAAGGCACTTCTCCCCCCGTAACTACGCCGCGGCCTGTCTGACCTGCCACGGCATCGGCACGCTCCAGAGGCCGAACCCCGAGAAGCTCATCGTCCACCCCGAGAGGCCCCTCTGCGGGGGCGCGATGCACTCCCCTGGCTTCTTCCCCAAGGGGTACCTGTGCAAGCCGGGGAACGGCGGCTACGACATCGTCCAGGCCGTGGCCGCGAGGCATGGCTTCGACCCAGCGACCACCCCCTGGCACGAGATGACCCCAGAAGACCAGAACGCCTTCCTCTTCGGGGAACCCGAGCCCCTCATCGTCACCTTCCGGAGCCCCCGAGGGAGGGTGCACACGAGGACGGTGAACTTTCCCGGGTTCTATGGCTGGGTGAGGGACTGGGACGTCGGGGGCACCTACACGGACACGGTGGACTGCCCTGACTGCGACGGCGCAAGGCTCAGGCCCGAGTACCTTGCCGTCAAGCTCGAAGGGCGCAACCTCCACGAGATGAACACGATGCCCCTCACGGCGCTAGCGGAGGTCATGGACGCCGTCCAGCCTCCTGCGGCGGACCACTACGCCGTGAGCAGCCTTGAAGTCATCAGGAGGCGGCTACACTTCCTCCTCCAGGTGGGCCTGGGGTACGTCTGCCTCGACAGGGTCTCGGCCAGCCTCTCCGCCGGCGAGGCCCAGAGGGTACGCCTCGCGGGCCTCCTGGGGAGCGGTCTCACCAACCTCACCGTCCTCCTCGACGAGCCGACCCGGGGCCTCCACCCCTCCGAGGTCGACGCCATGCTCGACGCCCTCCGGGAGATGCGGGGCGCTGGCAACACGGTCATCGTCGTGGAGCATGACCCCCTGGTAATCGGGGCGGCCGATCACGTAGTCGACATGGGCCCGGGCGCCGGAACGGCGGGAGGCAGGATCGTGGCCCAGGGGAGTTTGGACGACGTGGCGAGGGGCGACACCGTGACCGCCGCGTGGCTGAGGGGGGAGCGGCGATTCCAGCGTGTGCCGTCCCGCAGGGAACCTACGGGCTGGCTGACCGTCGACGGTGCGAGGGCCAACAACCTGAAGGGGGAGACTGTGAGGCGACCCCTCGGGGTACTCCTGGGTGTCTGCGGTGTCTCCGGCTCCGGCAAGAGCACTCTCCTCATCGACACCCTCGGGAGGGCTCTGGCACCCATCAGGCACACGACCTCCGTCGCCAGGGAGCCCCTCGATCCCGGGGAGCACGACTCCATCGAGGGGGCCCCCCGGAGGACCATCGTCGTCGACCAGGGTAAGTCGGGCATCAGGAGCCTCCTCTCCTTCCTCAACCTCAGGGACCACTTCACCTCTATCTACGCCGACTCCGAGGGCGCCCAGGCCCTCGGCCTCGACGCGAAGGCCCTGAGCAAGGGGTGCACCGCGTGCCGCGGCCGGGGGACCACCCGCTTGGAGATGGACTTCCTCCCCGACGTCGTGACGCCGTGCGAGGTCTGCGGGGGGACCGGCCTCACCCCGGAGGCCCGGGAGGTCCGCATCGGAGGCGTCTCGCTGCCCGAGCTCTACTCTCTCACGGTTGACGAGGTCCTCGAACTCCTCTCGGGGGACGAGACGCTGGACCGGGTCCTCGGATCGGTCAGGGAGGTCGGCCTAGGATACCTCGTGATGAGGCAGCCCGGCTACACCCTGTCAGGCGGGGAGGCCCAGCGCCTCAAGATAGCGGCGGAGCTGTGCAAGGAGAATTCAGTGGGCACCCTCTACGTCCTCGACGAGCCAACCGTCGGCCAGCACATGGAGGATGTCTCGAGGCTCATCGGGGTCCTCCACAGGCTCGTGGATGAGGGGAACAGCGTCGTGGTGATCGAGCACCACCCCCACCTCCTCGCGGCGTGCGACCGGCTCTTGGAGCTGGGGCCCGTTGGAGGACCTGACGGGGGACACGTCATTGCCTCCGGGACGCCGGATGAGGTCGCGTCCGGGGGCACGCCCACGGCACGCTACATTAGGGAGGCGCTGGAGGGAACGGCATGACCTGGGTACCCCTCCTCCTGGGTGGCTCATCGCCGTGCCTCCGACTCCTCGTGCTCAGGGAGCTGATCCACCGGGAGGAGGACGACCTCGAGGTGCTCGAGCTCAGGGGCATGCGGGAGGACGATCCCCTATACAGGGACCTCGTCCGGCTCCAGGCGCACGACGGATCGTGGAGGAGCACGGGCCTCGACGCCTCCATGTCCCTCGGGGAGGTGCAGTCGACCTCCCAGGCGCTGATGAGGTTGGGCTACCTCGGCTTTGGCCCTGACGACCCCGCGATAAGGCGCGGCGCCGAGTACCTCTACTCTAGGCAGCTGGAGGATGGCTCCTGGGACCTCCCCGGGAGGGGGGAGGGCGAGACCGAGGGCTACTCGATGATACCCCTACAGACCGCGATCCCCCTCAAGGCTCTCGCCTACTGCGGATATGCCACCGACGGGAGGTCCAAGAATGCCTACAGCTGGCTCCTCGACCAGAGGCTGGAGGACGGAGCCTGGCCGACAGGGGTTGCCTCGGGCAACTACGGCTACGTGGCTGGCTACAGGAGGCTCGCTCACTCTAGGTGGGGGTGCAGGTCCAACACCACCGGCGCCCTCAGCTGCCTCTCACTCCACCCGGAACGCCGTGAGGGTGAGGAGGCTCGCCGCGCCCTTGACCTCCTACTGGGCCGCGAGACCCGGGAACGGCAGAACCTGGGCTTCGAGGTGGCGCGTCTCATCGGCGTGGAGAGGACCAGGGGCTTCCTGACGTATCACGCCCGGTTCGACGTAGCTCAGATGCTCGACCTGTGCTGGAGGATCGGTGCCTCGACCGATGACGGGAGGGTCGCCGAGATGGTTAAATTCGTCACGGGCTTGCAGGGGGAGTACGGGCTTTGGGAGTACCAGCCGAACCCCCAGGCCTCTAGGTGGGTTACCTTCGACCTGCTCCGGTCCCTCTCTCATCTAGAGGAGTCGATGGAGTGGGTGACCATGGAGCCCCGCACCCCCTTTGCTCCCTACCCGAGGAGGCGCAGGCGCTTCTAGTTCGCCCCTCACCGCGGGGAGCACAGTTTTATTACGTTATACAGAAGATACAGTTTGATTGTCATGAGTTCTAATTCCAAGAGCCCCGCCGAGAAGCTGCGGGAGATGTACCACACGTGGCATCCCCAGGTCCTCTCCGAGTTCGAGGAGGAAATGCCCAAGTACTGGGGCAGGAAGTGGAAGGCGAACACCACCATCGGGAAGCTCCGGATGGTGCTGGTCCACCGCCCCGGCAGGGAGTTCCTCTCCGTGGGCAAGCCGACGCCTTGGGCGCCCCACGGCGACTCCCTCGAAGCTTGGAGGATGAGCTTCAAGCCCGAACTCGACGAGCTCGTGGAGCACTTCGAGAACATGGTGAAGGCCTACAGGGACGAGGGCATCGAGGTACTCATCAGGAAGCCCGACACTAACGACCCACCCTACCAGGTGAAGGCCATCTACACCGACGACGTCTGCCACGCCGCCGTCTACGGGCAGCTCATCCTCAGGATGTACGACCATATCAGGAAGGGCGAGGAGGTCCCCACCTACCAGACCCTCGCCGAGGTCAGCTGTCCCGTCGTCGGGATGATCGTGGGCAACGGCATGGCCGAGGGTGGCCCTATCGGATGGCTCGACGAGAAGCACCTTCTCATCGGCGTCCACTACCCCCGCGCCAACACTCAGGACCCCGGCGTCTGGAGAGCCAACGAGTGGGGGCACAACCAGTACGCCAACATAGTGAAGGCCCAGGACCCCGAGGTCGACGTCCGTATCTGCCCTGGCTACGGGAGCAGGCTTGGTATCACCCACTACACGATGATCGACAGGCACACCTCGGTGCAGGACCCGAAGAGGATCGACCCCATGCTGCTGAACTGGATAAAGTCCGAGATGGACTGGAACTTTATCGTCCCCCCCGACGAGGCGTGCACCTTCGGCCCAGACGGAAGGAAGATCGGACCCGGCACGGGCGTCGTCCTCGAGCCCATGAAGGTACTGGTGCCCACAGGAACGCCGAAGGCGACCAAGTGGCTTGAGAGCATCGGCGTCGAGGTCGTCGAGGTGGAGATCTCCAGCCTGGTGCGCCCCAGGAACAGCGGCTCCATCCACTGCTGCGCTGGCTCCATCATCAGAGACCCCGAGCCCACAGACTGACCTCCCTTCTCCCTTTTTCTGGAAAACTCCTTAAGACCACAGCCTGAACCATACTCGATGGTCATGAGGATAGGCTACGTGGGCCTCGGCAGAATGGGCCTCCGAATGGTGAAGAGAACACTGGCGACATACGAGGTCGTCGCCTTCGACATCGACCCCGACGCCCTGGACCGGGCGACCGAACTCGGCGCGTATCCCGCCTCGTCCCTGATGGACCTCGCGGGGAGGCTCGATCGCCCTCGGGTCATCTGGATCATGGTTCCCGCAGGAGATCCCGTCGACCTCGTCATCGAGGACCTGAAGCCCCACATGGAGAGGGGGGACGTCCTCATAGACGGCGGCAACAGTCACTTTAAAGACTCTAAACGGCGTTCGGAAGGTCTGGCGCAAAGGGGCGTCCACTACCTCGACGTCGGCACCTCCGGGGGCCTCGAGGGCGCGGAGATCGGAGCCTCCCTGACCGTCGGGGGACCTGCGGAGGCCTACAGGATGGTCCTGCCCCTCCTTGAGTGTGTGGCAAGGCCGGGGGCCCTCCTCCACTGCGGACCGAACGGCGCCGGCCACTACGTCAAGATGGTCCACAACGGCGTTGAGTACGCCATGCTCCAGGCCCTCGGCGAGGGCTTCGAGATGCTCAAGTCGGGCCCCTATAACATAGACCTGGGGGAGGTTGCCAAGGTCTGGAACAATGGCTGCGTCATCCGGTCATGGATGCTGGAGCTCGCAGGTAGGGCCTTCGAGGCCGACCCGAGTCTGGAGGGCCTGACGGGGGAGGTGGGTGGAGGGGAGACCGGGCGCTGGATGATCGAGGAGGCCATGGGCCTCGAGGTCCCCACCCCGGTGATCGCCCTCTCACTGCTGATGCGGTTCAGGTCGAGGCAGAGGGACACCTTCGTCGGCAAGGTCGTCGCCGCCATCAGGAGGGAGTTCGGGGGCCACACGGTGGTGAGCCGATGAGGGTCCTCATAGTCCAGAACGACCCCGTGGAGAACCTGGGCACCTACGAGAAGTACCTGAAGACGTTCCGGGTGGGCCACACGGTCTTCCACGCCTACGACATGGACGAGGAGGACGCCTTCCCCCCCGCTGAGCTCTTCGACGCGTTCATCATCGGCCCCACCCCCATCTCCGCTAACAACGTCGAGGACCACCTCTTCCTCAGGAGGGAGTGGGAGCTCCTCGAGGAGATCGTGGAGAGCGGCAAGCCCTGCCTCGGGATCTGCTGCGGGGGTCAGATGCTGGCGAGGAGGCTGGGAGCTGAGGTCCGGAGGAGCCCCGAGAAGGAGGTGGGGGGCTACGACGTTTGGCTCACCGAGGCGGGCGCGGCGGACCCCCTGTTCCAGGTCTTCCCCGAGGAGTTCCCCGTTTTCCACTGGCACAGCGACATGTTCGAGGTCCCCCCCGGGGGCAGCCTCCTCGTGGAGGGGGACTCCTGCCCCATCCAGGCCTTCGCCCTCGGGAACGTGAGAGGCGTCATCTTCCACTTGGAAATCGACAGGAGGGAGGCGAGGAGGTGGGCCGACGCCTACCCGGCGGAGCTGGAGGCCGTGGGGAAGAGCAGGGAGCAGGTCCTCGAGGAGTGCAGGATACGGGAGCCAGAGATGAAGACCCTCGCCTACATGCTGATGACCAACTTCCTGACGCTCGTTGAGGCATAGATTCATTTTCACCCGTCTCCCACCCCCACGGAACTGCGGTCGCCTTAAGAGGCGTCCGGCCGCGCGTCCCCCTGCAAAACCATGAGTTATCAACCACCACCCCGAACAGGAGCTCCCTTCGAGTCCGCCCTCACCATCCTCCACAGGCGGGAGGGGCTGCGCCCCCTGGCCACCGGCAGCCCCGAGCTCGACGCCCTGCTGGGGCGGATGGAGCCCGGTCTCTTCTACCTCCTCTACGGTTCCGACGAGGACGGCTTCCCCGACGCGCTGCTCCACAGGCTCCTCGTCGAGGCCGTTAGGGATGAGGGGGGCAGGGCCGTCTACCTGGTCTGCGGCAACTACCGGCGGTCCAGGACGGTGATGGACTCGGGGCTCCTCCTCTCCCTCATCGAGGAGGCCGGCCTCGACGTCGAGGACGCCCTCTCCAGGATCCACATAGTCTGCTCCTTCTCGGAGAGGCACCTGATGCGGGCGCCCCGCCTCGTCGAGGGGATACTGGAGGGCGCGGAGGGGTTCACCCTCGTCGCCGTGCAGCAACTCACCAAACTCTTCTACGGGAGGCACGCCCTCAGGCACGAGGACCCCGCCGAGTTCACCGGCACCGTCTCCCGGCTCAGGGCCATCTGCTCCGAGAGAGGTATCGTCCTCGCCGCCACCGGCCGCCCCGCCGGCTCCGCCAGGCCCATCCCGGTTCCCGAGGGCGGCAGCTACCTGAGGCACGCCGCCAACGCCATCGTCTACCTGAGGGAGTCGAGACGGGGTCCCGTCTCAGCCTACCTGGTGAAGCACCCCGACAGGGACCGGGTCGGGAGGCTCGTCCACTTCGGGGGGGAGGCCCTAGCATGGGGCGGGTGACCCGGGACTCGATGCGGGGGCGCCTCCAGGACACGGCGGCCCAGCTCAGGGACGGGTTCAGGGCGGCCCTCAAAGACGCCGAGATGCAGAGGGCGTTCGACGAGCTCTGGCCCCGCTGGTCCAGCGAGCAAGGCGCCATGATCTACGCCGGGGTGCTCTCCCCCCTCGACCTGCTGCTGCTCACCACCGCCGTCGACAACAGGAGGGAGATAGAGATGCTCAGGCGGGAGCTCAAGGAGCTGCGGGAGGCCGCCGGCGATGGCTGATGGCTGGCTACTGGACGTCGCCTTCACCGGGGACAAGGCCGTCCTCTGGATCAGGACCCCCGACGGGGGCAGGGTCAAGCTCCACGACAGGTACCGCCCCGAGTTCTACGCCGAGCCCTTGGGGATGGACGCCGCCCGGCTCCGGGACCTACTGGAGGAGCACGACAACGTCCGAGGAATCACCGTGGAGCGCCGGAGGGCCTTCATCGCCGGCGAGACGGAGCTTGAGGTCGCCCGGATCCTGTTGGACTCAGTGGAGAACTACCGCCGGGTCATGAAGCAGGTGGACGCCATGCCCTGCGTCGCCGAGACCTACGACGCCGACTTGGAACACGAGCTCAAGTACCTCTGCGACCGCCGTCTCACCTCCATGGGGCGGGTGAGCTTCGAGGCCGACGCCAGGGGCTGGGTCAGGTCCATCACCTCCGCCCCCAGGGGCCTCGAGGTCGAGCCACCTCCCTTCACCGTCCTCCCCTTCGGCATGAAGCTGAAGGGCGGGGAGGGCACGATAATCACCTTCAACGAGGACCTCGAGGAGAAGTACACCTTCACCGGCCCCACGAGGAACGCCCTCCGCGACTTCCTCGACCACTTCGCCGACGTCGACCCCGACATCGTCGCCTGCCGCGACGTCGACCTGGAGAAGATGCTTTCCCTCGCCAGGATGCACAGCCTCCGCCGCTTCGGCGCCGTCGGCCCCGACGGCCCCACCCTCTACGGCGGCAGGTTCCACGTCGCCCTCTCCACCTACGGCCGCCTCAGCCTCGCCGGCCTCGTCGAGCGGGTGCAGTACACCCGGCTCCCCGCCCGCCTCTCCGTGGAGTGGGCCGCCGGACGGGCCATCGAGAGCCGGCAGTGCTACGAGGCCCGGCTTCACGGCGTTCTCCTCCGCCACAGGGGGGGCTTCCAGCCCGTGATGACGATGCAGGAGCTCCTGGAGAGGGACCAGGGCGGCCTCATCTTCACCCCCGACGTCGGGCTCCACGAGAACGTCGGCGTCCTCGACTTCGAGAGCATGTTCCCAAACCTCATCGTCCGCAGGAACATCAGCTACGAGAACATACGGGGCCCCCGGGACAGGGAGGGTTTCATCGTCGACTTCACCCGGGAGACCCTGGACCGCCGCCTCCACTTCAAGCACCTCCGCTACGAGCTGCCGAGGGACTCCCCGGAGTGGCGGTGGTGCGAGGGGCGTCAGCTCGCCCTCAAGGAGATCCTGTTCTGCACTTACGGCTACAGCGGCTGCTGGGCCAACAGGTTCGGCAACATGGACACCTTCATGGAGGTGAACAAGGCCGCCCGGAAAACCCTCGTGGAGAGCATGAACGTCGCAAGGGAGTGGGGCTACCGCACCCTCTACGGGAACAACGACAGCCTCTTCCTGGAGCACCCCACCGCCACCAGAGCCGAGTTCGACGACCTCGCCAGAAGGATCGCCAGCCACGTCGGCCTCCCCATGGCCGTGGAGAACCACTTCAGGTACCTCGTGCTCCTCCCCCAGAAGGGGGAGCCCGGCACCGGGGCCGCTAACAGGTACTACGGCGTCACCCAGGACGGCGGCATCGTCTGCAGGGGTATCGAGCTCCGCCGCAGGGACACCGCCCCCTACGTTGCCTCCACCCAGAGACGGGCCATAGAGACCCTGCTGGGCTGCCGCTCCGCGGAGGAGGTGCGCACCGACGGCGTCGCCCGGGCCCTCGAGGTCGTCGACGACGCATGCCGCCGCCTCCGCCAGGGCCAGGTGGCCACGGACGAGCTCACTGTCTCCGTCGTCCTTCGGAGGGACCCCTCGGAGTACAAGGCGCGGCTGCCCCACGTCGCCGCCGCCGAGGCCCTCAACATGGGGAAGGCCCGGGTCGGCGCCGGCAACCTTATCGACTACGTCTACGTCGCCGCAGGCCACAGCAATCCCTTCCGAAGGGTAAGGCCCGCAGGCTACGAGGGCGGCTACGACGCCGACAAGTACTGCGAGCTGGTCAGGGAGGCCGCGTGGAGCATGTTGATGACCTTCGGCGTCGACCCCCGTGAGGGGTACGCCGACGGCTTGAGGGTGCTCCAGCTCGACGACTTCGCCAGGGGCGCCCAGGGGGGCTGAGGGTGGTTGAGTCCGAACTCCATGGCTTCCTGAAGAAGGTAGGCGCTGCCTTCCTCCTCAACCAAGGCTGTTTCCTCGTTGACACCGAGGTCCCCCTCACCAGGTTCGGGCAGAGGAGGCACGGGGAGCTCGACGACCACCACGTCATCGACGTCTGCGGCGTCGGCGAGAGGCTCTCCCGGGCCCCCAGAACGCTGACCCTGGAGGAGGGCCTCGGTAGCTACGACTGCGAAGTGGCCGAGAACGTCCTCAGGGGGGTCGAGGTGAAGGTCTCCAGGTCCGACTTCCGGGGAGGCCTCATCTGCTCCGGGTGCAACTACCACTACGTCCTCACCCCGATGAGGCTCGTCTCTCCCTGGGAGGTGCCCCGGGGCGTAGGCCTCGTCGAGTTCAACAGGTACAAGTTCTCCGCGGAGCCCACCGAGGAGGGCAGGATCAGGTTCAGGGGGCTCAGGGTGGTGAGGAAGCCCACGTTCCGGAGGGTGAACCACTACCAGGTGGACAACGCCACCGCTCACATCATCAGGCAGACCTCCGAGCAGGCCATGAACGAGGTTCTACAGGGAATTATGGAGGCCGCGCCGGCCCTCATCTACCCCGCCGCCTGACGGGACCAAGCATAAATATCCTAGACGAAGCTGGTGTCAATGAGTAGACAGTTGAGCGAGATAATCACCGAGGGCCTCACCAAACGCTTCAACTCCTTCACGGCGGTGGACCACCTGAGCTTCGAGGTGGGCGAGGGGGAGATCTTCGGTATCCTCGGGCCCAACGGGGCCGGCAAGACGACGACCATCCGCATGCTCGCAAGCCTCCTGACCCCGACGGAGGGCACGGCGTACGTCGGCGGCTTCGATGTCGTCGACGACTCCCTGAAAGTACGGGAGATTGTGGGCATCCTGACGGAGAACCCAAGCCTCTACGACCGGCTCACCGCCATGGAGAACATGGAGTTCTTCGCCGAGGCCTACGGCGTCTCCGACAGGCAGGCCCGATCCAAGAAGATCAGGGAGCTCCTCGACTTCTTCGACCTCTGGCACCGCCGGGACGACAAGGTGGGCACATACTCGAAGGGGATGAAGCAGAAGCTGGCCATCGCCCGGGCCCTGGTGCACGACCCCGACGTGCTCTTCCTGGACGAGCCTACGTCGGGGCTCGACCCCAGGTCCTCGAAGGACATCCGGGGCCTGATGGAGGAGCTGAGCAGACGGGAGGGGCAGACCATCCTCCTCTGCACCCACCGCCTCGAGGACGCCGAGAGGCTGTGCAGCAGGGTGATGCTGATCAACGAGGGTGGCATGGTGACGATTGGGACCACCGACGAGCTCCGCAGCCAGATAGCGGGCACCCCCATCCTTAGGGTCAGGCTCGGCGAGGTCTCGGAGACCGTCGTCGACGCAGTGAGGTCTATGGAGGGAGTGGAGGAGGTCGTCGTCGACGGCAACACCCTCTCGATGAGCGTCAAGGACGCCGACGAGGTCACCCCCTACGTCGTGAGGGGCGTCGTCATGGCGGGCGGCATGGTCCAGTCGGTCGAGGTGCTTAAGCCGTCCCTGGAGGAGATCTACCTGAAGCTGGTGGTGGACGAGGATGAGGCTGAGTAAGGCGCTTCTCGTCTTCCGGAAGGACTGGCGGGAGGTGGGGCGCAACTGGGAGGTTCTCACTCCCATCGCCCTGGTCCCCCTGCTCTTCAGCGTGGTCATCCCCCTCATCGCCATCAGCGCTCCCGGCCAGGTGAACACGGGGACTTCACGTGAGGTCCTGATCGAGTCCATCATGAGGGGAGCGCCCGCCGGCGTCATGGAGATGCTAGCGGGGTTCACGGAGGACCAGCAGCTCACCTACGTGCTCCTGGTGTACATGTTCGCCCCGTTCTTCCTGTTGATACCCGTCATGGCCTCCAGCGTCATCGCATCGGACAGCTTCGCCGGGGAGAAGGAGAGGAAGACCATCGAGGCCCTCCTCGCCACGCCCCTGACTGATGGGGAGCTCCTCTTCGGGAAGATGCTCGCCTCCTTTGTCCCCGCCATGGCGGTCACGATCCTGTCCTTCATTGCCTACACCGTCGTCGTCGACGTGGGCACCTACGGCCTCTTCGGGGCCCCTCTGCTCCCCACCTTGGAGTGGTTCCTCCTCATCTTCCTCATGACCCCGGCGCTCTCCCTTGCGAGCATTGGGCTCACCGTGCTCATCTCGTCGAGGGTGAGGGGCTTCAAGGAGGCCCAGCAGATCAGTGTCGTTCTCATCATCCCCATCATAGGATTATTCATTGGGCAGGGGACCGGGGCCCTGACATTGGGGCCCCCCGTGATACTGGCGTTAACGGCGCTCCTCGCCTTCTTCGACCTCCTCATCTTCAGGTTCTCGGTGCTCCTGTTCAAGAGGGAGAAGGTCCTGACCACCTGGAAGTAGGGCGGTCAACGCCCCTTACGGGTCGAGTGGGAGGCTGATCCACCTACTCTCCTTGTGAGAAAGCTCGACGGCGTTGATGATCTCCTGGACCCTGGCGCTCTGGGCGAAGTTCCCCTGGTTCTCCTCGCCCCCTGAGACGATCTCCTGGTTGAAGTTGTGGATCAGGTTCGAGTAGAACAGCGACGGCCAGGGCTCCCCCGGCTCGTGGCCGGGAGGGAACAGCCTCTCAGGTATCTCCAGCGGGACGAACTCAACGGCGTCCGGCTTAGCCTTGTGGAGGGTCTGGCAGACGCCGAACTCGTCGACGAGCCGGCAGATCAACGCGCCCTCCGACCCGTAAGCCCGAGCCTCCAGTCCGGGATAGTTGCCCACGGTGACGTAGCTGGACTGGATCGAGCAGACGGCGCCGTTTGCGTACTCGCCGATGTAGATGTCGCCGTCGTCGATGTTGGTACGCACCTTCTCGCAGTCGGCGTTCGTCCTGTAGGGAACGAAGTTCTTGAGCACACCGACGACCCTCGTCAGGTTGCTCCCCATGAACCAGAGGCTGAGGTCGATGATGGGAGCCCCGTAGCCCTCCAGGGAGGACATCTTGATCTCGTCAGTCACCGTGCCCGGGATGAGGTCGGCCTTCGTTACCGGCTCGACAGGGCTGATGAACTGGCTGTTCTGCTCGAAGCCGTTGAAGATGAAAGGCTCACCGATGAAGCCCTCCGCGATGAGCTCGTGCATGTACTGCATCGCCGGCGCGTACCTGAACGTGAGTCCCACCTTCGTCTTCAGCCCCTTCGACTCCGCCAGCCTGTGGGCCCTCCAGGTGTTTCTGTAGTCGTGGGCGACGGGCTTTTCGCATAGGCAGTGCCTACCTGTCTCCAGGGCCGCGAAGACCAGCCTCTCGTGGTTGTTGGGTTCGTCGGGACTCGCCCTCGTGCACACGTCGACGACATCGAGTTCCTCCTTCCGAAGCATCTCCCGGTAATCTGTGTAGACGCCCTCGACGCCAAACTCCTCGGCCCGTTTCTCGGCAAGTTCACGGTTGAGGTCGCAGATCGCCACGACCTCGCTCAGGGGGGAGCGTGCGAATCCGGGGAGGTGTGCGCTCCTCGCCCAGCGTCCCGCTCCGACTATCCCAATCTTCAGCCGCTCTATCATATCCGTTCTTCACTCCTCTTTTCTCAACGGGGCCACCACGTAAGTCATCGCCCCTCCCTCTATCCGGGCCAGCGTCGGCCTCAGGAGTAGGACCGCTGTCTCGGGGAAGGGAGCCTCGAACCTCTCGACCTCCTCCATGGTCACGGGATCGAGCAGGCGACCCATGACCGTACCGCCCGAGACCACCGTGCCTACGTCCACGGCCCTGAGGTTCGGCTTGAAGATGCCTCCCCTGGACGGCCTCAGCACCCTCGAAGCCCCGACGGGCGTTGACTCCTTCTCAGGCTCATCGTCCGAAGGTGTCAGGACGCCCGCGACACCCAGGGCCTTCCGCAGTCCGGAGGCGATCCTCTCAGCCCAAGCCTCCTCGAGCTGACACCTACCCCCCATCTCCACCGCCGCGACCCGGGCGCCCCCGGATCGGGCGTATCCTGTCAGCGTGTTCTCCCTCTCTCGGCCTTCTACGATGAAGGGTGCCCCGAAGGCCTTCGAGAGCTCCTCCCCACCAGGGAACTTGAACGCGAACGAGTTGACGCACCAACTCCCACCCCCGTGGAGGTCGATCACCACGTCGGCCCCGTCGACGGCGTGGGCTGCGAGGACTGCGGCGAGGCGTTCCGTGTGGGAGCCCGTGGGATTCCCCGGGAAGGCGCGGTTGAGGTCCAATGAGTCAAGGGGGCTGTTCCTCTCATCCGCCTCCATCGCGAGGGGGTTCGCCACCGGGACGACTCGTAGGGTGCCCTTCAACTCACCTACGTCGGTACCTTCAAGGAGCTTCCGCATCGCCCAGGCGCCCCAAGGCCCCTCGTCGCCGTGGACCCCTGCCACGACGAGCCCAGTGGGGCGACCCTCGCCCACATGTCCCACGGACAACCCGATCTCCCTGACTGCGGCGCCTGCCGACACCCTGTGAGTGTCCCATCTCATGAGGTCGCTGAGGTGCGTCACGACTAGATGCAGACTGTCATGGTTTAAAACAGGTGCACCCGGCAGGATGTCTGAAGATTCATCTCGTTCTGCATCTACCGTTATCCTGTTGCTTCAGTTCGTGGCCGATGAACTAAAGTGCCAGATTTGCGGTGTGGCCTCCCCATACTCGACGAGCGCATGCAATGATGGAGGTCCGCCGTCGCCACCTCGACCTTCATCGATGTGAAAGGAATGGCCGACAGCACCTCGATTCGGGAGACGATCACGGAGCTCGTCATGATGTCACGCCCCCTCACCCTCCGCTGCTCCTTAATGGCATGGCTGCTCGGAGTCTCCATCGCCACCAGCGGTCTGTGGCCTGAGCTGGACGCCCACGGCTTGGGGCTTTGCGTCGATGATCCTCATCGTGTCGTCGATACACTATACAAACGAGTACGCCGACCACGAGACGGATGCTCTCACGACGAGGACCCCCTACTCGGGGGCAGCGGCGTTCTCCCGACCATGAAGATACCCCGACGGATGGCGATCCAGGCCGCCGTCGTGAGTCTCATCACCGGGGTCGCCGTCGAGTTCCTGCACAGGGACGAGTTCAGGGAGCGCTACTCCCACGTGAACGCCGAGTACCCCTCCGCCTACATGAAACGGGGTGAGGAACTCAGTGTCTTTGTATCCCGGGAGGAGATGAACTCCCAGCAGTCCCTAAGCTCCCTCATGGACCTCGTGCGGGCCAGGCTCGACGAGATCACCGGTTAAGTCAAATACCTGTCTACTTATGGGACGAAACATGGAGATCCGTGTGGGGCACCCCCTCAACGACAGTTTCCTGAGCTACTACAGAGACGCCAGGGGCGACCTGGGCTCCACAGAGGCGGAGCTCGTAGAAGAAGACCCGGAGCGTCTAATCGCTTGGATGGAAGAAGGTGAGATCCTCGGCCACGCCATCTGGCACCCCTCCCACACCGAGGCCCACCCCGACGGCTCCCCCCGCGAAAAGGACGACAGGGAGATCCTCCTGGGCTTACTGGGGGGTCCAACGGCCTTCGTCGAGCTCCACGAGATCTGGCTCCTAGAGGAGCACCGGGGGAAGGGCTACGGCTCAGCCTTCTTTGACTTCTTCGAGGAGAACATGCACCAGAGGAGATTCAGACACATCATCTACTACGCCGATCATCCAGCGGCCCTCTCCCTCTGCAGGAGAAGAGGCTACACGGAGGCCTACGGGGTAGAGCTAGACGGCTCACTATTCTACGTCCTAGCCTTGGAACTAAAAACCCTAAAAATAGGATAAGAAAGGGGGGAGCTACTGCTTCGCCTGGGCCCTGCCCACGGCCTTTGCAAGGCTCAGCGCCTGGGCGTTCACCTTGGCGATGATCTCTGGCGCCGTCTCACTGGTCAGGTAGTTGGACTTGACGGCGACCTTCCTCACGTTCTGAGCCGCTATGGACAGCAGGGACGCGATGGTGTCCTTCGTCGGGTAGGCGGACTTGAGGGCGACTTGGAAGGCGTTGCTGTATGCGCTCGCCAGCCTGCTCGCGTACTCCTCTATGTCCAGTATGAGCTCCTTGCCATGAATGATGACGCCTTTCTCGTAGACGGCCTTGATCTCCAGCCCCATCTCCGCTGCCCTGATGTCGAGCCTGGTGAGGAGGTCCGCTAGGTCGCCAGTGAAGACGTCCCCCGTCTTGGCGACCTCGGTGTCCTGCACCACCCAGATGTTCCCCGCCTCAATGCGGGTGCGGATTCCCTGGGCCCCAAACTTGCTGATGATGGGGCCCGGCGAGAGGCCGGTGTTCCCGGCGCTTATCACGATGTTGTTGAGGGCGGCATCCCCCGCCTTGGCGAAGACCTTCACCTTGTTCCCGTGGAGGGTCATCGCCAGCTTGAACGGGTTGCCATTGGAAAAGATGTAGACGTTCTGACCCTTGATCTCGTTGAGGAACTCCTCGGTGCCCGCGAGCCCCACCTTCTCCATGGCGATGCGCATCAGGGTGTTCTTGATCCCCTTGATCTGCACCTGGCCCCTCAGCTGCTTCCTCATGTCCTGGAGCATGCCGCTGCCCACCTTGTGCAGGTCGGCCGCGCCTATGATCTCGTGCCCCTCAAGGAGTTGGACCGTCGAGTCGACGATCTCCAGCTTCTCCTGCGATACCTGTGACATCATCTCTCCCTCAATACAGCTTCACAGCGGGCCCCATCGTCAGCTTGACGTAGACCGACCTCAGGTTGTTGGTGCCCCGTTTGAGCGTGTCGAGGAGGGTGCCCAGCACGGTCTCGATGTTGGAGGTGATGTCCTCGTCGGTCATCGACTCCTTCCCGACCCTGCACTTGACGAAGGGCCTCTCCCTGCTCCTAAGTATGATGACGCGCCTCTCCCTGGCGAGGATAACGTCAATCGGTGCCTGAGGCGGCACGGGGGTCGGCATCTTGCCCCTGGGGCCCAGGATGGGACCGGCGACGCGACCCACTGTGGACATCAACGGGGCTTCCGCTACGAAGATGTCGTAGTCCTTCAGCCTCCGCTTCGCGGCCTTCCTGTCAGAGGCCAGCTCGTTGAGCTCGGTGGGCTCGATGACGCTGTCGGCGCCCGACCTCCGGGCTCTCAGCGCCAGGTCTCCCTGGGCGAAGACGAGCACCTTCTGTCCGCTCACGCCGACAGGTAGTGAGATCCTCAGGTTGATCCTGTTGTCTGGCTGGCGCATGTCGAGGTCCCTCAGGTTGACTGTGAGGTCTACCGACTGCTCGAAGCCCCTCTCCGGGGCGTTGTCCCTCGCCTTCACGAGGGCGTCCATGATTCTTTCCCTTGGGATCGACATCTCAAAGCCTTCTTGACTTCACCAAAAACACAATATAAAACTTTATGCGGCCTCCGCCAGCACGGAGTCGTAGTCACCCGCTTTTATCAGGGTCTGGACCTCCTTGGCTGGCTGTCCGTCCACTGTGACCCCCATGCTCTGGCAGCTGCCCACGATCTCCTTGACCGCCGACTTAAGAGATGAAGCGAGGAGCCCGGCCCTCTTCCTGCGGGCTATTGAGACCACTTGGTCCATGCTCAGGTCTCCCACGAAGTCGCTGTTGGGCGTCTGGGAGCCCTTCTGGACGCCCAGGTTCTGGGTGATGAGGGCGAAGGTCGAGAGCATCCCCACCTTGACCGTGAACCCCTTCGTGTCGGTGTCGATCGTGACATCGACGGGCACGGGGACCCCCTCATACTCCGCGGTCTCCTCGTTGATCTTGCTGACGATGGCCATGATGTTGACGCCGAGGGGACCGATGGCGGGGCCTATCGGTGGCCCGCCGGTCGCCTCGCCGCCATTGACGATGAAGTTGAACGTCTTCTCAACCATTTCTAGACTCCCTTCACTTCTCGGACGTAGTCCGCGTGGACCGTGATAGGCAGAGTGAACGCGGCCTCAAGTATCTCCACGGTGACCTCCTCCTTCGCCGGGTCGACCCTGACTACCTTCGCCTGCATCCCCTTGAAGGGGCCCGCTATCACCTCGACGAGGGTCCCCAGCTCGAGCCCCTCGAAGGCGGGTCTCGTTTCGAGGTAGTGGTCCACCTCGGTCGGGTTCACCATGCCCGAGACCCGCTCCCTCGTGTGCCTCATCCCCCTTATGAGCTGGTCCACGGCGTGGGGCGCCGCTGTCTCCACGATGATGTAGCCCCTCAACTCAATGGGCGAGAGGATCGATGCTATCGGCAGCCCCTCCACCTTCGCCTTGTCGGCGAGCATCAGGGCTACATTCCTCTCCTGACCTACGGTCACCTTGACCGCGTAGAGCGCTGTTCGGGGTTTCTGATCGGACAAATCCTCACGTCCGGTGTATCCGTAAGAGAAAGGAACTCGGTTATTAATATTTCCTAGAAACACCCTCGGGCGGAGGATAGAGCCGGAGGGCGCGTGATCAGGGGTGCGAGATGGAATACCCTCCCGCAACCAATTATCTCGGCGCTATATATCCTCTTCAGTTATGGACTTCGGATTAAGAAGTGAAAAGAAGGGCTCTCAGAGGGCTGCCTCGTAGAGGGCCCTCATGTCAGCCTCGGTGCAGGGCCTCGGGTTCTGGCCGTGGCAGTGATCGAGCATGGCGTTCCCGGCCATGACCTTCAGGTCCTCCTCCGTTGCGCCCCAATCGCCAAGTCTCATGGGGACCTGGAAGCGTATCAGGAGCTTGTTGATGACCTCGGCGGCCTCCTCCGCCAGCTCCGTCGTCGTCATCCCCTCGGCCTCCACTCCGAAGATGCCCGCCACCTCGGCGTACCTAGCGGCGGTCCTGTCCTTCGCCGGCCCCTCGGCGACGTTAAACCTTATGGCGTGGGGGAGCATGACGCCGCAGGCCGCCCCGTGTGGTATCCCCACCTGGGGGGAGAGCTGGTGGGCGAGGGAGTGTACGACGCCGAGCCCCTTGTGGAACGCCATGGCGCCCATCGTTGACGCCATCATCATGTCCTCACGAGCCCTCCTGTCACCCTCAGCGTCGTAGGCCCTCACCAGGCTCTTGGCGACGAGCCTCATCCCCTCCCTAGCGAACGCGTCCGCCAGCGGGGCGTATCTGTCGACAACGAAGGCCTCGATGCTGTGGGAGAGTGCGTCAAGCCCAGTGTACGCCGTGAGCTTGGGGGGCATGCTGACGGTGAGCTGGGGGTCCAGCACCACGGCCTTCGGCAGGAGGTTTCGGCTCCCAATCACCCTCTTCCGGTTCTCGGAGGTGTCGGTGATTATCCCCCCCCTGGAGGCCTCGCTTCCGGTGCCCGAGGTCGTGGGCACGGCGATGAAGGGAGGGACGTTCTGGGTCACGGGCCTCCTAGGGTCCTCCCCTGCGTAGTACTCCCTCAGGCTCCCGGGGTGCCTCGCCATGAGGACGATTCCCTTCGCCGCGTCCATTGGGCTCCCGCCGCCTACGGCGACGACGGCGTCGCAGCCCCCCTCGCGGTAGGCCCTCAGCCCCTCCTCGACGTTAACGTCGGTGGGGTTGGGCTGGACGCCGTTGAAGACCGTGAATGGGATGCCCGCCCCCTCCAGGGATTCCGTGACGCCTTTTAGTAGGCCGACCCCCTCGACGACCTCGTCGGTCACGATCAGGGTCCTCGTGGAGCCGAGCCCCTTGGCGTACCTGCCGACGTTCTTGACCTCCCCCCATCCGAAGTGGATGGACTCTGGGAAGTTGTATACCATGCTGTTCAACGTCTACACCGAGATCATGGATGAATCTCTAAGGATTTAAATCCTACAAAGAAACGTGAGACTAAAACCTTGACTCCTGTTCAGGGGTGTCTCAGCTCAGGTGCCTCTCAATTATCCCCTTGATCTCCTCTGTCTTCTCGAAGGTCGTGAAGCCGTCCATCACGGAGAGCCTCCTGACGTTCTCGGCGTCCTCCTTTCTCACCCTGAGCCTCATCTCGGTGCCGTCGGGGAGCCTCGTGACGATGGTGCCCTCCCGGTAGTCGACGGGCATGACGTAGACGTCAACGTATGCCTTCACGGCCTGGATGGCGGCGTTGGTCAGCATCGTGTCGGCTATGCCCGCGACGAGCTTCGCTACGGTGTTGGAGGTGGAGGGCGCGACGAGCAGGAGGTCGTACCTGCCAGTCTGCAGCTTGCCGGCGAGGAACGGGTTGTTCGCGTCCTTCTCGTGGTAAACCTTGTCGAAGGCCTCCAGCCCCCCCTCAAGGCCATAGTACTTGACCACCTGCTCTCCGGCCTTCGAGAGGTAGACATCTATCTGGATCTCCCCATATGCGGACTTGACCGCCGACATGGCGTCGACGGTCTCCTCGAGCTTATCCCCGCTCCCGGTTATCCCCCACGCGATGCTTCCCTTCATGTGAGCCCCTCCGGCTTCACTCCCTCTCCTCCATGAACTGTGAGAATCGTTTAATTGTCTTCCTGAGGCCCCTGAAGCCCTCCTC
>DATLAV010000199.1:0-21421 GCA_035527235.1 Patescibacteria group bacterium | reverse complement strand
GGGACGACGAGATGGAGCTGAGCTTCCCCGAGATCTGGGACGTGAGGACGAAGCTCATGGCGGGCCACGGCCTGCCGCTGTTGAGCGAGGAAGAGATACGCGCCCGCATCAGGAGCCCCATCAGGTGCAGGCCCCTTTCGGAGATAGCCGAGGGGAAGGAGACGGCGGTGATCGTCTTCTCGGACATGACCCGTGGGGACGACCCGAAGGCGGTGCTCCCGTTCATCCTTGAGGAGCTTCACGCCGGAGGTATCCAGGACGACTGTATCACGTTTATCTCGGGGCTGGGCGCCCACGGGACAATGACCCGCCTCGACTGGGCGAAGAAGCTGGGGGAGGAGGTCGTGGAGAACTACTACGTCTTCAACCACAACGTCTACGACCACTTCGAGGAGATGGGCGTCACGAGCAGGGGCACTCCCATAGAGATGAATAGGGAGTTCGCCGCGGCGGACGTGAAGGTCGCCATCGGTGGCATCATCGCTCACGCCTTCGCCGGCTTCGGCGGTGGCGGCAAGGGCGTCTTCCCAGGCGTTGCGTCTCTGAGGTCCATCGAGGCCAACCACAGGATGGTGGCGGAGGAGAGACCGAGGGGGGGCTGCGGCTACGGGGTGATGGCCGCAAACGTGGTGCGCTTCGACATGGAGGAGGCGGCGAGGCTGGCGGGCCTCGACTTCAAGGTGGACATGGTCTACAACGTCGACAAGAGGCCCCTTGGGGTGTTCGCCGGCGATTTCGTCGAGGCGCACAGGGTGGGGGTCGATTACGCCAAGGAGGTTCTCACCACGGTCCCGGAGGAGGGCTGCGACGTCGTGGTGGCGAACTCGTACCCGGGTGAGGCGGGGAAGGCGTCATGGCCCGTGGGTGCGTCCCTCAGGGAGGGCGGCACCGTCGTCATCGTCCATAGCTACGTCCAGGGCTCGGTGCACCACAACATCTACGGCCAGTTCGGCAGGAGGCATGGCGGGCACCTGGGGAGGTTCCCGAGGGAGGGGCCGGCGCGCTCGCCATTCACTAAGGCTGGGAGGGTGATCTACGTAGGCCCATGGCACTCAAAGAGGGACATGAACCCGACGACGACGTGGGTGAAGACGTGGGACGAGGCCCGGAAGATCCTTGAGAAGATCCACGGAGGCAACGCCAAGGTGGCGGTCTACCCCTACTGCGCGCTCCAGATGCCGCCGTTCCCCCCGGGCTTCTAGGGCTCCCTCAATCGGCTCTCCCGACCGTCTCCTTCGCCAGAAGCTGGATCACCACCGTGGCGATCAATAGTATGATTGATGTCGCGTAGAAGGAGTTAGCGAGGCCCATGTTGTCCGCGATGGCTCCCAGTAGGAGGGGGCCAACGAAGTACCCCATGTCCCTGAAGAAGCGATAGCTCCCGATGAGGGTGCCCTCCAGCTCCGAGGGAGCGATATCGCTCACCATGGCGACGAGGGGGGTGTAGAAGAGGGCGGCCTCGACGCCGAGGAGGAGGGAGCAGGCGACGAGGAGAGTAAAGCCCCCCGTCAGGGTGAACGTTACCACGCTGATCACCGAGCCTGCGAGGCCGACGACGATGATCCTCTTCCTGCCGATCCTGTCGGATGTGTGGCCGGTGACGGGCTGGAGGAGGGCCCAGGAGAAGGTGAACGCCGACATGACGGTGGCGACCCTGTTGATGTCCATCCCCTGCCCCGTCAGGTAGAGGGGGAGGAAGGAGACGATGAGGCTGTCCATGATCTTGCTGCTGAAGCCGGCGAAGTACATGGGCGCCAGCTGCCTGGCGTAGGAGGTGATGTTCACATTCTCCTTAAGTCTAGCTCCTTCTTTGTGTACGAAGCCGTTGGTTTCGGGGATGAGCAGGAAGCCCGCGACGGCACCAACAGCCGAGATGGCCATGAGGACCGAGAAGGGCTGCCTGAGACCGTAGGAGACTGCGAGGTACCCAGCGAGGGAGGTCCCCAGCGTCGATCCCCCGTAGGCGGCGAGTTGGAAGAGGCCCATCGCGAGACCGATCCGGGAGGGGATCGCCTCCGTCATCGCGACCATGATGCCGACGAAGGTGCTGCCGCCGCCGAGGCCGATGAGGGCGGTTCCCAGGAGCATCCCGGTGAACTGGTCCGCCGAGGCGATCACCATGCCTCCTAGGGCCGAGACGATGGCGCCTACAACGATGACGGGCTTCCTCCCGACACGGTCCGAGAGGGCTCCCATGCAGAGGTTGGTGACGGCCTTGGTGAGTCCGAAGACCGAGGTCACCATACCGATCTGGGTGAAGGAGGTGATCAGCAGTACATCCTTGGCGAAGAGTGATGATAATCCCCTCTGGATGCCCCAGACGACGCCTGCCAGCAGCTCGACGAACAGAAGACCGACCGCTATGAGATATGCCTTGTCCTTTTTCATGGACCACTCACCCCTTCGGGGAACGCTCCGATGGACTCGGGGGCCTCAGTTATATATTTTTCCTTCTCCACCTATATAGAATCTATAGAGGTAATAATTATGTAATGCTGTACTTCATCGTAGCGATGCGATGTATTAAGGCTAGACGACCTAGATGTCTTTTACAGGACGGGGGTGCCCGGAAGTGAGTCCCGGAGAAAGGGGGGTAGTAAACTATCTCCGGTGACTCGAAGGAGGTGATTGTATTAATATTAAAATTTTTCTAGTTGAATTCCTCTAAATTCAACTTGAAGACTCGTCTGTCCGGTCAAGTGGGCTGTAGCATCGCCTTGATTATCCTGATCATCATCTCTATGAACTCGTTCTGGGTGCCGAACGTCGCCTCCGCGTAGACAAACTTGTGGATGAGTACGTCGATGACCCTGTTTACTCTAGCCCCACGGCCTTCCACCGTGAGTCCCACTCCGGGGTGGCGTGTCAGCAGCGCCCCCAAGGCTTCCGTCACGGGTTTAGAGTCGGACTCTACTAGCTCCCCCACCTCAACGGACTCGGCGACTTTGTCATAGGCGGCGAGGTTGGAGAGGACCTCGCTCTCCATGGCGGCGAGGACGAACCTCTCCCCCCTATGGAGTTCAATGAGGGTCTCCAGGAGCAGCCCGAGCCCCTCTTCGAGGGACCCCGTCTCCTGAAGGAGAGTAGGGTCGAGCCTCTCCTTGGCCCGCTTGATGTATCTCTCGGCGATCTGGGTGCGTATCTCCATCAGGATGGAGATCTTGCCGTCGGGGAAGTGGTAGTAGAGGGTGCCGACGCTGACCTCCGCCTCTCGGGCTATCTCGTTGACGTTGAGGTTCGCGTATCCGACCTCCCTGAACATGCGGTCAGCGACCTCGAGGATCCTCTTTTTGGCCTTTGATTCCCTCATCGTCTACCTGTTGTACCTTCTACGATATAGGATTTTCGAATTCGAGTCGAAATCGATAAACTTATATCGGCCACAACCCTATTCGAATTCGAGTCAGAATCAAAAAAGGTGGAATGGATGACCGCTGAAACAGTAAAAGATGAGCCCCACTTCTTCGACTACGCCGCCGAGGTCGGTCTCACCAAGCACTTCGGTGGCCTCGACGCCACAAAGGAGATCATCGAACTCTGCGGCATAGGGGAGGGGGGCTACGTCCTCGACGTCGGCTGCGGCGTCGGGTCGACTGCCTGTTATATGGCGAGGAGGCATGGCTGCAGTGTCGTCGGCGTGGACATCGTCGAGATGATGGTGGAGAGGTCCCGGGAGAGGGCGAGGAAGGAGGGTGTGGCTGATCTGACGGAGTTCAGGGTGGCTGACGCCCAGGACCTCCCCTTCGAGGACGGGGTCTTCGACGCCGTGATCACGGAGTCCGTGACCGCCTTCCCCAAGGACAAGCAGAGGGCGGTGAACGAGTACGCTAGGGTCACCAAGCCCGGGGGCCTCGTCGGCCTCAACGAGTCGACGTGGCTGAAGACGCCACCTCCCCCGGAACTCATCGTCTGGGCCTCCCAGGACACTGGGGCAACGGTGGAGCCCCTGACCCGGGACGACTGGGTGGGGATGCTGGAGGGGGCGGGGCTGACGCACGTCTTCTCCAGGGTCTCGGGGGTCGACGTGAAGGGGGAGACCCGGGGGCTGGTGCGGAGATACGGCTACCTGGGGATGCTGGGCTCCGTCGTCAGGGGAATCTTCCTCTATATGAGGAGCCCGGACTACAGAGGATTCGTGAAGAGGGTGAAGGAGCAGGGGGTCGTCCCTGAGAACCTGGGGGAGTACTTCGGGTACGGGATCTACATAGGGAAAAAATATTAATTATTTTCTTAAAATATTCTCTTAGTGAAGTACTCCACGAAATCCAGGAGATCCTTTTTGGCGGTGGATGTCGGGAACGTTGAGATCGCCTCCTCAGATTTCCTGACATACTCTTCAGCGGTCGCCATGGCGAAGTCGATCCCGCCTGTGCTCCGCAGTACTTCTCTTGCGGCTTCGAGGTCGGATTCCGTGAAGTCATGCACCCCCAGGACACGCTTGAGGGTCGTCCCCTCCTCATCTGAGGCGTTCTCGAGGGCCTTGATGACAATGAGGGTCTTCTTTCCCTCCCGGAGGTCACTCCCCACTGGCTTCCCGAGGGTGCTTTCGTCCGTGGTCACGCCGAGCACGTCATCAACGATCTGGAAGGCGATACCGGCGTTCCAGGCGAACTCGCCCAGACTCCTCACATCTTCCGGGTCGGCTCCGCCCAGGATGCCGCCAACCTCCGCGCACGCTTTGAATAAAGCGGACGTCTTCCTGCCAACCATGAAGAGGTAGTCATCGGTAGATACGTCGTCAATGTTTGGGAAGGCGGAGTCAAGAGCCTGGCCCTCGCATAAGAGGATGGTTGCCTCGTTCACCCTATCGATGCAGGCCATCGCTCGCTCCACGGGAACCTCCCCTCGAACGGCGGGATCAATCATGGCCTCGTAGACTTTGGCGAAGAGCAGGTCTCCACCGATGATTGCCATGGGCACCCCCCACTTGGCGTGGACCGTCGGGGCGCCCCTCCGGAGGTCGTCGTTGTCCATGATATCGTCGTGGACCAGGGTGAAGTTATGGAGCACCTCCAGAGCCGCAGCGTAGGGCAGGGCCTGCTCGGGGTCCCCGCCCACCAGGGCACAGGACCTGAGGACTAGGTACGGCCTGAGGCGCTTACCACCCGCCTCGATGAGGTGCCTGGCGGCCTCGTAGAGGACCTCGGGCTTTCTCGGCTCGAGTATGCTTAGAATGTACTCGTCAACCTTGACGGAGCTCTCCTTGAGCTTCCTCCCGATGGTCTCTGCCAGGGTCATTTTAATGCTCAGCAGGCATAGAAGATTTTGTGGACTAGATAAGATTTACTGAGTGGGCGTCCTTCATCTGAGGGAGTAATCCTCGGGATCGAATCCCCTGAGCCTGAGCCATTCCCCCGTCCTCCCGAGGATGACGGCTGGGACCCTTTTCAGGTCATCGAGATCCTTGGCGCCGACGAGGAACATGACCGTCCTGAGCTCGCTCAGTATGTCCTCAACGTGAGCCCTGAGCGCCTCCGAGCCCTCCACGGCCTTCTCCAGGAATGGCCTGGCGATGCCCACCGCGTCCGCTCCGAGGGCGATGGCCTTCGTCATCTCGATGCCGGTCCTGAGGCCTCCGGACGCAATAATTTTCATCTCCGTGGATCGCCTGGTCTCGACAAGGCTCACCGCCGTGGGTATGCCCCAGTTCCAGAGTGCTAGGCCGAGGGCCTCCTGATCCCTCTTTCCCTCCTCTTGGGCTATGTGGTGCTCCACGGCGGCCCAGCTAGTGCCCCCCGTGCCGCTGAGCTCCAGTCCTTTAGCCCCTGCCGCCTCCAGCTTCACGGCCTCCTCGAAGGCTATGCCGCAGCCGGTCTCCTTCATAACGACTGGGACGTCGATTCCCCCGGTGATCTCCTTGACCTTATCGAGAACGCCACGGTAGTTGGAGTCGCCGTCCACCTGCACGGCCTCCTGGAGAGGATTCATGTGGATGGCTAGGGCATCCGCCTCGACCATGTCGACGCATCTCTGGGCCTCCTCGACGCCCCATCCCAAGGAGAGCTGGGGGCAGCCCACGTTTCCAAGTACTAGGGATGACGACGCCAGCTCGCGTACGATGCTAAACGTGTCTACCACTTCGGGCTTCTCAAGGGCTATCCGCTGGCTCCCCACGCCGATGCCTATGCCAACCTCCTCGGCCACCTTGGCCAGTGTCGAGTTGAGCTCCTTGGCGTAGTCTGTCCCGCCGGTGATAGCGGAGATGATCAGGGGGGCTGACATCCTCCTGCCGAAGAGCTCGGTCTCAGTGCTCACCTCGTCGAGGTCTATCTCGGGCAGCGCCCTGTGTACCAGCCTCACGTCCTCGAAGCCGGTGCCTATGTCGGCCTGAACGTTCTCCTCGAGAGACAGCCTGATGTGTCTCTGCTTCCTCTTCTCTATGCCTCCCATATTGATCACGCCGTCAGAACTGTGCCTGTTACAGGCTCGCCCCTCAAGGCTTTAAGTATGAAGTCGGGCTTCGTGGCGTTGCAGATGAGGACCTCAATCCCCGCCTCGACCGCATCCCTCGTCTCCTCGACCTTCCCCAGCATGCCCCCCGTGACGTCGGTCGTCAGGGCCTTGCCGATCTTGATGTAACTCTCAAGGTTCTCAAGGGAGAGATGCTCGATGAGCTCGGCGTCCGCGACGAGCTTCGGGTTGGACGTATAGACACCGTCCACGTCGGCCCCGAACACGAGGCGTGACGCGCCCATCCCCACGGCGACTCGTACGGAGAGCTGGTCCCCTGAGAGGATGCTGAAGCCCTTTTTCTTGTCCAGGACGGCGTCTCCGTATAGAACGGGTAGCATGCCCCTCACCACGAGGCGGCCGATGATCTCCAGGTTCATGGAAGTTATCCTCCCTTCCTGGGTCATGATGAACGAAGACGGTGTGACCGAGATTGCCGGGAGGCCGACGTCCAGGAGGGCATCCACGATGATGCTGTTCAGGGCGATCATGGCCTGATGGGTCTTGGCGTAGCCCGGCAGCTGGCGCTCTGAGATGAACCCGTCCGCGATACCATACTTCTCGGCGACTGGGTGGCCGAAGGAGCCCCCGCCGTGAACCAGGATCAGGGGCGTCGGCCACGCCGCCTTGATCTCCTCAGCGAGCCGCCTGATGCTCTCGTGGTCTGCGGTCATGGGCTCGTCCTTGACCGTCACGACGGAGCCCCCGAGTTTAAGAACTTGCACTCACTCCAACCTCCTAGTCTTCACGCCTTCATAGGAGACCTTGACTAGGTGGGGATCTCCCCTGCATCTATGGATGGCCCGATAGACATCCTCCAATTTGGGTTCACTTGCGAAGGCCATCATGCAGCCCCCTCCCCCCGCCCCCGTGAGCTTCGCCCCGTAAGCCCCAGCTCCCCTCGAGGCGTGGACCATCATGTCGAGCTTTGAGATGGAAACTCCGAGCGCCGAGAGGAGGCCGTGGTTGACGTTCATCAGGTCCCCAAGCCGGGGGAGGTCCGATTCCTTCAGAGCCTCCAGCCCACTCTCGGAGATGCTCACTATGGAGTCGATGATGCCCTCGACGAGCTCCGGCTCCCGATCCCGCAGCCTCCGTACGCGATCCACCAGCCTCTTCGTCGATCTCTTCCGCCTGGTGTTCCCAATGATGAAGGGGATCTCATATTCAAGCTCGAACCTCTCGAAGCCGATGTCCTTCTCGTACCGGAGTATGCCCCCGTACGTGGAGATGTTGTTGTCGACGCCACTCGGCGTACCGTGGACCACCTTCTCGCCCTCGTACGCCAGCGTGCTGATGTCCTCGAGGGGGAGGTCGGCCTCGAAGAGGGCTCCAACCGATGCCACGGTGGCCACGCAGAGCGCCGCCGAGGAGCCGAGGCCCGCCGCTATGGGGAGCTCTGAGCGTACCGTCATGTCGAGGCCCTTCTCTACTCCAATGTGCCCAAGGGTCTTCCTGGCGCACTCCTTGAACGCCTCGAGCCTCTTCCCCCTCCAAGCCTCTCCCGTGACGGGCTGATAAGCGTCACCTTCGAAGTACCCCGAGAAGCCGAGGTCCATCGCGTCAAAGAACAGCCTATCGTCGTCCCTCTCGCGCGTCAAGACCCTCGCCCGTTTATCTATCGCTAGGACGATAGCGGGGCCCCTGTAAACCACGCTGTGCTCTCCGAAGAGTATTGCTTTTCCTGGTGCAGTTGCCTCGACAATCATCATCTTAACCTACCTTGTGATCACGGCTGATGCGTATCCTACGACGGCCACGTAGTCCCCAGTGGTGTCGCCACTCGTCGAGTATGCGAGGAGCCTCGACTCTTTAGCGCCGAGCAGTTTCGAGGCTATGAGGACGGCCGAGACGGGGCCGTATCCGCACATCGTGACCCTTTGGGATCTCACCCAGCCCTGCAGCCCGACCTCGTCCATCTTAACGATGTGATCGATGACGCCGCCGTCCTTGGCGCTGGCGGAGGACTGTGACTCCTGGTGGGTGAGATCCGTCGACGCCATCAGCAGGACGTCCCGCTCACTCACGGCCTGTGCGATCGCCTGCCCGACCTTCCTACTCGTCTCGAGGTCCTGTAACCCCATACAAATGGGGACGATCTTGAAGTCCCTGTAGATGAACTGGAGGAAAGGGAGTTGGACCTCGATGGAGTGCTCCCTGTAGTGCGCGATCTCGTTGACGTCGATGACATCCGACGCCTTAAATATGTCCGAGGTGAGCTCCTGGTCAACCTCGACTCTACCGAGAGGGGTGTCCCATGCGTCAGACCCCCCGAGGGAGACCGGCCCGCCCAGCCCTGTGTGGTTCGGGCAGAGAATAATGACGGAATCGGGATCAGGCTCCGACGCTAGATGGAGGTATGAGTAGGCCGCCGTCGGCCCGGAGTACATATAGCCTGCATGGGGGCAAACGACGCCGATGGTTCGCCTCTCATCTGACTTCTCTCCGGGGAGAGATCCCGGGCCCAGGCTGTGGGTGAAGCAGCCATTAATGGTGCTCCTGAGGCGCTCTGGGTCAGCAGGGTAGAAGGCCCCTGCAACGACAGGCCGCCTCACGCCCATGGCACTCACCTATGCCGTCGTCTCGAAGTCGTCGATCGATACGGACCAGTCTGCGTCGGGCGACAGCTCGTTGAGCTCACGCTTTACCTGCCTGCACAGGAGCCAGTAGGCTATGGCGAGGGCCCTGCGACCTTTGTTGTTCATAGGTATCACCACGTCGATGTTCCTCAGGGAGTTGTCGGTGCTGCAGAAGGCGACCACGGGGATCCCCATCACCGACGCCTCTTCGACTATCTGGGAGTCAGCCAGCGCGTCCGTGACCACGATAACCTCGGGCTCGAAGAAGTCTGCGTAGATGGGATTGGTGAAGCTCCCTGATGTGAAGCGCCCCACAATGGGCTTGGACCCCATCTGCTCACAGAACTTGAGGACAGGAGTCTTGCCGTAGCGCTTCGATGACGCGACGGCCACCTTGGACAGGTTGGCTCGGGCGAGGAACTTGGCCGCGACCTTGATCCTCTCGTTCATCTTCTCCATGTCAAGGACGAACAGTCCATCCGGCCTCACCTTGTAGATGAACGACTCCATGTCCTTGGTCTTGACCCTGGTGCCTATGTGGACGCCAGCCGATAGTAGGATCTCCTGTGGCAGCAGGAGGTCGTCTGTTCTCTGAACTTCCAACTCACTAATCACCTCTGATCTCTACGGTCTCCTTCTCTGAATAGAACTTGAGTATCTCGTCAATCAACTCAACGTGGGATAGAAGCATCCTCCGGCAGCAGTAGCGCGTGACGCCCAAGTCGTCGAGCACCTCCTTGGGGCTCTCACCGGCGGCGACGCGCTTTGCGTAGGGCTCCCACTTGTCGCCGACGACCTTGCCGCAGGAGAAGCATCTGACAGGTATGATCATAACAGCTATTCAGCCTCTATTTACTCGTGATGGATATGGACAGAGATACCTTATATCTTTTAAACCTAGTGGAAAATTCGCACGGCCATTTTAAGTCAATGTCGTTCTGTTGGGGGTCATTTCCTACTTGGATCTCAGTCCCTTGAGGGTCCCTGAGACCTTCTCGACGCGTATTGCCGAGGGATTGTCGGATACCGAGGTGATGAGGGACAGGGCGGATCTCATCTTGATTAGTCCTGCGCTGTTGCACCTGATTGTTCCTGCCCGCTCTTCCTCGTCGAAGTCGATGAGGACGGGCTCTATCGTGGACAGGCCATGAACGCCGTAGGCTGTCAGCGTCCCCCTTTGGACTGCGTCCTGTACCTCCTTCCCTGTTACGGCGCATTGACCATCTACCCTTATCCTCAGATATCTTCGGCTGTTCCTGCGTACCGGCATCATCGGGCCCTCCTGATCCCGGGGGCGACGAAGTCCGGGCTCATCTTGGCCCTGTTGACCTTTACGATCCTTGAGGGGTTGATCGAGACCATGTCGAGGGCTTCATCGAACTCCACGCCCATGAGGTCGAGGATCGCGGCGAGGCCCCTCGGGTCCCTCATCGCCAGGAGTTCGCCTGAGCCACTCGAGACGACGACCGGGACGTCGTGCCTACGGGCGAGTTCAATCTCGTCAGTCATGATCGAGATGAGTCTGGGGATGATGAGAGGCTCCCTTCCCAGAAGATCCGAGACGTTGATCTCGTAGGCGCATGAGGCCTCGGACGCCAGGGCTGCCTCCTGCCTGTCGAATCTGTTCTTCCTCCTCGTGGATAACTCAGTCGGGTAGTAGATGACGTCGACCCTGTGATCCTTTGCAGCCTGGCGTGCCACGGCCTTGCTACCGCATCGGACGGCGACCACCTCGAAATGTCTCCTGACACGCCTCAGGGCGGACATAAGCTCATTGGCGTTCCGCGGGGTCAGATCGACACGGCCGGCGACATCGACCCCAACTTCCTGGGACATCTCCCTTGCGGCGTCAATCGATGAGTTTTCTGAAGCTAAGCAGATGCAGCTGAACCCCAGCTTTGAGGCTGTCGTAAGGAATGGTCGCACATTCGGGGCATCTGATCCGATCTTCACGTGGAGATCGACGAACTTTCTCACATCTCGTCAACTCCCAGCATCTTCATCGTAGCAGGCTTCGATGACGTCCCTGATGACCTCCGCAGGGTTCTCTCCGTGGGGCACTCTGAACCTGAACTTCATCCTTATGGGATCCGACCTGTTGAGTGTCAGGACACCCCTGAGGGCCTTCTGCTTGTCAAGTCGGAGGTATAGATTGCCTGATTCGTCGGTCCTCTCATCGATCTCATCGAGAAGGGTGTTGACGTCCAAGGAGGAGAGGCTCCTGATGACGTGCTCGAAGACGCCCCTCGCCGCTTTCTTCCTCTTAATCTCCGCGGATACTAGGGTTATTGGGTCCTTGTAGTAGCCCTTGAGATCCCGCCTCCTCAGCCTGACCTCAACCTCATCGACGACGTTGAGCATGGCCCCCTCGACCTTGTCCAAGTCATCCGTTGCGTGGGCGAGGACAGACAGCTGGACCCAAGTGACACCCACCGATTTTCCGCTCGCCATGATCCCCAGCTTCTAGCCTACCTGCTACTGACTATATATTGAAGGCCATAATATTAGGAGTTCTCGTGCAGGCTAATCGTCCCTTGTCTCGATGAATGGAGACATCTAAAGGCGGGCGTACATCGGATCCTTTTCGATCCGGTGATCAATCCCCTGAAGTAGATCTAGTCAGGCACAACTCGTGGAAGCTGATACAGGTATCTCACCGTCTCAGAGCCAAGTTCCTCTCTGTGAGCGTTGCAGAATGCTTCGTGGGCCTCGCAGTACCTGGCCGTACTCGCTGGATCCGCTTTGATGAGGAGATGCATCCTGAGGGCGCCGGGTCCAAGCGTGGTGGAGTAATTGCACCCCTCCACGGGGCATACGAATCGTCTGACGAGGGTTCGGTCTTCGTTCAGTTCGAGGTACTTCTTCAAAGGATCTCTTATCTCGAGCGCCATTTACCTCACTCTGTTGTTGAGTCATAGCGTATTTAAGCTTCACCGTTCGATGGAGGTTAACCTTTCCCGTGGACGACCTTGGTCCATGATAAACCTTAACTATCGTGCCGTTGCCCTTGTCTCGTGTTGCGGCCGTGGCTCAGTCTGGATAGAGCGTGGGTCTTCGGATAATCTTCTAGGAGAAAACCCATGGTCGCGGGTTCAAATCCTGCCGGCCGCGCCACTCAAGCGGCTCTATCATCAACTCTTGCCTGTTAAACTGAAGGTGACGTCGGAGAGCCCTCTGAGCACTTCTATGGGCCGTTATTCCCTGCTCCTGTTGTAGAAGATGATGAACGCGACAGCCACCCCTCCCGCCAGCAGGCCCACTCCTACGTAGAGGTATCTCGTCCACCACTGGTCGGCCCTCTGGAGAACCTTCTCCTCCACCGTCACGTATACTTCGCTCGACATGAGTGCCTCCCGGGCCTCCCTGCTTTCGCTGATGTAGGGCTGCTTGGTGACATTGAGGGCTGTGACGACGTAGCTCCCGTACTCGGGAGCGGTCAGTATCAGGTTCATCGGGTCGCTGGCCCCCGTGAGTGTGAGATCGACAGGCAGCCACCCCCAGGGCGGGACGTAGACCATCGACCAGCCGTGCCAGGCAATACCCTCCTGCTTGGCGGTGAGATGTCCGCCCCATGAGGTCTTCTCGCTTCCTATGCTGTCGCTGAAGACGACGCCCAGCTGCAGGTAGGCGGGGATGCCGACGGACCTGAGCATGGAGATGAGCAGTATGGACTGATCGTCGCAGTCGCCCCTACGCTCATCCAGGGTCTCGAGGGGGTACTTCGGAACCTCGAAGTTGCCGTAGGTCACGTTGTCGAGTATCCAATCGATGAAGCGCGTCAACACCTCTAGGACTGTCTCCCTGTCCCGGGAGAGCTCTCGGGCCAGGGACTCGATCTCCTCATCCAGCGTGAACGTATCTGAATCGACGCAGAAGATCTCCACGAGGACTGGGGGAATGTCCGAGGAATTCCCGGCTTCGGATGGGTCGACGTCGGGTTTCGGCTTTACCTGAGAGCTGATGTCGTACTCGACGGAGAACACCAGCGTCGAATCAATGGGTAGGACGAGGGGGGCGTCCAGCACCCCGATGAGGTTGCCGTCCTCGTCAAGGTACATCTCCTTGATGGCGTGGCTCTCGTTCCTGATCGAGACCTTCTGCCACCGGTTCTCGGGGAAGAGAATTATCGATACGTCATCTTCGGTGAGGAAGTAGGGCTCGTCCCCGGAGTTCACGTAGGTGTAGGTCGACCTGTAATAGTACTGCTGGGCGTTGGCGGCCGAGGCAAGAGGCACTGAAAAGGCCAGGAAAAGAACTATGATGAACGATGAGGCGGACTTGGATTTCAATCTGGGACTCATAGGTAGGGGTGGTTGGGGACTTATCTACCTTATCCAAGGGTCACTCCACGTGGACCCTGAACAGGTCGATGTCACCTTGGAGCAGCGGCAGGAAGTTCTCGACTGCCCGCTCCACGTCCTTCGACTGCGTGATGTACCGCCCCACGATGAGGATGTCGGCCCCCGCGTCCAGCGCCACCTGTGCGGTGTTTGGCCTGATACCCCCGGCCACCGAGATGAGGAGCTTCTCGTCCTTGAAGGTCTTACGTATGTCCGCTATGGCGTCCCATCCGTGCTCTCCGCCCCTCTTCTCGACGTCGATGGCCCTGTGCAGTATCACGCCGTCGGGCAGCTTCTTCAGCGCTTTGAGCTTGGTCACCGGGTCGTTCACCTCCATCAGGTCGAGGAAGGAGTAGATGCCCATCCTCTTGGACTCGTAGACGAACTCGTCTATCGTGGCGGTGGAGGCGGCGCCGGCGCAGCAGACGGCGTTGGCCGTAGCGTCGAAGGCCATGTCGACCTCGACCTTGCCGACGTCCATGGTCTTCAGGTCGGCGATGACGAAGCAGTCCTTCCTGACGCTCCTGATCTCCTTGATTACCTCGATCCCGTACCTCTTGATGAGGGGCGTCCCAGCCTCCAGGATGATGTTGTCGTTCTTGGGGACGGCCATGACAACCTTCTTGATGCTCTCGATGTTCGGGTTATCCAGGGCGACCTGCAGGTAGGGCGGCCTCCAGAGCCTCGGCGCCCTGAAGCTCATGAGCGGGTGGCGTGCCCTGTCCTTGTCGAACATGATCTTTTCGAGGGACGGGTAGGACTCGAGGGCTCGGCTCAATGAAAGCTTCGTGGCTGTGTAGTTGTACTGGTAGATCTTGCGCTCGTCCTCGGCCTTGGGGTGTATGAAGACGCTCACGATGACGACCCAGTCCTCCACCACCTCCCTAGGGATGATCCCGTCCTCCACCGAGTCTGCGACCGCCTTGGCGACGGCGGACTGGGCGGGGCCGAAGATCTTGCCGGCGTCCTCGAGGTTCTTGATGGTCACCTTGGGAACGATGACGGTGTGGGGCTTGGGCGGCAGGTTGGGCCTGATCACCGCGAGGAGCGGCGTGTGGCCCATCGAGAGGTTGCTCAGCGCGTGTGAGAACGCCTGCCCCACGGGCCCCTGCTTGTCACCTATCATCAGGTCGATGTGGGCCACCTCGTTTCCCTCGCCTACGAGGGCCTCACCTATCAGGAAGGTTCCCCCTGGGGAGGATGCCCTGTAGTTGAACCGGTCAATCGCCGCCCTCATAGCCTCGCTTACCGAAGCGTACCGGCCCTGGGCGACTAGATCCTCCAGGAACGACTGCTGCTCCTTTGTGATCCTTCCAGGCGCCCGCACGAGCCCCTTGTCTTCGCTCATTCTAGATCTCGCATTACTGGAATCGTCTCAGTATTTAACCGTTACTTATCCCTGTGACCTCCCAGTGACACATTATATCCGATTATTAATCTAAAACGTGTAATAACGTTATGTTTGTGTCACAAATCTACCCTTATCGTGACGGATACCTTCACACCCTCATCCCTCAGGAGCTCCAAGAACGACGTGTCGATGTCCACGGCCGCCTTGTCTGCGTGGATCATGAGGGTCCTACCGCAGATGTAACCGCTCCTACGGATCACCATGTCCGTCGGATGATCGAGGGGCAGCCTGGGATCCCCCTTTCCGGAGACATGGAACTGCGTCCCCCCCACCTCCATCGTGAGGTGGACTCGGGAGCCCTCCGACCTGATCGCCTCCTTCAGGTCGGGGTTGAGGTCCCTCAGGCCTTTCTCGGCCCTGATGACCAGGATGCAGTCTCCTCGGGTGGTCAGATGGGGGTCGGTGGTGATCATCAACGTAGTTCTGTTAGTTGATGTGACGTTCGGGTGGCCACGGGCCATGAACGTATCTGAGAGGGACCTCATCTCATACAGCCCAACACCTGTTCTGGATAATAGTTAGATAAAAAATGGGTGGTCGGGGGCTCACTTGAGGAAGTTTGGGTCCTTCTCGCGACGGCGCTTGATGTTACCTCTGAGCGCGGCTATCTGGCCCTTGTGGTTGATTAGCTCACCGATGTAGGCGTAGACACCCTCCTTACGCTTCCTGGTCCCCCTCCAGAGGGGTATCTCGGCCTCCAGATTCTCAGAGGTGAGCTTCCCGAGGCCTTCTAGGACGACCTTCTTCCCCTTCTGAATATCGGCTAGCATCTTCTCTACTGTGTATGTCTGATCACTATAGTCCTCGGGCCAGCCCTCCGGGGCGTAGCTCTGGTCGCCCTTGATGATCCTGGGCAGGGACAGGTTGGCGATCCTGGCTAGGTGGTTCAGGATCCATCTGATGTTGTTCGACTCCGGGACGGGCCGCCAGTCGATCTCTTTCTCGGCGAGGTCTTCGCACGTGCTCTCGATGCTTCCGAATGCGAACGCCGCCATCTCTTTGAGTACTTCTCCCTTCTCTGACAAAAGAAACACCAGATCAATTGGGGGAGGCTCTTCTTATTAACGTTCTCGGGGACCATGCTCTATTTCGGACGCGCCTCTTTGAGGAAAGTTTTTAGGGAGTGCGTTTCACATGTTGGTGGAAGGGCTGGTAGTTCAGTTGGTATGAATGCTGCCTTGGCATGGCAGAGGTCGGGGGTTCAAATCCCTCCCAGTCCACCATAAACTAACTCATCCTAGCATGGCTATCTAGGCGGGGAGGTCGGTGCCGTCCATGCAAGGAGCCTAGACGAGGCCTACAGCTGACAGCGGCTGGGATCTCCGGAGCCATCGGGCTTCACTTCTGAACCAAGCCTCTATGGTGCGGAAACCCTCGGCGCCAATGCGCTTCTTCATCTGAGAGAAGTGCGCCTCGTATGGGGCGCGGCGCCAGTATCCGCATACTCGGCGTATGTAAGGGCTTCGCCTGAGGCGTTTAACCAGATCCTTGATGTATGGGACCTGCTCTAGCTGGCGGAACATGAGGGCCTTGAGGTCCCATTCGAGGTTGTACTCGATGGGTTTGCCTAGGCCGTCGTTGAAGTCCGGTCTAAAGGATGGTTTGGATCGGTATTAAATCTAGGTTTTTGAATAGTAGCTTGGGATCCGATCTTCTTTTTTCCCATCAACAATCAGGAGGCCAGAGCTCCCATTAAATCTTAGCGAATTATTGAATTAGTCTGCGCTCATAACCTTTTAGAGGTGATGCGCACCACTAAGAGGTGCAAAGACTAGGAGAGGAGTTTAATGACTGAGCCTGAGAACGAGAAGATTGTCGATAAGATCTTTGAGGCGTGGAATCGACATGACCGCGCTCGCTAGGAGTGGTTTTGGAAAGCTTATCCTCAAGGTATCGTCTATGAATAGGATGAAGATGAACCCTTCGATCTCAAGGCTATGGGAGCCGATTTCGTGGAGGTTACCTATATCATGGGCATTCCCTATAGACTACCAAAATACATCGATGGAGAGATCACGTACAAAATGGTTGAAAAAGATGAGGCTGATGAATCAGATTCCTAATCAAACTATGAGGAATAAAGAATGAGTTGGAGATTCCACAAGAGGGAAACCCACGGACAGGAAAGAACCAAATTTAAACATACAAATAAAATTAAAATTAAACGAGAGATTAAGAAACTAAATAAAAAATATGGCGAAGATACTGTAACGATGGCCATGCGAGCATTGTCTAAAGACGAAAAATACATTAAATTACCAATAAAAAATCAGCTAGAAATACTCAAAGACGACCTGCGCGCACGCAAACGGATTAAATAATTGAGGTAGTTTGTACAGAGGACTAGGATTCACTGCTCTTTTCATCACCCATCTCACAACACCAACACCCAGATCCATCAACCAATACCACGAAGAAGAAGAGACAACTCGAGAACACCATCCAAACACAACCAGGCGCATGACATCCACTGCCATACCTCACCCGATCCCCGCCCCATCCTCACGCGAAGAAAGCCATACTCTGCCGGAGCTCAGGCCTCCCGAGGCGAGAGGCGGCTATCGCCACAGCGTAGACCACCATCAAGACCAGACTAACGTGGATACTGACGTTTTCCAAACCCTGCCACTTCAACCGCCCATAGCCCAGCCTGCATTCACCCGACCGATGAAACCCTCCCCCAAAACCCTCCACTCCGTGTCAGCTGAGATAATAACGACGATCCTGTGCATGCCTATCTCTTGTCCATGTCTGACACATCATTTTTGAGTGAGGCATCCGTAGGATCGGTAGAGCATGGAGACCACGTCAAGGCGAAACGAGTCGAAAGAGTTTAGGTTCTACTACCCCTACCCGAGGTTCCCGAGCGTCTCGGTCACCGGCGCCAACTGCGGTCTCAACTGCAAGCACTGCGGCGGCCACTACCTCGGCCACATGCCGAACGTCGACACGCCGGAGAAGCTGAGGGAGTTCAGCCTGAAACTGGAGGCCTCCGAGGGGACAGGCCTCCTCGTCAGCGGCGGCTCGACGCCCGATGGAAAGGTACCTCTCGACGGGTTCATCTCCACGTTGAGATGGATAAAGGAGAACACTTCCCTCATCGTCAACCTGCACACGGGCCTCCTGAGCTGGGAGCAGGCGGAGGAGCTGGCCTCCACGGGGGCCGACATCGCCTCCGTCGACGTGATAGGGAGCCCCGACACGATAAGGGACGTCTACGGGCTTGACGCGACCGTCGACGACTACTCTGAGACGCTGCACGCCCTCGTCGACGCCGGTGTCCCCCAGGTCGCCCCCCACATCTGCGTCGGCCTGGACTTTGGCAGGACGAAAGGGGAGCTAAGGGCCCTGGAACTCTGCGCCGAGATAGAGCCCGAGGTCATCGTGCTGCTCGGACTGATACCGACCTCAGGCACGCCGATGGCAGACGTGACTCCTCCATCTATGGATGACATAGTCAAGATCGCCTCCGAGGCCAGGCGCATCTCCCCCTCCTCCGAGGTCTCCCTCGGGTGCATGCGTTCAAGGACGGACAAAGCGGAGCTGGAGTGGATGGCGATCGAATCGGGCGTGAGCAGGGTCGCCCTGCCGGCCCGGGCGACGGTGGCAAAGGCTAAGGAACTGGGTTATACCGTGAAGACGATCAATGGTTGCTGCACCATCCCGAGGAGCCTGGAGGAGAGGGCTCTACGAGGGTAAACTGAGCCTCACGACGTGGCTAAAGTCCTCGGGGGACGCGCCGTAGAGGGTGACCTCCCTACCCTCAAAGAATCTTATCACTTCCGCTTCTAGGTCATCGACCATGATACCTGTGAGGACTGCCTCCAGATCCTCTATGGCTGTCTCGGGGTGCATGAAGAAGTCGCCGGTGACTTTAACCTTCACGAGCACACCATCCTCGATCTCCGTCTCCGCCGCCAGCAGTTTCCCGCCGGGCACCTTGTATTCCGCTCTACCCACATCATCACCTCTTGTGGACCCACTCCCGGGACCTGTACCTCTCCCTGTAGCTCTTCACCAGATCCTCCTCGTATGAGGTGAGCTCCCCCGGCTCAAGTGTCACGTCGAAGGTCTCCTCGAAGCCCGTGATGAGCGCGGCCCTTACCTCGTCGAAGGAGACCTCCCTCTCCAGGTACCTCCTGATGTTGGTGACCCGGTCCTCGACTGCCTCTATCATCTTGTCGCTGATCTTCGCGTCCGAGACCCTGAGGACCTGGAACATCTTCCTGAGGTCGCTGTCCACGAGGACGGTGCCATGCTGCAGCATCACACCGTGGCGCCGGGTCTGGGAGTTCCCCGAAATCTTCCTCCCGCCGGCGATTATGTCGTTGACGGGTTTGAACTCGCAGTCCACGCCAAGCGTCCCGAGGCCATCGACGATGGCCCCGCAGATCAGCTCGTACGAGGCGAGGATGTCCCGAGGCATCTTGGGGTCGTCCTCGGGTGTGGCGATGCTGTAGGTGATCTCGCCGTTATAGTCATGGAAGACGGCGCCCCCGCCTGTGATTCTACGGATGACGTCCACGCCCTGACGCTCACACTCCTCCAAGTTGACCTCCTTCTCCAGGCTCTGGAAGTAGCCTATGGAGACGGCGGAGGGGTTCCACCTATACAGCCGGATGGTGTTGGGGGTCTCCCCCCGGGTCCTCGCGTAAGCTATGGACTCGTCGATCGCCATCTGGGTCGGCGCGTTCTCGATCCTCATGTCTATCAGCCTCCAGATTTCGGTCATATCAGCTTCCTCTCCTTCTCCATCTTTAACTCGTCCGCCGTGAGCTTCCTCGGGTAGTTGTAGAAGGGCCCCGAAGGCCTCTCGTTGTAGTAGGGCCGGTTGCACCCCGGGCAGCCCGTCGTCCTCAGGGGTAAGCCTTCCCCGATCAATAAGGATACGTCGACGCCCCTGCCGAAGCCTACGATCCGTCCCTCCCCGTCAAACTCCAAATCGCCTATGCAGGCATCTCCTCCGGTTATGATGTGCCTCGCAAGTTGGATGCGTCTGTACGATTCCAGGGGGGGCTGGGGACGGTCGGCGAACCTGGTGCCCGGGAGGGGCGTAAATGCGTAGAGCACCATCGCGATGCGCCGGTCCTTCATGGCCTGAATAAGCTCAACTGCCTCCCTCTCGGTCTCCCCGAGGCCTATGATGAGGTTGGACATGACGTTTTCCTCACCGAAGACGGACAGGGCGGCGTCGATGGCCTCCAGATGGGCTCCCCACCTGTAGGGGCCCTCGGCGCCGACTCCCTTCACCTCGTCGAAGAGCTCCTGGGTAGCAGCGTCAAGGGGGATACTTACCCGCTCAACGCCCGCCTCCCTCAGCCTCCTGAAGCCCTCCAGGGGGACCGGGCACGTGTCCACGGAGATGGGGAGGCTCGTGACTCCCCTCATCCCCTCGATCAGGGAGATAACGTCATCCAGGAAACCGGGGTAGTTGATGACTTGGATGCAGATCCTCTCGATGACCTCGCCCCCCTCCCTCCTGAGGCCCTCCAACACCTCGTCGGTGGGAAACTCGGGCCACATGACCCGGGAAAGCTGGGACCTGCTGGACCGGCTCCCCCTCGCCTGGGAGCAGAAGGCGCAGTTGGCGACGCAACCTCCTTCCGTGTACGTCATGAGGTAGGCGGTGGTTGGAACGGCGTCGAGCCTCAGACTCCTCAACCCAAGCAGAGCAGTGGTCCCTATGCTGACCCTAACCTTCACAGGAATATCGTCCACCTCGAACTTCGGCAGTCAACAGACGACTATCATAAACCTCCGGTTATTAACATTTTAACCTACTCAAAGCGGTTTGAAGACCCGTGCCACGGGGTCGTCCCGGCTGGCACCGAACACGCTTTAATATGAAAATGTGATATGACTCTGAACCGATTTGACTGTCATAGACATCGCGAAGAGTATGATCGCATTTGACACATCGGGCCCCCCCACGAAGGAGATGCCCCTCGCCAAGTGGATCCACGACTACCTGACGGACATGGGAGTCGACGCCGAGCTCCACGAGGTGGCGCCCGACAGAGCGAACGTCATCGCCGAGCTCGGCGCGGGCAAGGGAGCGGGCCTCGTGCTCTCAGGGCACATCGACGTTGTCCTCGCCGGGGACCTCGACCTCTGGAAGGTCTCCGGGCCGTTTAACCCCGTCGTTAGGGACGGTAAAGTCTACGGTCGGGGCGCGGCCGACATGAAGGGCCCAGACGCCTCCATCATCCAAGCGGTGAAGGAACTCAGGGACAGAGAGTTCAATAGACAGCTGACCGTGGTCTTCACCGCAGGCGAGGACACGGGGGGCTGGTTCGTATCAAAAATCTTGGAGGAGGGGAAGGTGACCCCAGGGGAGGCCAGGTACGGCGTGGTGGCCGAACCCACGTTGATGGATATCGTCCGATGCCACAAGGCGTCAGGAGGCGCCCTCGTCGACGTCAGGGGGAAGGCCGCCCACAGCAGCACACCCGAGGTGGGGATCAACGCCATCTCCAAGAGCGCCATCTTCCTAGACGAGCTGCTGAAACTGCAGGAGGAGATCAAGGTAGATACCCATTCCCTCATGGGCTTCACCACCATCGAGCCGACGCTCATGAAGGGCGGGTTGAAGGGTAACATTATCCCCGAGAGCTGCGAGGTGTCAATGAACTGCCGCATGA
>DATLAV010000198.1:0-3222 GCA_035527235.1 Patescibacteria group bacterium | reverse complement strand
GACCATGAACCCCGCTCCAAGCACTGGTGATATGGTCAGCAAGGCGCTGTACGATCAGCTTCAGAGCGACTACGATGAACTGGAAGGGGACCTGACCACCGTCGAGGGCGATCTAGAGGACGCCCAGGCGGCCTTGGCCGCGGCTGAGTCGGACCTTGATGACGCTTTGGCGGAGATTGCCGCCTTGAAGGCGCCCAAGAAGGTTGGTCTCGTCCTCGCCACGGGGGGTCTGGGTGACAAGTCATTCAACGACATCTCCTACGCGGGTTGCGTCAAGGCTCAGGAGGAGCTGGGAATCGAGTTTGACTATGTCGAGACGACGGCTATCGCCGAGTACGAGGGTTATCAGAGGGACTTTGCTATGTCTGGTGAGTATATTCTCATCATCTGCATCGGATTTGACCAGGCTGAGCCCCTCTCCATCGTCGCGGCTGAGTACCCTGACCAGAACTTCGCCCTCATCGATATGGTCGTGGATAACGCCAACGTCGCATCACTCACTTTCAGGGCTAACGAGGGATCCTTCCTCGTCGGCGTCGTCGCGGCTATGACGTCCGGGACCGGGAGCGTGGGCTTCGTAGGCGGCATGGACATCCCCCTCATCGGGGACTTCTTCGAGGGCTACGAGGCAGGAGCGCTCTGGGCCAACCCGGAGATCACCGTTGCTGAGCCCGTCTTCGTCGGCGATTGGGGTGACCCGGTCAAGGGCAAGGAGCTGACGACCTCCCTAATAGAGCTGGGGGTCGACGGCATCTACTCCGCTGCCGGCAAGAGCGGTCTGGGCGCCCTGGAGGCGGCCCATGACATGGGGGTCAACGCCTTCGGTGTCGACCTCTGCCAGTGCTACCTCTACCCCGAGATTCAGGCCAGCATGACCAAGAGAGTCGACGAGGCGGTCTACCAGATGATCCTCGACGCCCTGGTGGGTAAGTTCGAGGGAGGCTTCTACAGTGGAGGCATCGCCGAGGGCTGGATAGGGATGTGCAGGCTGCCCGAGGAGGAGGGGCTCTGGGAGGAGCTCTTCGATTTCGAGCACGACCCGCTGCCCGTCGACGTCCTCTCCAAGGTGAAGGATGCCAAGGACGGCATACTCTCAGGGGCCATCACGGTACCGACAGGCTACGACTAAAGTGTTATACCCATAATATCCCATTCTTTTTTGCATTCCAATGAGCCCAGCAGTCGTCATGAGGGGGATAACGAAGACCTTCCCCGGCGTCGTCGCCAACGATCACGTCGACTTCTCCGCGGAGAAGGGGGAGGTCCACGGCCTCCTCGGTGAGAACGGCGCCGGTAAGACCGTTCTCATGAGCGTCCTCTATGGCCTCTACAGGCCGGATGAGGGGGAGATCCTCATCGACGGGAGGCGGGTGGAGGTGGACAGCCCGTCGACGGCGATTCGCCTCGGCATCGGGATGGTCCACCAGCACTTCATGCTCGTCCCCAGCCTCACAGTGGCTGAGAACATAATTCTCGGCGCGGAGCCCACCCGGAACGGGTTCCTCTTGGACAGAGAGAGGATGCTCGACGACGTCGGTGGGTTCTGCAGGAGGTACAGTCTTGACGTCGACTTGGAGGCGCCCGTCTACAATCTCTCCGTGGGGGTGCAGCAGAGGGTGGAGATCCTGAAGGCTCTCTACAGGGGTGCCGACATACTGATCCTCGACGAGCCGACGGCGGTCCTCACTCCCCCGGAGGTGGAGGATCTCTTCGAGGCCATCGAAGCGCTGAAGGCGGAGGGGAAGACTGTGATATTCATCTCCCACAAGCTGAAGGAGGTCCTCAGGGTCTGCGACAGGGTGACCGTCCTCAAGAAGGGGCGGGTAGTCGACACTGTGAAGGCCTCCGAGACGGATCGGGAGCGGCTTGCCGTCATGATGGTGGGCAGGGAGGTCGTCTACACCTTCGAGAAGGACTTCTGCGAGTCGGAGGGGACGGTTCTCAGTGTGGAGGGGCTGGAGGCAGTGGACGACAGGGGGCTGCCCGCGCTTAAGGGGCTGGACCTGGAGGTCTGCTCTTCTGAGGTGCTGGGGATCGCCGGCGTGGAGGGAAATGGCCAGAACGAGCTCGTGGAGGCCCTGATGGGGCTGAGGAGGCCCACCGCGGGCAGGATCATCCTCCGGGGCTCCGACATCACCCGGGCGTCCCCACTTGACCGGATAAAGGCGGGGATGAGCCACGTCCCCGAGGACAGGCACAAGCGGGGCATCATCCCCGAGTTCACGGTGAAGGAGAACCTCATACTGGGCAGTCAGAGGGACCCGGAGTTCTCCAGGTGGGGGGTCCTAGACATGGCGGAGACGGGGAGGTACTCCAAGGAGCTGATCGGGGACTACTCCATCGACACGCCCTCGGGGGAGACCCTGGCGGTGAACCTCTCCGGGGGGAACCAGCAGAGGCTCGTTGTAGCGAGGGAGTTCAGTAGGGAGCCAAAGCTCGTCATAGCTGCCCAGCCCACGAGGGGCCTCGACGTAGGCGCCACCGAGTACGTCAGGAAAAAGCTCCTGGAGATGCGGAGCGGAGGCTGCGGGGTTCTCCTCATCTCAGCGGACCTTGACGAGATCTGGGCCTTGAGCGACAGGATTGCCGTCATCTACGAGGGCAGGATCTTGGCGACAAGGGACCCTCTGCAGACCTCCGAGGAGGAGATAGGTTTGCTCATGGCCGGGGGCAGGAGTGGATGAGGTGTTGACCGTGGACTCAATGGAGGGGTACATGCCGAGGTTCACCTCGACGCTGAGGGCGGTGTTCACCCAGGTCATCGCGGTGCTTCTGGCCTTTGCCACCGGTGCCGTTGTGCTCTACGTCACGGGTTACTCGCCGGTGGAGGCGTACGCTGCGATGTTCATGGGGGCGTTCGGTGACTTTTACGCCGTGGGTCAGACGTTGATGAAGGCGACCCCTATCACTTTCACGGCCCTGGCGTTTCTCTTCTCCTTCAAGGGTGGCCTCTTCAACATCGGTGGTGAGGGGCAGCTCCTCATGGGAGCCATCGCCTCCGCTATCGTGGGGGCGTCCTTTGAGGGCTTGCCGGCTCCCATCCACGTCCTAGTTTCTTTGGTCGCCGGTGCGGTTGCAGGAGGGCTCTGGGGCTTCGTCCCGGCGTACCTGAAGACCAGGTTCGGCGCCCACGAGGTTATCACGACGATGATGCTGAGCTACGTCGCCAAGTACTTCACCAGCTATCTGGTCAACTATCCGTTTAAAGCGCCAGGCTGGGTG
>DATLAV010000197.1:0-16884 GCA_035527235.1 Patescibacteria group bacterium | reverse complement strand
CCCGAACCCTGACGCGCTCACCGTCGTGCTCCCCACCGATGATACCGACAATGTCAACGAATCCCGACATGCCTAACGTCACAATCTAGAATGTAGGCGATTAAAGACTCTTTTCATGGCATCGAATACCTGGGATCAATGGAGCCCAGTTCTAAAATTCCCATAATTGAGAGAAAGGAGGAGATCAACGGGGAAAGTGGGGGTCTCTCCTCGTCCTCGCTAGCCAGACCAGGGCCAGGCTCAGGGAGAGCCCCAGAAGCACTGACTCATATGGGAATCCTGGGATACCGCTCGGCTTCGGCTCGGGCTCAGGCTCGGGTTCAGGTTCAGGCTCCGGTTCAGGTTCAGGCTCCGGCTCGGGTTCCACGGGGGCCGACGCATTGTACCTGGCCACTATATCGTGGGCCCTGTACATCGTGATGTCGATGGACTCGCGGGGAGTGCCCATCTCAGAGTCGTCCTGGGACCACCCCAGGAAGTCGTAGCCCTCGATCTCCTGGGCACGGCAGTTGACCACTGTGTCCTCGTCGAACCAATCACCTGGGGGAGTCACCACGGGCAGCTCTCCGGCCTCCTCGGGCTCAACGCCCACGGTGAGGAGGTACTGGACGGTCCAGAGCGCCTCCAACTCGACGTCCCCATCCATGTAGACGGAGAGAGACGTCTCATCCGGCAACGCTTCCTGCGACCAGCCCATGAAGACCGCCCTCTCACTCCCTCCCAGGTCGACGACCTCTGGGCCCACAGTGAAGGACGCCATGGAGCCCACGACGTACCACCCCGAACCCTCGGCCTCGCCGTACCTCGTGGAGACCGAGAGCCTGTAGAAGGTGCTGTAGATAGCCATGAAGGAGGGGCGTTCGTTCAGCCTCAGCGTAAACTCCTTGAAGTTCGACGCCTCCCCGTCACTCCAGAGGGTGAACCTCTTTAACACGTCTACGGTGAAGTTCTCTGACGCCACCAGATAATGAACGCCAGGGAGGAGTTCCACCTCGGCGACTCCCATAAGACCAGAGCTGAACTCAACCTCATCCACGTAGAAGGCGAGATTCCCGGGCATGACCACGTCCACCCGGGCCGTCGGGAAGAGGACGGGGAGCACCCTAGACAGAGCGTGCAGCGCCAGCGAGGTGTCGCCGCCTTCTCCGGTGAACCACCGCGTCTCCCAGCCCCCACCGACCCACGTGTGGTCGCAGAGCCAGTCAAGCGCCGCCATCACCGCATCCAGGTAGGTCTCGTCCCCAGTGTAGCTGTAGTAGAGCATGAGCGCCTGGGCGTTACGCAGGCTCGTCTCGCTCACACCGCCGTCGACCCCCACCTCACCCCAGCCGCCGTCGGGCAGCTGAGAGTTCTTAGCCCCCTTAGCGAGGTAATACAGCCTCTGCTGATAATTGATCTTCTGGGTATAGTTCAGGAGGTTGTAGACCACCTCCAGATCGGTATCAAGCCCGGTCTCCCACTGCCCCCACCTCTCCCAGTAGGCCTCATGGACCCTCTCCATGTAGGCAGCCTCCCCGGTGACCCGGTAGGCCGCCTGCAGCGCGAGGAGCGCTTCCATGTTATGGAGCTGAACGCTCGTGTTCAGCCCTGCGGAGGTCATCCCCGAGGCGTCGTGCCACCAGCCATAGTTGGAGGACTGGTTTGCGAGCAGCCAGTTGGCCCGCCTCACCCCCTCAGCGAGGTAACGGTCCTCACCGGTCACCTCGTAGAGCTCCAGGAGGAACCTGGTCCTCCCGATGATCTCGGACAGTGGCTCCTCGGCGAACATGTCGTACCCGGGTGCGAACATCCCCTCGGCGTAGCCCCTCGCCCTCTCCAGGAGCGCCGGGTCGTGGGACACGGAGTAGGCATCATTGTACTCAGATCCACCCCACTCAAAACGCCCTAGCTTGAGCTCCTCGTAGACGTAGTTGAACGCCGTCCAGTACCTGTTCACCCGGGAGTAGCCCGAGACCGTGAAGAACTCCGAACTCACCACATCCAGCACCTCCTGATCACCTGGGATCGCCCCCGCCTCTAGGGACGCCAGCACGCTGAAAGAACCGTTAACCACGACGTCGATGGTGGTCTGCACGGAGTTACCTGCAACAGACTCCACGACCTGGCCCCGATAGTTACCTGAACTATCATAGACCTTAAAGTAGATACTCAGGGGCTCAGTGTATGCCTCACTCCCCCACTCCAACGACGCTGTGACGAGTAGCCTATCCCCAGGCTGTAGCTCAACCGAGGAGAGGAAAACACCGGAGATCCTCACGGGCATAATCTGGACCTTCCTGTCCACGAAGTAGGTCGTCGTCGTAATCACCCTCACCTGGAAATTCGCGTAACCATAGGAGACCCTAGTAGGGAATGTCTGCGAATATATACCGGTCTCCCGCTCGAAAAGGGTATGCATTACCACCGAATCGTCAGGATACAGGATCTGAGCCGTCGAATACTTCAGGTTGGGTATCTTATTCAACTGCCTTCCAGTGGTGTTATAGACCGCGACGCTGACGGTCATCGGGTCTCCGCCAAACACCTTATCGGAGCTGAACTCGGGTATTATGACCGGCGCGTAGCCGCTTACCGCCCTTAAGATGTTTATCCTGCCATAACCATAGGTGTTATCGGGCAACCCCGCCCCCAAGTCCACCGCCGTCTGGAGGAGTATCTGTTTGAGAATCTCGGAGTCGGAGGTGACTCCCGAGTATGCGTCCCTGAGCAGAGCTAGGGCACCCGCCACCACTGCCGAGGCGGCACTCGTTCCTCCCAGAGTCGTGTACCCACCCTCGTATGAAGTTGTGCTGACCCCGGTCGGGGCGACTAGATCAGGCTTTATCCTGCCGTCAAAAGTCGGTCCACGACCGCTGGCCGACATGATACGATTTATATTATCTATGGAGCCAACGGCGATGACCTTCTTACCATCGGCAGGAGAGGTGAGCGAGCTGGACCCAGGACCGTCGTTGCCTACGGCGGTCACTACGTTGACCCCGAAGTCGCACAGCTCATCCATCTTCATCGTGAGCCAGCTGGAGCCATCCGACTGGGCCGGCTTCAAGGAGGAGGCTATGAGCACGACGTCAGCGCCACGCTCAACCGCCCACTCGGCCCCACTTATCAGCGACATCTGATGTGAGCGCCCTCCCTCACCGGTCTTTACGATGAGGAGCTCCGCCGAGGGGGCAAACTTGGCCACGATGCCTGCGAGAGCCGTTCCGTGGCCGTCAAGATCCTCGGCGACAGAGTCACCATTGTATAGGTCTATCTGCTCCGAGATCCTACTGCTCAAAGAGGGGTGGTCGGCGTAAACACCAGAATCTAGGATGGCGACCTTCACGCCCTGCCCCGTGAAACCCATCCCCTGGACGGTTTCCGCCCCGATCATCTGGACGTCCCAGTCGTCGGATGCATAGCCTGTGGATGAAGAGGGAATAGCAATGGAGTTGTATGTTAGAGTCTGATCATAGTGTAACTTTATTTGGGCCAAGTTATTCGGCAGGATCTCGATCTGACTGCTCGTACTCCTGGCCAGGATGAAGTTGCCGAGCCAGTGCTGCTCTAGTATCTGTACGCCAATTCCCTGGAGGTATTTCACGACATCCTGCTGTCCGTTCAGCGTCCGTTCCCTAAACTGGGCTACGGTTTCCCCCGTTTTAGGGTCATAAACATCGGATGACGGTATTTCCAGGATGAAATCAATTAAATCGGCTTCAATCGCATTTGGGGTTACCTGGGCATCCATGGGCATTAATAGATTCACGGATGACAGTTGCGACAGGATCACCAGGGAAATGATAAGGATCCCCACCTGTCTACTCGCCATCGATGATGAACCTAGTGTGAACTCACGACGGTGACTCATTATAGATCGATTTGATATCAGCTTCGATTCTTAATAAAATTTTGAATCATAGATACTAGTCCACCGCATCGTTTGCAGGAAAGCGTCCGTCGTATTTGGTCTTTTTCCCGTTCGTTATGAGGGTTTATTGAGCAGTTTTTGAGAAAGACGAAAAAATGATATTTCTAGGATGATACGGGCTCAGCACGTGTTGCACTGAAGCCGAAGATATATCAGTCAACTCTGATCCAAATTGCATCGAGAATTAAAACAGGGTCCTTAGAACTCTCGGCCCTACGCTCCGTTTCTTGTTTCCCGGGAGCTTTGCGCAGCTACTTTCTTTGAATGAAAGAACCTGAGTTCTAGTAAGATTAGTGGCGCCCCGGGAAAGACTCGAACTTCCGACCTACTGGTTAACAGCCAGTTGCTCTACCTACTGAGCTACCGAGGCACTCTTCAACTTCTCTACTATCTGCTCCATGATCTTCGTGGGGCGACCCCTCGCCCTGATCCTCCTGAGGACCTGTCCGAGGATGAAGTCCACCACCTTGGGCTCCCCATCCCTGAAGTCATCAACGGCCTTCGGGTTGTTCTCGATGACGGACTCCACGACCGCCCTGATCTCATCTAAAGGCATAAGCCCGAGGTCCCTCTCCTCCACCAGTTTCCGCGGGGAGAGGCCGGTGCTCACGTACTCCTTTATGAGCTCCTTCGCCAGCCTCTCCGAGATCGTCCCTTCGTCCATGAGCTCCAGCAGCTCCACGAAGGTCTCGGGGTTCACCTTGGAGTCCCTCAGGCTGAGCCCCTCATAGTTGAGGCTCTTCATGAGGAAGGTGACGACCCATCTGGCGACCTCCTTCGGGTCTCCAGGGAGCCTGCAGCACTCCTCGTAGAACTCGGACATGTCGAGGCCCGCGTTGACGATGATGCCACTCTGGAGCGGGGGCAGCCCGTACTGCTCGACGAACCTCTGGATCCTGGCGTCGGGGAGTTCGGGCATCTCGTCCTCCAGCTCCTTGATCCAGTCGTCGGTGACGTCTATGACGACCAGATCGGGCTCGACGATGTAGCCGTAGTCCTCCTCTTGCTCCTTCTTCCTGAGGGTGCTCGTCGTGTTCGTCTCGGCGTCGTAGTGGCGAGTCTCCCTCTCGACGGCGATGCCCATGTTTGCCATGCTCCTCTGACGGATGATCTCGTAGTTGAGGGCGTCCTCGACGCTCCTGAAGCCGGTGATGTTCTTCACCTCGACCCTCTGGCCGCCCTCAAGGCTGATGTTGGCGTCGATGCGTATCGAGCCCTCCCCGCAGGGATCGAAGGCCCCGAGGTGCTCCAGTATCAGGCTCAGCTTGTTGAGGAACAGCCTGGCCTCCTTAGGGGAGGTGATCTCAGGGGCGGTGACTATCTCTGCGAGGGGTATCCCGGACCTGTTGTGATCGATCAGTGTGTACTTGGCGCTGGTGATGTCGCCTCCGATGTGGACGAGTTTGGCCGGGTCCTCCTCGATGTGGACCCGGGTTATACCGATCCGCCTCCCTTCGAGGAGTAGGTGCCCCCCCTCTCCTAAGGGGACTTCGTACTGGGTGATCTGGAAGTTCTTGGGCATGTCGGGGTAGAAGTAGCCCTTTCTCGAGAACCTGACCTCCGGGAGCACCCTACAGTTCAACGCCTTGGCGATCTTCACGCCGTGCTCTAGGGCCCGCCTGTTCAGCCTCGGCTTGGAGCCGGGGAAGCCCATACAGATGGGGCAGGTGTTCTCGTTAGGCGCGCGACCCTCGTTGTCCGTGCTGCATCCGCAGAGCAGCTTGCTCTCTGTCAACAGGTGGACGTGGATCTCCAGGCCCATGACCGCACTCAACGGAGCACCTCCCACGCTCGGGCTACGCCCAGCATCTTTGTCTCCTCCAGGTGGTCCGCCATGATGTGGAGTCCGGCGGGCATGCCATCAACCTCTCCGCAGGGTATGGATATCATGGGGACGCCGGCGAGGTTCGGGGCTACGGTGAGTACATCCATCATGTACTGCTGGATGGGCTCCATCTCCGCGATCTCGTTGAAGCGCGGGGCGACGACGGGCATAGTCGGCGCGGCGAGGACGTCCACCTCCTCGAAGGCCCTCTTGAAGTCCTCGATGACCCTGGTCCTCACCTTCAACGCCTTCAGATAGTAGGCGTCACGGTAGCCCGCCATCCTCGTGAAGGTGCCCAGGATAATTCGCCTCTTCGCCTCCTCGCTGAAGCCCTCCGCTCTGACCCTGCTGAAGTACTCGTCGAAGTTGCCCCCCTCCTCCGGCTGGAGGCCATATCTGAGGCCACACAGCTTAGCGAGGTTCGTGGAGGCCTCGGCCATGGCGATGATGTAGTAAGCGGAGAGGGCCACACCCGTGTGGGGCAGGGAAACCTCCGAGAGGTCGGCGCCCTCGCCCTCAAGCACCTTCAGAGCGACCCAGATGCTGTCCTTCACGCCGTCGTCGACGCCCTCGGCGAAGTACTCCTCGGGTACCCCCATTTTGACGCCCTCTACGGAGATCTCTAGATCCGCGAAGTCCTCCTCTGGAACATCTAGGACTGTGGAGTCGTACTCGTCGGGGCCCCCGATGACAGAGAGAAGGAGGGCTACTTCACCGACGGTCTTCGCCATGCAGCCAATCTTGTCGAGGCTGTTGGCGTAGTCGATGAGCCCCCATCGGCTGACCCTCCCGTAGGTGGGCGTTACCCCTACTACACCGCAGAACGAGGCGGGGCAGGAGATGGAGCCCCCCGTCGACTCGGCGAGCGCCAGATGAGGGAAGTCCGCTACAGCAGTGAGACAGGCGGCGCCACCCGAGCTCCCTCCGCACGTCCTCTCAAGATCGTGGGGGTTCAAGGGGACGTTGTAGGGCGTGTTGACGTTGAACGTTCCGAAGCCGAACTCGTCCTGGGTCGTCTTCCCGAGGATTACGGCCCCCTCGGACCTGCACCGGGAGACGACGGTGGCGTCGAAAGGGGGCACGTAGCCCTCGAGGATTCGGGAGCCCGCCTTGGTCTCGATGCCCTTCGTGCAGATGCAGTCCTTGACGGAGACGGAGTAGCCCTGGAGCCTCCCAGCTCCTGTGGACGTGGTATCCTGGGCGACTGCGTTGAGGAACCTGTACTTCTCGTCAAGCTCCTTGGCGCGGAGGAATGGGTCTGTCACGTTATCCTCGGCCCCTTCAGGTATCTGCCCTCGACGTGTCTGGAGTTTTCCAGGGGGTCCCACTTCCAGGCTTTCACCGCGTCTTCCCTTAGTACGTTCCTGACATCGATGGGGTGGAAGCTTGGCTCTACGCCCTCTGTGTCGATCTCCTCGATCTCCCTGAACGCCTGCAGGATCACTTGGAGCTGCTCGGTGAACTTGTCCAGTTCATCGTCAGTTAGTTTGAGTCGCGAGACCTGGGCGAGGTGCTCGAGGAGCCGTCTGTCTATGACCCACTCCTCAGTCAAGGAGAGGGCCTCCCACCAGATGGATTGGAGAAAACGACACAAAGGAAACTAGATACGGGGGTCACGTAGTGCGAACATATTAAAGCACTCACCCATCATCTCGTGTCCTCGATTGGGGTCCCCTAGAACCTATTTAAATATATTTGTGTTCCATCAGGATGATTCGTTTCTTTTTGCGAATCCATCAATCGCCTCTCGGACCGAAGAATGACCCGAGTGATGTCTGCTGTGGCCTCCCGACCATCTCGTCGAAGCTCATGTCCAGTGCGTCGAGGAGCTGCTCGAACATGGACTCCAGGTGCTCGAGGTACTTGTTGATGTCGACGTCCCTGTTGGTTGCCATCTGGACGGGCTTCACGTCGTTGGTCGTGATGATGTACCTGATGATGTCACCGATGTCCAGGTTAACCCCCGTCTCGGCGAGCATCCTCGCCGCCTTCACGTGCTGCGGGTTGGTCGTGTAGCTGGACAGCCGCCGCCCAAGCATCATGCTGAAGGCGAGCTCCTCGATGTCGAACTCCCTATCCTTCAGCCTCCTGTACACGGTCTCCACGAGGCCCCTGATCTCCTTCTTCGCTCCAGGCATGTCCTCGGGGCTTCTGACCTCGCTCAGGACCCGGGTGAGCTGGAGGAACGACTCCTTGAGCAGCGGGGGGATGTGCCGCTTCTTCCCGGTCAGCCCCTTTATATCGACGCTCCCGTCCTCGTAGACTCCCAGGTAGTTCTTCTTTCTCTTAGAGAAGATGGCGTACCTGTACACCTTATCGACGTCGAGGTCGATGCCCAGCTCCTTGTCGGTCCATGCGACCAGATCATCTATCTGCTGCTGAGTCGGGTGCGCGAGGAAGACGCTGTCCGTGTCTCCGTAGAGCACCTCTATTCCCAGCCGCTCCGACTGCTGGACGGCCTGAGTCATCGCGTACCGGCCGACGGCAGCCGTACTCTCCGCTAGGGGCGGGCAGTAGAGGGGAAACGATTCGGCTCCGAAGACGCCGTAGCTGGCGTTGAGGAATACCTTAAGGGCGGCCTGGATGACGTCGTAGAAGGTGCGTTCCTCGATTGAGAGCGAGCTGTCCTTGCTTAGGGGCTTGTACCTGAGCACCCTGAGGTCCCTGAGGCTGCCGATGATGAGACTCGTCATGCCCCTCCTCTGGGTGCAGACCCAGTGAGGTGTACCAGGAACCTTATTCTCCCTGCACTCTTCGTGCTTACAGAGCAGCGTCTCGTAGCTCAAGTTCCAGTTCCGTATTGCTGAGGGGTAGAGGCTGGCGAAGTCGAGGACCGTGACCCCGAAGTGGACGCCGGGCTTGGGGTCCTGAACGATGGCCCCCTGATACTTCTTCCCCTTGATGACCGCCTCGGTGGTGGTGCCCCCCTTCGCCTCCAGAATGTCCTGGGTGTTCGGTATGAGCCAGCCCCTCTTCCGGTGCTCCCACTCCATGAGGGCTAGAATCCAACGGCTCACTCCCATCCGCGTCAGGTCCTCCATCGTCATCTTGCTCACGCGGCTGAGGATCACCATCAGCTTCATCGCCAGATCGTCGTTGAAGCTGGCGAGCTCGTAGGTAATGTCGGAGTCATTGAGGCAGTAGCGGGCCAGCTCCTCGAAACTCAGATCCGTGATTTTCTCTACGTGGATCTTCTTCTTACCGATGACCCCACCGGCGACGTCGTCGAGGGTGTTCTCCCTGTACCTATTCCCGAAGGCATAGATCTGGATCGACCGGTTCAGGTAGAAGCGGTAGAGGTCGATGTGGAGGCCGTTGGTGAGGTACGCGAACTGGCGACCGAGGGTGATGGGTATCTCGTCCTGAGAAAAGGCGAGGTTCCCCGCCCTGTTCTTCAGGTACCTGAGGTCGAAGTTGTCGCCGTTGAACGTGAGCACGACCGGGTACTCGTCTAGCACCCTGAGGGTTTCGGCCACCAGCTCCCTCTCGTCCTCGTAGAACGCCACCTCGGCTCCCTCGATCTCAGGGAGCTCGGCTTCCTCACCCGTGTCGTTGAGGAGGATGACACGCCTCCTCCCCTCGGAGGTGACGAAGGAGACCGCCGTGATCGGCTCGATGGCCTCCTCGGGGTTCGGTATCCTGTTGGCCACGGAGGTGTAGACCTCGATGTCCACTGCGACTCTTCGAATATTTGGGACAGGGCACTGTAGTAAGCGGGCCCACTCCATCATGTGCTCCTTGAACTCGGGCTCCTGATCTGAGAGGAGACCCTCCATCTCGGAGGAGATCTCAGCAGGGAGCTCGTACTCCTCCGCAACCAGATCCCCGTCCACGACTCGGTAGGGCATCCCAGGGATCAAGCGCCTGTCGAATATGTAGTTCTGGTAGTACCTTATCCGGCTCTCCCAGCTTTCGCCTATGATGCTCCTGATGCCCCCGTCCCTCCCACCTCCGATCGCGAGAGGATTTGAGGCGATCACCTTGGTAACTTGAATATTTTCGTCGGCCAGGGCGTCGTACTTCTCCTCGGCCTCGAGGAGGAGGAAGTCCGGATAGGAGAGGAGCCGGTCGTTCTTCCCCAGCTCGTCAGGGGTGAGCTTGGAGATGCAGTAGGACAGGTGGCCGGTGTTGTCGTACCAGAGGAAGACCTGCTTGGACTCGGGCTCGTAGAGGCGGAGGAACGCCTTCTCCTGCTTGCCGTCGTAGCCGGCCGATAGGAGGTATGACGGGGGTAGCTGCTCCGGCGCCAGTCGCCCTCTCGGGGTCGAGACCTCCTCTTCTACCCTGAATCCCACTCTAGCCAACTCAGATACTAGTCAGAAAGGTATAATATAATGAATTTCACTCAGTCGGTGCGCCTTCCCCTCTCGATGAGGTAGATGGTCTCCAGGATAATATAGGCGGCCTGGGATACCGTCGTCCCGGAGTCGTAGTGGGGGCTCACCTCGGTGAGGTCGAATCCGACGCACCGGGAGTCGATCGAGGACCCCAGGAGATCCAGGAGATCGTTGACGCCTAACCCCTCGGGTGAGGGGTTGCCCACAGCTGGTGCCTGGGATGGATCCAGGACGTCGGCGTCGATGCTGACGTAGACCGAAGAGGCAGGCTTCAACCAGTTAGATACAGAGTCCTGTGCGTATGAGCCCTTCAGTACTTCATTGGCGGTGATCATAAGGACTCGGTCACCGTTATCCTTGACGAACTTCAGCTCCTCCCGTGAGAGGGCCCTCACCCCCAAGATTATCAACCTAAAGTCGAGTTCCTCCATCGCACGCCTCATGTAAGTGGCGTGGGACATCTTGAGTCCCATCAGGCTGTCCCTGAGATCCAGGTGAGCGTCAAAATCGAGGACGAGATCAGGCCTCAGAGCCCTGAGGGCGCCCAACGTGACGGAGTGCTCTCCCCCGACGAGGACTGGGACCTTGCCCCTGAGCGAGCGAATGACCTCCTCGACCAGCCTCAGGTAGTCCTTCACTTCCCCGGTGGGCTCGACGTTCCCCAGATCGGTAATCGAGACATTATCGAGGTCGAGGCCCGTTCGGGCGCTGTAGGTCTCCATGTACCGGCTGGCCACCCTGATAGCCTCGGGGGCGAACCTTGAGCCGCTCCTGTGGGATGAGGTGAGATCAAACGGTGCCCCCACGACAGCGTAGTCGGCCTCTTGGAGCTGTGTGCTCTGGTCTAGGAAGGGCTGCAGTGTGGGCTTGAGAGCGTTCTCCATCTCGGTCACGGGTGGCTTTGCCCCTTCACTTCTCTACGACAACCTGGTCGATGCTGTGGATGACAGCGCCCCTCTTCCCCATGTACTCTTTCAAGTTCTCGAACTCGATGTCGTGACCCTGGATCACGACCTTGAGGCTCTCGGTCCTCTCGTCCATCTCGACGAGGGTGATGTCCACCTTGTTCACACCATCTAACTCGATTAGGTATTCAGCGAACTCGGGGAGCGACGGGGTGTGGGGTTTTAAAACGTCTAAAACTAACGCTTTAATCGCGGCATTACTCAAAATGTTCACATTTCCTGACGGGTTAACCGATGATGTTCTATGGCTTCATAACATTTATTAATTCCTGTTATGTGTCCTCTGAGTGAGCTCAAGGCACAGCGAGAGATACAATGTACACGGTTTTAGGCTGCTCAGCAGCCCGGGAGAGCTAGTGTAATTGGAAGATTCTTCCCAAGATGACGACTCGGATGCCAGTCAAAGCGTGAAAAGTCGCCTCCTTGGCTACTTCGAGGAGGTCGGGATATTCCTCAGGGTTACCAAGGCCCAGAAGATACTGCGCAGGTACTTCGCCATGAACGCCTTCGACGGCGCCATGACCAGCCTGGGAGTCATCATAGGAGCGTATATATCCCATATCAATGACGCTAGAGCGATTGTCGGTGTCATCATCGTCGGCGGCGTGGCGATGGCCATCTCAGGCTTCTCGGGGACCTACATGACGGAGAGCGCCGAGAGGAATCAGTCCCTCAATGAGCTGGAGGACGCAATGCTCACCGACCTTGAGGACACGATATACGGCAAGGCCTCCAGGTTCGTATCGGTCTTCGCCGCCCTCATCGACGGGTCGGCGCCTTTCCTGGCATCGATCCCCAGCGTGATACCCTTCTTCGTATCCATGACTGGCCTCATTACTCTCGAACTGGCCTTCGGGGCGTCCATAGTGGCGTCCCTACTCACGCTCTTCCTCCTCGGTGTCTTCCTGGGGAGGGTGAGTGAGAGTAACGTCATCTACAGCGGCGTGAAGATGGTGGTGGCGGGGATCGCCGTCGCGATCCTGGCACTCCTGCTGAACGGTCATTAGTCTACTGGACTTAATGGCTAACCCGTTAACCTTGAGGTGGGCTTCTCAGGCATTGGTGTCCAGTTGCAGTCAGCTGTAATGTCTCACTCGTCTTAAGACGGGGGGGGGGCACGTGTCCAGATCAGTCAAAATGTGGATGTCGTCCCTTCTGAAGAGGTTGTGGCCTCAACTGGAGTCCGTCGTCGACCCTCTGTATGTGATCAGGCTGGTCGGTGACCTCTTCGTCGAGTGAAAATGGTACCATTTTATCTGTTATAACAGGCCAGCCCTGCTTGGCAGCATCGGGGCGTGACGTCCTACCCGTGACGGAAGCGGTGACGCCTCAGGTGTAGTAGTACCTGCCGGTCTTCTTCTGCTCCTTGTCGAGCCGTGAGCCCTCCTTGTTGACCCTCGGCCTCTTCGTCTCCTGGTCCCGTCGGAAGGTGATCTCCATCTCCTTGAGGAAGACGTTCATCCCGTCCTCCAGGTTGAGGGGTGTGCCGCCGTGGCCCTCCCTGCCCGCCTCCCCGGAGAAGACCATCAGCTTGTCGGCGATGAAGTCCTGGGCCACGATGTCGTGCTCGACGACGAAGGCCGTGACGCCGTTCATCTTGGTTATCCGGCGTATCGCCCGGGCAACCGCCAGTCGCTCCTCGACGTCGAGGTAGGCGCTGGGCTCGTCGAGGAGGTAGATGTCCGCCGTCCTGCTCAGGCACTCGGCTATCGCCACCCTCTGGATCTCGCCTCCGCTGAGGACGCTGATGTCCCTCTCCAGCATGTGGCGGACGTGGAGGGGCTCGATGACCTCGGCGCTGAACCAGCTTTCCAGGTACTTCTCCCCCGCCGCCCGGCGGAGCACCCTCTCGACGGTGCCCTCGATGGTGCCGGTCAGATACTGGGGCTTGTAGCTCACCTTGATTTCCCCGCCCGTGACGCCCCCCTCATCAGGCATCTCGACACCGGCTAACATCTTGATGAACGTCGTCTTACCGATCCCGTTCTTCCCCAGGATACCCACGACCTCGCCGATGCCTATCTCACCGGCTCTGACGGTGAGGTCGAAGCTGTCGAACCTCTTCTTAAGCTCCGTCCAGGTGAGGAGGGGGCGGCTTCTGCCCCTCCGGCTGGACGGGGGCTTGACGTGGAAGATGATTGGGCTCTCCCTGAAGCGGACGTTCTCGTCGGGGATGTAGCCGTTGATGTAGATGTTGATCCCCTCACGGACCTGGTGGACGTTGGAGACGATGCCGTAGACGTTGGGCTGACCGTAGAGGAGGAAGACATCATCGCTCAGATAGTCGAGGATCGCGAGGTCGTGCTCCGCCACCACGACCTTCCTGCCCTCTTCGAGGAGGCGGCGGATGACCTTGGCGGCGTTCACCCTCTGGTAGATGTCCAGGTGGCTAGAGGGCTCGTCGAGGAGGTAGACCCCGGCGTCCCTGATCACTGCGGCGGCGAGGGCGACCCTCTGGAGCTCCCCGCCGCTGAGGACTTCGAGCTCTCGGTCCATGATGTGGTCGACCTCCAGCTCGCCGGCTATCTCCTCCAGGACGCCTCGCTCGTCTCGGGACTCCAGGATGTCCCGGACGGCGCCCTTCACTACCTTCGGGATCTGGTCGACGTACTGGGGCTTGTATACGACCTTCAGGGATCCGTCGTAGAGGCCCTCGAAGTAGTCGTGGAGTGGGAGGCCCGAGAAGCTGTCCACGATCTCATCCCTCGTTGGGGGCCGGTCCCATTTGCCGAGGTTGGGCGTTAGGTTCCCGGCGAGGATGTTGAGGACTGTGGACTTGCCTATGGCGTTTTTACCGAGGAGGCCGACGACGCTGCCGTCTCGGGGGACGGGCAGCCTGTAGAGGGTGAACTCGTTGGGCCCGTATCGGTGGATGTGCTCGGACTCCAGCTCGTCGGGGAGGTTGACGATGCTCAGGGCTCCGTAGGGGCACTTCCTGACGCAGATGCCGCAGCCGCTGCAGACGAACTCCGCTACGTAGGCCTTGCCGTCTTCAGCGAGGCGGATCGCCTCCCGACGCGTCCGGACCATGGGGCAGAACCTGATGCATACTTGGTCGCACTTGTCGCTGCGGCACTTCTCCTTGTCGACGACGGCTATCCTCAAGCTGCGCACCGTTCAGAAATCATACCGGCAAGCGTCTTATTTAAGGGCTGTACAAACAGGTCTGTTATTATTTAAAATAAAATAGTGTGAGCCCTTTGGGGTGCTCTAGGCTCATTCCTGTACGGATATGAGGGGCTCGACGTCGACCTCGGAGGCCGGGATCACCGCGTCGTCCCTCTCGTAGATCTTGGCGTTCTTGACCTTCTTCATCTGCTGCAGTATCTCCGGGAACCTCCGCTTGATCATGTTGTAGACGTCGGCCGTCTCCTCCTTGTCGGGGAGCCTGTTCTTCATGATCAGGAACTGCATCAGGAGCTCGGCGTAGGAGTATCCGAGGAAGAAGCCGATCTGGGCGTCCAGGTTCGACTTGATGCCCTTGTTGAAGATCTCCAGGATCCCCTTGAAGTTCTCTATCTCCTTCTTCTCGAGGTGTACGTCCACGAACTGCTCCGAGAAACCGCGTAGAAATGGATCCATTTCTTTCACTGGCTCTCAAATGGGGGGTGTAAATAAACAGTTTATGAAGCTATAATCAGTGATAGGGGGAAGTTACGGGTCTCGGTCGTCTAGCTCACAGAGTGCGTTGTATGACCCCCTGAGCAGCCTCTGGGCGCTCTCCACGATGACCGGTCCCACGCCCTTGACGTCGGCGAGGGGGCCGAGTAGCCTCTTCGTCTTCCCGCTGCTGGATACCCTGACCTCTGCGGAGGCCATCTCCTCGAGCACCCGGTATGGGGTGTCGAACGCCCTCAGGAGCTCCTCCGACAGGGTCGAGCCCACCTGGGGCAGCCCGGAGAGCAGGAATATCTGCTGTTGGTGGGGGGGCATGTCCCGGCGTACGCTTCTGAGCTGTAGGGGGCGCTCCTCCTTGGCCTGCTCCCTGTAGGCGAGGCGGTGGAGCAGCACTGCAGTCATGTCAGGGTTCTCAGTCGGGATGATGGATAGCCCGTAGTCGAGGGCGAGGCTGGAGAGGGCGCCGTAGACGGAGGCGGGCCTCATCCTGCTCCGCTTGAAGGCGCGGGACATGTGGCCTTCCAGTATCAGTATCGGCCTCTCGTAGGCCTCGGACATCCCCTTCGCCTGCTCGAAGAGGCGACCGTCCTTCATGCTGCCGAGGAAGTCGCTTACGTCCTTCCGCTCCACCCCGCACCTGTCGGAGACGACGTAGTCGCAGACATCGAGCTTCCTGATGTCCACCTCGAAGCCTGAGAGCCTGAGGTAGTTGACGACGTCCCTCCGGCTCGACGCCTCGTTGCTGTCGACGCAGATCTTGAGGCCCTCAACCATCTTCCTCCACCTCGAACTCCAGCTCCACCCTGCCGGGGGTACCTACGCCCTTCAGCGACCTCAGGAGGCCCAGGACCACGTTCCTGGTTATGTCACGTACGAAAGTTCCCATGGAGACCTCCTCGCCGTCCACCCTCAGGCGGAAGCCGGGTGAGAATGTTGCGCAGCCGTCGGGGGACGCCCTCCCGTCCATAATCGCTTTAGCCATCTCCCTGCAGCTGTCATAGCCGCATCCGTGGCAGTCGAGGCCGGGAAGCATCGGGAAAGCCCTCTGGTCGACGATGTCCGATAGCTCCTTCGCTTGATCCAGAGTTACTGTGGGGATCCCGGGAGAAGGTTCTAGGCCTTCCACTGTCAGGTCTACTACTGCGATGTTTAGTTCGCTTGTGAGTGCGTCGAGGTCCTCCTGATTCTTGGGGACAACTATCCGGGCCACTGTTTTGAGTGACTTGAAGCCTTCTAGGACGATTAGGTCGACGTTTCCGAGGAGGTTGGCTGCCTCGGTCACGGTGAGGTGTCTATCCAGGAACAGGGCTGCGCCTTTCTCGTGGAGGATCGCTGCCGCCTTCGAGCCGGCCTTTCTGTGGCGCCACGTGTCCTTGCCGGGGGTGTCCAGGGGGGTGTCCTCTGCAGTGTGTTTCAGGGTTCCCACCTTGAGGCCCCTTCCCGTGAGTTCTCTGATGAGGGCCTCGACTACCCTCGTCTTCCCGGAGTCCTTGTAGCCGACCACGGCGACGGCTTTTGCGCGATTCATAGCAGTTCTATATCGGTTTCCCGTGGAAATTAAAGGCTTCACCCGGCTCCTCGAATGACAGATATAGGCGGTGGGAGGAAGGTTATCGATGGTCTCCCTCAGTTTCTACGGCGGCGTCGGTGAGATCGGTGGGAATAAGATCCTCGTCGAGGATGGCGACGTCAGGGTCTGGCTGGACTTTGGGCAGTCTTTCACCATGGGGGAGGATTATTACGTGGGCTGGCTTCAGCCTAGGTCCCAGAGCGTCCTCGGTGACCTCTTCGAGTTCGGGCTCCTCCCCAGGTTCGAGGGGCTCTACGCGGAGGGGCTCCTCGGTTGCACGGACATCGATTATTCTGAGCCGAGGTTCGATGGAGTCTTCCTCAGCCATGCGCACGCCGATCATGTGACTCACGTGAGCTATCTGGATCCGGAGATACCGGTCCACCTGGGTTCTGGGACGAAGCTGTTCATGGAGGCCATGGAGAAGACGAGTAACTTCGCCAACTATGGGGAGCATGACTACAGGTGCTTCCGGACGGGGGACCGGGTGAGGGTGGGGGACATGGAGCTGAGACCCATCCATGTGGACCACTCGATCCCTGGGGCTTATGGCTATGTGATCCATACGTCCGAGGGTTCCCTGGTCTACACGGGGGACTTTAGGCGCCATGGGCCGAGGGGGGAGATGACTGACGAGTTTCTGGAGGCCGCGGCGGGCG
>DATLAV010000196.1:0-2117 GCA_035527235.1 Patescibacteria group bacterium | reverse complement strand
GATGCCGTGGTGGGTCGGCATGGTTGGTTCAGACAACACAATGCACCTATGTTGGTTAGTTTGGCTGCTTGTACTATGTATTTCTTGGGGGATTTCGATAGCCCATCAGGCGACCTCTCTCGCTGAGAGTATCCATGTCTACGGCCTCTTACCTGAAGAGGCAGCCCCTTAAGACAACGGATAAGAAGGATGTCAATCGTAGTTAATACAAAATAGGTGAGCAGTTGAGGTTCGCCGTCCTCGCAGACGCCCACATCGGCCGTAGCATCCCTCTCGCCATAGCCGAGCACAGGCGCAAGGCCTTCTCCAACGCATTCACCAAGGCAGTGGACGCGATCATAGAGGCAGGCGTCGACTACGTCTTCCTCTGCGGCGACCTCTTCGAGCGCAGGACCCTCCGCCCCCACCTCGTCCAGTTCGCCCACGACGAATTGTACCGGCTAGCCAATGAGACTGAGGAGAGGCACGGTAAACCGCTTAGGGTCCTCGTCATCCGGGGGAACCACGACGGCAGGCCCCAGAGCGACACCCTCGACTACATCAAGCACCCCCTCGCCGACTACCTCCATGCCTTCGACGACGGAGAGATGACCTACAAGGACGAGAGGCTCCACGTCGTCGGCCTCAACTACTACGACCGGGTCGACAGCGCCTTCGACCAGCTAGTGGTCCCCGCCTTCAAGGACGCGACGGGCACAAGGATCTTCATGCTCCACGGCTTCATCCAGGGCTACAACCAGGTCCCCCCCTACGACAGCAGCCTCACCCTCGACCAGCTCGCCTCCGTTGATCCCGCATTCGTCTTCACGGGCCACTACCACAGGCGCTGCCCCCAGAGGAGGCTCCCCAACGGGGGCTGGGTCCTAACCCCCGGCAGCCTCGAGATGTACGACTTCGCCGAGAACCCGGAGAAGGGCTTCTACATCGTGGACACAGACGGAGACGAGCCCCGGTTCACCTGGGTCCCCATCGAGCCCATGCACGTCATGAAGCAGGTACGGGTCGAGGCCGACCGCAGGAGGGAGCCCACCTGGTACAGGGACAGGATAGTCGAGGAGGTCGAGTCCTTCCGCGTGGAGCTGGCGAAGGCCGGGAAGGAGGGCTACCTCCGGGTCAGGGTGCAGGGCGGCCTCAGGGACGGCTACCCCGGGGACATCGACCTCAGACCCGTCGAGGAGCTCATCTCCTCGGAGCCCCTCCTCCTCTGGGTCGACGTCGACACCCTCAGGATCGAGATGCCCCTCCTCGCCGGGGTGCCAGAGCGGGAGCTGGTGGACGTCCGGGAGTTCTTCTCCGCCATGGGGGAGTTCGCCGAGGACATCGGGGAGATGCATGGCAGGATCCGTGAGACCCTGGAGGAGGAGGCGAGCCTCCAGACCGGGCTGCTCACCCCAAGCCAGAGGGCCCCCATCGTCAGGGAGTGGGTGGAGCGCTTCGAGAAGCGGAGCTTCAGGGAGGAGGAGCCTTGATAGAGGAGCTCACCCTCCGGGGATTCAAATCCTACAAGACCAGGCAGACTGTCAGGTTCACCCAGGGGGTCAACAAGATATCCGGGCGGAACGCCTCCGGCAAGACCACCCTCCTACAGGCCGTGCTCTTCGGCCTCTTCGGGGACGTCCCCGGCGTCAACAAGCAGGACCTCATCCCCCTGGACGGCGGGGACGTCGACGTCACCCTCACGCTGCGCAGCCCCTACACCGGGAAGAAGATCACAATCCACAGGGAGGGAGGCCCCACCAAGGACGGGGGCTTCCGCTCCTCCAAGAGCCTCCTCAAGGTCGAGGGGGAGGACGCGCCGTACACGCTGGAGAGGGAGATACAGGCGAAGCTGAGGGAGCTCATCGGCGTCGGCAGGAGCACCTTCTTCAACGTCGTCTACGCCCAGCAGAAGGAGTTCATCGAGATCCTCAAGCCCGAGCGCCGCCGTATGGACGCCATCCTGGGGCTTACCACCCCCGCCGAGATCAGGGAGCAGTTCCGGGAGGTGAGCAGGATGCTGCAGGAGAGGGGGCGTATCGATGAGAGGGGGACCCTCGAGGAGAGGATCAGGAACGCCGAGGCGGGCATCACTGAGCTTGAGGGGCAGCTGGAGGAGGTCGAGTCACGCAAGCGCCTGC
>DATLAV010000195.1:0-16077 GCA_035527235.1 Patescibacteria group bacterium | reverse complement strand
AACATACAGTTCCCTCCCAAATACCCGTGTCTAATACTATAAGGAGAGTTAAGCCCAGGGCTTTTATCCCTTCAACGCCGAATGTCTTGAATTCAGTCGCCAAGGAAAGAGGCATGGCGAGACAGTAATGTATACCTGATTCGATTCTAATCATTTCTGATACTATCTGTCCAATCATAACGTGTATCTCATGAGGCCTGAGATAATTTGCTCCCCTACACTCAACAAAGAACTTCTTTCTGTCTTTCACCGCCAATAGATCAACAAAGAAGCTGGAGACCGGTGCTTCGCTCGTAACCTTGAACCCGTTCTCCTCGAAAAATTCCTTGACACGAAATATTACCTCCTCTTCGTTCAATTTTCCACACAAACATAGGATAGTGTTAATCACTGCTTAAGACTCGCGCGCTGGCTTGTCCCTAAATCCACCTTGTATTAGAATACATTTATCTTAACAGTTAGGATCTCGTCCTCCCGTGGATCGTCCAACCATAGGAGGTGAGTTCATTACCAATACAGGATGAACACGAGACCCTTGAAACCCTCTTCCAGAACGTAAACTTAAACCTTGCCGAAACACAGGCACGACAATGCTTCCACACCACAGGCCCCGGCAGACCACCCCGCAACCCTCTCGGCCTCCTCAGAGCCTTCATAGTAATGCGGATGAAGGAGATCCGGAGCCTCAGAGAACTCTCCAGGACCCTCAACGTCGACCAGAGGCTCAGGAGGCTCTGCCTCATCGAGGAAGACGAGAAGGGCTACCCAAGATCAGTCCTAAGCCGCTTCATCAGGCTCGTGGGAACCGAACGCCTGAGGAAAATCATAGACGAGAAAGTCATCATGCTACTCAGGAGAAACGGAGTTGAGGAGGTGGACGCCGTCCTCGACGCATCTTTCATCAAGGCCTGGAGCATCCGCCATCCCCGGGATAACAGGAGAGGACTCTCCGACCCGGACGCCATGGTCGGAAGGCACGGCCGGGGCTACGACCTGGGCTACAAGCTCCACGTCTCAGTGGACCACCAGCGTATTCTCCCGCTGGCCTGCGTGCTGGCGCCTGCGAACGATAACGAGAAGAGGCACGGCCCCACGCTGGTTGAGATGACCAGGGAGCTCCTCCGGAGGGCGGGGGCGAGGCTGAGATGCCTGGTGGCGGACAGCCAGTACAGCAGCGGGAGGATGAGGGGGCTGGTTGACGTGGCGGTGATTCCCTTCATGGCTAATCAGAGGCGGGGTGAGGCTGTGCTGCGGGTTGACAGGAAGTTCAGGACCCATGGGCCCGAGGAGGAGAGGGCGAAGTACCACATGCGGCCTGCTGTAGAGGCGGCGTACGCTTTTCTGAAGACCCAGTATGGCATGAGGGTGAACAAGGTACGGAGGTTGAGGAATGTGGCTGTGTATGCGCTCTACAGCGTTCTCTGCCACGTGCTTACGAGGGAGGCTGCGGAGAACATGGGACGACCGGACAAGGCGCTCTCGCCGACGTTCTTCAACACGTGATGAGGTACCGTTCCCGGTGGCTGGACGTGTGTCGTCTAGTGTGGGCTAGGCGTGGGTGTATGCTGTTCCTCCTTTGGATGGGGAGGAGGCGTTGTTTGAGGCGGGTGTTTCCTCTGAGGTGGTGTGCTTGGAGTGATGGAGTATGGTATTGGGGTGGTTGAGCGTTCTATTGGTTTAATTGTTTGGTTTATGGGGGTTTGTTGGAGATGAATTTAGGGACAAGCCAGCGCGCGCGATAAGATTTTGGAATAAATGAGAGCATTTTTCTGGTCGAGTCTACGATTCTTATAAGAATTGTAAGGAAAATACGAGAATTTTTGAACCATTTGCTGAAAAAGGCGAAAATCACGTTTGGAGGCACATTTAGGGCCTTTCTAAGGGCTTTTAGTATAGCTTCATTCAGGGAACCGTGTCCCCTGTCCGTGTGGCGTGTTTGTGTTGCTATGCAGTGGGTGTATAGTAATTCATCTGGGTGGTTTCAAGAGCATCTATTCTTTATTTCCATCCATGCTGTTTCTCGAACGTCTTAGCGTCTAACAGAGGATATACCTCGTATTTTGCCTCTGGCGACATGAACGCGATCTTGTTCGCATTTTTCTCTTGATCGTCTGTTTCCCAGATTGCCATGTACTTGTCCTTATCCAACATGAAATGGGTGGGAAATATGGTGTCAGGGTATCTATCAGGATGCTTCTCCTTATCTTCGAGGTATGCCTTTCCTTTCTTGAATATTGCATCCATGTTATCTGGATTGTATTCACCTACAACTAGATACTTCATCCGCGCACCTCTTCTCTCCTTCTCAGTCTCCCTCTAACTCCACTAGCCTGAAGACACTAATATTTTTCGCCCCACCATGCTGACGATAGGGAGAACATTACACCCCGAAAATTTAGATTACAGCCAACGCTCTCAATAGTAACAACCGCGCGCGCGAATCATTCAAGATCAAGAGAAGGATTAGTATGATGTTAAGAAAAGAGTATGGGGTTAGGTCTTGAGTTTGAGATATTCTTGCTCTCTCTTTTTCAGCTCTTTAATGAGATAGACGAAACCAGAATAAGGTTCATATTTCTTTGAGCTAGCTTGTTCACCAAATCTAACACCCGCCACATTCTCCCTCCACCCAGCTAAAATTGGCTCCATTCTCATCCACAACACGAATGCCTGATTCGAGATCAATTCCTCAACAAGGTCGATATCTATCAGCTCTTTCTTGAGAAGAACTCCCACACCATTGAAGAACGCTGCCACTGAGCCCCATCTTGACCACGCTACAGGATTCTTTATGGCACCGTATTTCTCCCAGAAGTCAACGTAATCAGTCCATTCCTGGTTAATTATCTCCTCTGCCAGCAGTCTGAACTCAGCGTCTCTGTATGCCTCGTATATCTGCATAAGTAGCTGGGCTTGCCTGGTCTCCTTAGCCTGTTCTTGGGCTTTCAGTGTGAGTTCCTGTGCTCTAAGGGAGAGTTCTCTTGTTCTTTGGGTGTTTCTCATGATTGTGATATAGTAAACGATTCCTATGATGAGGGCTATCGTCTGTACTATCTGGAGCACTATTGACAGTGTTATCTCAACCATACTAGATCATGATTGCATTTGGTGAAAGTGAAGAAAAGAGTATGGGGGCAGAGAAGAAAGGTCAATATTTCAGGTACTGACTTCTAGTGTTTTCACTCTCTGGTATAAGGATTCAAAGTCGCTGAAAGCTTTAGGATGACCGATATCAGCTCTCAAAGACTTAATGACTGACTCCCATTTCTCCCATTGCTGTACAACCATGGTTCCCATTAGGCTATCCACCTTATTCTCGTCTAAAAGACCCTCTGAGACCAGTGCTCCTACTGAGTTGTAGCTCCACCAGAGCGAGAGGAGTTTAGAGTAATAGTCCGGGTTCTCTCTACCGTATTTTCGTTTGAAATCGTCGTAGTCTTCCCACTCTGTAATATACAGGGCTTCGAGGTACTCCTTCCACCTTTTGTCTGAGGTTAGCTCTTGGAATATCTGCATCAACAGTTGTGCCTGTCTTGTATCAAGAGTGGTCTGCCTGTTTTTCTCCGCCTTCCTCAGCGTGAGGGCGTAGTAGATTGCAGCTAATCCCACGCTGATACCTGCGAACACCACAGAGAGAGTCTGATAATCAACCATTCAACTCACTGTCATGAATTATGTTGAAGTTAAGAAAAGAGTATGGGGAAGATTAGGTTAAGGGTTCTGTCTGTTTTCTTCTACCTTTTTCATCGCCAAAGCACAGTATTCAAACCCTTCCAAGTGATGAGGATTGGGGCCACGCAATATATGACACGCGCTCGCTTTGGTGAGTGTAATATGATAATAACTGACATTACGAGAAAGAAGTGACATCTTAGATCTGGCGCTCATGTTATAAGGAAAATCCGTGTGATCTCGAAGCATCTTGAAGCGATCCATCCACTCCACACTCCCCTTCTACGCCGTGATACTGCTCTGGGGCTTCGGCTCGGGCCTCCTCACCCCAGTCCTCCCCCTCTACGCACGCACCCTCGGATTCTCCATCAATGACTGGGGGCTCCTCGTCACCGTCTACGCCGCCAGCACCTTCATCTTCGAGTGGATGTGGGGGGCCCTCTCCGACAGGATCGACAGGAGGGCGTTCATCGCCGCGGGCCTCCTCTCCGGCTCCGCGCTCACGTTCCTCTACACGCTGAAGGCGTTCACCCCCTTCCTGTACGTCCTCCAGTTCATCAGGGGGGCCACGTTCATCATGGTGGGGCCCGCCGTCAAGGCCCTCGTCTCCGACCTGAACTCCTCCGGCGGCATCGGCCTCTCCATGGGGCTCTACTCCTCAGTGAGGAGGCTCGGCAGCGTCGTGGGCCCCATCGTCGGCACCCTCATCGCCCAGACCTATTCGTACGAGTCGGCCCTCCACGTCTACTCGATTGTCTACGTCATAGGGGCCTTGGCAACGATTACCATCCAGAAGGGAGAGGCCCCCTCCCCAAGGGAGACTGAGACTCCAGGCATACGAGAGGACTTCAAGGCGCTTCTAGAGATCCGAGCCATACTGGTCTTGTTCGCAGTCCCCGTGATCATCTACATGGGGGGGACGGTCATCGGCTCCTTCCTCCCCATCTACGCGCAGGAGGTAGTCGGCATGTCCACGGTGGGGGTGGGGGCTCTGTTCTCCGTCGGCAACATCGCGGGCTTCCTGACAACCCCCGTCTTCGGCTGGCTCTCGGACAGGCACGGCAGGTCGTCCGTGGTACTCACCTGCTTCATCCTCTCGACGGCGGCGATGTTCGGTATCTCCCTGGCGAGCACTCCACTGCAGCTCACAGCGAGCCTGATCTTCTTCACGATGTGCTTCTCACCCCTGACCCCCCTCCTCCTGGCGATGCTGACCGAAGCCACTCCAGGCGGCCTCCTGGGGACGTCCATGGGGATCTACAGCACGTTCGAGAACCTCGGCATCGTCCTCACCCCGCCTGTCTACAGCCTCATCTGGACCGCCTACGCCCCCAGCGCCATCTTCGTCTTCGGGGCCCTGACCCAGATCCTTGGAATCCTCCTGATCCTCACTGTGCGGAAGCGGACTGACTGAATTTGAAGGCTATCCCTTGGGTCCCTAGAGTATAGACTCCAGGAAGATGGTCACCGCCTTGATGACGGGCTCCGTGTCGTACATCAGGAACTCGTGGGGCACGCCCTTCAGCTTCACCCTGTAAGCCTCCGGCAGTATCTCCAGGGCCCTCTCCACGTCCTCGTCCTTCAGCATCCCCCTCTCCGCCTGCAGAATCAGGACAGGGCACCTCACCCTCGGCAGGAAGGCGTCGGGGTCGTAGCCGTGGAAGTGGGAGTGGGGGGAGCTCGTGTCGGAGTTCTCCGCGATGCTCCTCAGCATCTCCGGGTCGACGTCCACAAGGTTCCTCGCCCTGTTCAGTGTGTAGACGGGGTCGAAGCCCTCCCCTGACCGCGCCTTCAGGGCCCGGTACATATCGTTCACCGTCCTGTTCCCCTCGATGAGCTCGATTTGGCTCGCGAACCCTCCCCCCATCCTACTCGTCGCCCCCGGGGAGGTGAGGGAGCTGTCCCCCAGTATGATCGCCCTCGCCTTCTCAGGGTGCTCCGCGGCGATCATGAGGGCGAGCCTGCCGCCGAGGGAGTGGCCGAAGATCACCGCAGGCTCCCCGATGACCTCGTCGATGAGGTCCACCGTGTCCCTGTAGTAGAAACCGAAGCCGTACTCCTCCGCCCTCTCCGACCTTCCGTGGCCCCTGAAGTCAGGCGCGTATATGTGCCACCTCTCCGCCAGGGGCGGGATATGCCTGATGAACGCCTGCCACCTGTTCGACGTCCCGTGCAACAGAAGTAGGGGCGGGCCGCTAACGGGGCCCTCGGCATAGTTGATCTCCACCTCATCTGTGTGAAATCTCTTCTCAACGATCATGGTTAGAAGTTGACGCATGATGATTTAACGATTGAGCCCCGTGCCCCAGGGCTCTGATCGACATGCGAAAGAGGGGGGTTGACTTTTCCAGTTTACCAGCTTCTTGTCCAGGTCGGGCTGGTAGGCGATGACGCCCTCCTTGACGAGGTGGTCGAACTCCTCCTCCCCATAGCCTAGGAGCTTGGTGATGATCTCCCTCTGGTGCTGCCCCAGGAGAGGGGCGGCGGAGGTCACCCGACCGGGGGACTCGCTCATCTTGACGCCGAAGTTGATGGCCCTCGTCCTGCCCAGGAGGGGGTGGTCGACCTCCACGATCATGTCCCTCGCTATGATGTGGGGGTCCTCGGCGGACTCGCTGCCGTAGTAGACGGGGGCGCAAGGCATGCCGCACCTGGCGAAGAAGTTGAAGGCCTCGACCTTAGTCTTCTCCTTGATGAACTCCTCCACGAGCTCCTTGGTGAGCCCCTCCTCGTCGACGCCAAGTGTCTCCTTCAGCGCCTCGATGGCCTTGGGCCTCATGCCACCGATCATGACGTAGCCATCCCGCACCTTGATGTAGCCCCGTATACTCTGCAGGGGGTTCTGCGGCTGGTCTTTCTCACGCTGCTTGCGTCTCTCCTCGGACTCCTTCCTGCGCTCCACCTCGTCCTTCCCGCTCACGAAGAAGTTGGTGATCCCCGTGTTGTACGCGAACATGGTGTCGAACTGAGCGCAGTCGATCTTCTGCCCCTTCCCGGTCTTATCCCTGAACCTGATGGCACCGATGATCGCCATCGCCGCCATGGTTCCCGGCGCTAGGTCCCCGAAGAAGCCCACCAACCCCTTGGGCGGCCCCTCGGGGTCGATGCTGTCACCCATCTGTCGAGCGTACCCCGCGGCGGCCTCCGCAATGGGGGCATAGCTGCTGTACTCCCTGTAGGGGCCGGTGTCCCCGAATCCGCTAAGGACGGCGTAGATGATGTCGGGCTTCACCGCCCTACAGTCCTCGTAGCTGAGCCCCAGCTTTTCCATGGTCCCCGGGGCGAAGTTGTTGATGATGACATCGCTCTTCGCGATGAGAGCCTTGATGAGCTTGAGACCCTCCTCGTGTTTCAGGTTGATCACCATCCCCTTCTTGTTCAGGTTGAGGTGGTGGAAGCTCGGGGCCGCCCCGCCGTACATGGGACCGTACTCCTCGATGCGCCCCAGGGCCCCCCAAGGGGGCTCCACCTTGATGACCTTGGCCCCCATCTCGGCGAGCATCATCGTCGTCCAGGGGCCGAACCAGACGTGGGTCAGGTCGACGACTCGGATGTCCTCAAGGATCGATTCCATATCTTAACCACTTTACCCATATGATAAATAAACAAGGATTAAAATTGAAGTTCTATTTCAGAAAAGGACGGAGAGGCAGGTGAGTGCCCCGTCGCACTTCTCAATCTCGGAGACGTCCATGGGTATCACGTCGAACCCCGATTCCCTCACCATCTGATGGGCCAGGGCGTGGCCCTCCGCCATGAGCACCGTGTCCCCAACCGCAAGGGTGTCGGCGGCGTACTCCTCTCCCTCCGGCGGGATGAGGATATGCAATCCCTCTAGGGCGGGGTGGTGGCTGTACCTCTCCGTGGCGATGGCGATGCCCCTCCCTAGGTAGGTGACGTAGCTCTTCAGGTGCATGATGCCCGGGTCGAATACGGTGGAGACGGGCACCTGGAGCCACTCCTCCATCTGGACGACGCCCTCGGGGTTCGTCCTCTGGGTGATGCCGCAGATGAGCCTCTCCTCCAGGTGGACCACGTCGCCGCCCTCGATGGTCGCCGGCTCCTCCGCCCACCTCACGGGCATGAACTCCTCCAGCGTTGAGGCGACGCCCGGCTGCTCCCCCCGCCTGCTCTCCTTGGCCATCCTGCAGATCAGCGCCTTCCCCCCATGGGCCACTGCGTTGTCCTCGACGAAGCACGAGTCGGCGTGGTCGTCGTCCTGGGGCACGTGGATGACCTCCAGGCCGAGCTCCGAGAGGGTCTCGCAGTAGCGTGCGTGCTGCTCCCGGGCCTTCTCTAGGCTCACCGTCGAGTGGAGGGGATGGGTGGAGAGGCAGCTCATGTAGCTGTCCCCGGGGATCCTGACTAGGGCGTGCTTGGGTTCCATGATCGGTACAGGTGTAATTCGCGTTCATGGCTTTAACAGTTGGCGGTCTCGGTGGGTCACGGCTAGTTTTATTACTTAATCCTCCGTTAACTTAGTGAGGTCTCCTCAGTTCAACGTTTGACAGGAGCAATTCTATGTTATACAAGGTCCGGGGCTCAGCATCTCGCGGTGGTGCAGGGCGTTGAGCTACGTCAGGGTGCCCGGGGAGAGGAGGGACCACAGAGTCCTTATGTTCACCACGAGTGGGTGCACCCCGTGCAGGAAGGCCAAGAGCTTCTTCGAGGGCAGGGGCATCGAGTACGAGTACCTGGAGCTCGACACCGCCGATCAGGAGACCCGGCGCGAGGCGATGCTCACCATCGGGGACTACATCCCCAGTTGGGGGACCCAGTTCATCTTCCCCATCATAATCATCGATGAGCTCATCTCCCTCATTGGCTACAGCGAGCGGAAGCTGGCGAAGGTCTTCGACACCGTCGAATGAGGGGCTCCGTTGAAAATTCAATGAGGGCTACTCACCGCGGCCCCATCAAGGGGGGAAAAAGCGGGTTACTCGGTTTGCTCGGGCTTGTTGGTGGCCCCGCAACAGCTGCAGACGATGAACCCCTCCTTCATCTTGCCCTCGATGAACTCTTTGCACTCTTCCTTGTCGAGAAACAGAGGCTGACCACAGCCCTCGCAGAGAGGGTTATCCACTTCTTGTTTGGACATCCTATGTATATGCATGAAATAGTACATTAAGTTTTGTGCGGGAGAAGTCCTGACACATGTGACTCTCAACTAATTAACTGGACGCGGGCCGTACGTCCCTTCGAGAGCTGGATTTTCATTCATCTCCCCTGATCACCGGGCTGGGTCTCATTTTTATTGGTGTCTGAGACCGGACCTCCCATGTCCGACCGTTTCGTATGTGGGCATTGCGACCGCGTCGTGAGGGCCGACAGGTTCGAGGGTAAGCGCATGATGGAGTATAGGAGCCTGAAAGCGTTCAGGCTCTGCCCCAAGTGCATCAGGCGCTGAGCAATCAGGGAACCTCCGCGGCCACGATTGATGAGCAACCTCAATCTCCGATTGCATGAAGCCACTGTGATAAATTGTCTCGAAAAAAAGAGGAAAAGTGTGGTTTACCTTACCCAGGTCTAACCCTAGAGCTCCAATTGGGGCTCTACAGGGGTGATCCTACGCATCCTCAGGAGAGCGAGGCCGAACATCGCGATGCAGGACATGCCTATGAGGACTTGGACGACGTTCAGTGTCGAGGCCGCCGCCGTCGCAGGAGCAATTATGTTGGGGGCAGGAGCTATTATCAACTCCCTAGCACCGTCGATGACCGTGTGAGGAATTACTTCGGGGATCCTCTCAGCTACTAAAGCTGCTAAACTCATATCTCATCGGCACTGTAGGAGATTCAAGTTTGATTTAATCCCACGTAATAGAACAGGTGATCTAAACCATAGAACGCCCCGAAAATTAACTTAAAGATGTTAAAAAACGGGGCCTGTTTCCCGACCTCACGTCTTCTATTCCGTTCGTTCTTTCGTCGTACGCACCCCTAAGATTAAGTATCGATGACTGTAGCTCGTATTGAGTTGTCTGAAGAAGTCAAGGGCGTGATAACCTGGCTCTACTACCAAGACCTCCCAAAGGCGATGGAGTTCTACGAGACCGTCCTGGGCCTCAACATGGTGGTCGACCAGGGGGGCGCCAAGATCTACAAGATAAGGGAGGGGGCGTACGTCGGCCTCGTCGACGAGAACAGGGGCTACCACAGAGCCAGTGACATCAAGCCCGTCATCCTGTGTATGAACGTTTACGACGCTGACAGCTGGTATGAGCGGGTCAGATCCCACGACCTGGAGATAGAGGTCATGCTCAAGGAGTCGGAGGTCCTCAAGGTGAAGGTGTTCATGTTCCGCGACCCCGAGGGCTACGTCATCGAGATCCAGGAGACCCTACCCGGAGGGCTATCCATCTAGGAGCCGCCGAACCTTCTTTTATTCTCTGCCTCGTAACTTTCGGGCCTTTCTTTCTATCCGTCTCCGGTAGACGAGGTAGACGTGCGTTCCTAGGAGGATGATGAGGGGGTTGAGCATCCTGGCGTGGAGTTTGAACGCCAGCTGCTTGGTGAGCAACCCCAGGGTGAGTGCCTCGACGGTCCTGTACTCGGTGATCCCGAGCCCCGTTACCATGTAGAGGATGATGAACGCCATGAGCAGCCAGTGGGCCGCTTTTTCCACGAACCTCCAATTCATCAGTCGAAGAACTCCTTGTCAAGGTCGCCGACGTTGCTGTAACCCCTCCTCTCCCAGAAGCCCTCGAACTCCACGTCGTCGGAGACCTCCATCGAGGTGATCCACTTGATCCACTTATACCCCCACTTGCTCTCGGCGACCAGCTGGAAGGGGAAGCCCCTCTCGGGGGGCAGCGTGACGCCGTTCATCCCGTAGGCGATCATTATGTCGTTCTCGATGAGGTAATCGACGGGGACGGATGTTGAGTAGCCGTCCACCGCCCTGAAGATGACAACCTGGGCGTCCGATGAGACCCCGACGTCCTCAAGGAGGTCGCTAACGAGCACCCCGTCCCACAGGATCTTTACACTCCAGCCCTCAACGCAGTTAATGGTCACAACCTTCCGGTGATCCTCATAGGTCGAGAGCACCTCGTCGTAGGTGTAGTTCCTCGGGTTCTCTACAAGACCCGTAACGCTGAGGGTGTAATCCCCCACGTCGACGGTCTGGGGGCCCTTGATGGAGTTCTCTCTGAACGCGTCGATGGAACCAAGATTCGCCCCCTCATACTCGGTGATCTCGACGCCGGGTAGGTCTCCACCGTCATCACCCATGAAGTAGTTCCAGGTGAAGTATCCCCCTGCCGCCAAGATCAGTACCACTAGCCCATAGGTCGCATATCTGGTGTTCATTAAGATCGAGGTTTGAGTAAAATCGTGATATATATTCCTTGACTTTACTAAAAAGGAAGAGAAAAATTAGATGGGGGGACCCTGAGGGGTCTCCAGGGGCTTCGTCAGCTTCACGGCCGCCGGGTTCTCCTGGTAGAGCTCGATGAGTTCCTCGGCGAACATGTAGTGGGCCGTGTAAGCCTCGTTCTTCGTCTCCTGCTTCTCGAGCCAGTCCTTCAACTCGTCGAGCTTCAGGTAGGCGACCGCGCGGACACTCGTCGGCGCCCCCTCGTTCGAGGCGAGCTTCATCAGGTTGTAGAGAACTAGGTCGTCCACCATCCTGCCCAACTCGGCGTGGTATCCGTCCTCATAGGTCTTCTTCCACGTGTGGTCAACCAACGTGTCGATCACCTCCCCCAGGCTCGGGGTTTCCGGCTTCCTTGCGTGGTACTCCACTACCCTGGCAGCCCTCTCGGGATGCAGCAGTCGCTCAATGGTCATGTTAGCCGCGGATTCCGCCGCTCCCAGGGCGTCGAAGGGATTACCCGTTCGCCCGGGGAAGACGTCCCTGTTCGTCGGCGATGGCCCACTGCCGGCTGACACCAGAGGTCCCAGGCTCCTGAGCCTCGGCGGGATGATTTCTAGCACCCTGTCAGGCATGGCGAGGAACTCGGGCTGCACAGTCTTCATTATCACATCGAGGGCACGCCTCTGCTCGTCCCCGGGGACGATGACCGGGTCCTTCTGGGTGTCGCCCCGTATGGTGTGGCTGTAGTAGAGGCCTCCGATCTTACTGCAGGCGGCTTCCAGGGAGTACCTGTGGTAGAGGTAGGTGGTCACCAGTGGCTCCTCGATGAGCGCGATGGGGGTCAAAGGCTTGATCCTCCTCTCGGAGAAGCCGTCCAGCGCTATCTTCCGGACCTCCATGATGCGTTCCAGCTCGTCCACGGGGTCGGTCCCGTTCACCCAGGGATTGTCCAGCGGATGGTCGCCGGCGGGCCCAGAGCCCTGTCCAGTCGCGAAGAGCAGCCCCCCCTCGAAAGCGTCGTCAAGTATCTTCTTTGAATCGGCGTCCTTGTCGACGCCCTTCGGGTAGTCCCTGTAGCCAAAGTTGATGTAGACCTTGTCCCACTCGCCGACGCCCGCCTCGTAGGCGTCGGAGAGGTCGAGCTTGCCGTCCTCCCCTATCTTCACCCACATAGCGGGGTAGTCCATCACCGAGGACCTGCCGTTGACGTTGGAAGCGTAGTTGTGGCCCACCCCCAGGGTGTGTCCTACCTCGTGGACAGAGAGCTGTCTTATCCTGGCCAGGGCCATCTCCAGCATCTCCGAGGTCTCCGTGCCGTCCTCGTAGTCGGCGACGAGCCCCTCAGCGATCATGAAGTCCTGCCTGATGCGGAGGGAGCCAAGTGCGACCTGCCCCTTGATGATCTCTCCTGTCCTTGGGTCTGTGATACCTCCACCGTAGCTCCAGCCCCTAGTGGACCGGTGCACCCAGTTGATGATGTTGTACCTGATGTCTAGGTTGTCCGCCCCCTCGGGAAGCACCTCGCACCTGAACGCGTCCTTGTAGCCCGCCCGCTCGAATGCTTGGTTCCACCATCCCGCGCCCTCAACGAGGGCCGACCGGATGGGCTCAGGGACCCCCCTGTCCACATAGTAAACGATGGGCTCCATGGCCTCTCCGAACTCGGCGTTGGGGTCCTTCTTCTTCAGCCTGTGGCGCCTGATGAACTTCTTCTGTATGGGCTGGTCCACCGGCGTCGAGTAGTCCATGTAAGTGTTTGCCCCGAACATCGACCTCGGGTCCCAGAGCCGGGTCTCGAAGCCGTCGTCCGGCAGCTGGATGAAACTGTGGTGCTGCCTCATGGTGAGGAGTTTGGGCTCTACGGCGACGCTGCTGACGTACACCCCGGGAGCCTTCCCCTTGTAGGTGAGGAGGGCCTCGAACTCGGTGTTGAAGGGGAAGTTCTTCGTCTCGGGCATCCAGATTGCGGAACAGGACTCGTCGATCTCGTAGTCCCCCTCCTCCCTGTCCTTGAGCCTGGTGATAACGTCCTTCTCGTCCCTCATGAGGAAACCGGTGGCGTCAACTAGGAGTCTGCCGTCCTCCTCGGCCTCGACCTTAAAACCCCAGATGACCGCCTTCGCGAAGGCGTCCGCGACGGCCTTTACCTCGTCAGTGCTGTCGCTGAGGGCCCTGTACCCGTAGTTGGACTGGATCATGAGGACCTTAGGGCCGATCCGCTTGAACTCGACGATGCGGGTCTTCCCCAGCTGGTTCCTGTCAAGCCCCACGTCGTTGGAGCCGAGCCCCGCGCTCAGCGCGTTGACGTAGATGAACTCGGTGTCCAGCTTATCGATCTCGAGCCAGATCTTCCCCTCCTTCTCGTCCCAATAGTACGCGAAGTATCCCGGGAACTTCTCCATTCCCTCAGTCCTTTCGGTTATATTCTTTGGCTCAGCGGGTGAGCCTTCTTCACTCAAATCATTTACCTCCACAGAACGATCGTAAAACTACCCTCTCAGAATTAATAACTTTCCTTGACGTGATCCCCTATCCTTTTTTTTTTGGCCCGCCGCACTAATTTTTTCATGGAATTTTCTTTCACACTCGTCTAAAGGAAAATTAACCGAAAATTCAAAAACATACAGATATATTTGTATTTTAGGTAAAATCTGGGATATTTACATCATGAATTAGGGAACAAGCGTACACAAGTTTTTTTATATCTCAATTTTAAAGTAACACCCAATTGATGGTTCATGGTCAAGGGATCAATACTTATCGTGGACGACAACGAGGAGATCGCGATGATATTCCAAAAGTTCCTTCGTAACGCCGGCTACCAGGTCGAAGCCGAGACCACAGCCTCAGGGGCGATGGAACGGATGGAAGGGTCGCCTTTCGACCTAGCCATCATGGACTTCATGATCGAGGGCACTCGAGGGGATGAACTGGCCCTCGAGTTCAGGAAGAAGAACAGCTCGATACAGCTAATCTTCGTCACGGGCTACACTGATATCTACCAGGGCGATGATAGGCCGGAGGGCGTCCACCAAGTCTTGGTGAAACCCGTCTCACTGGAGGACTTGTTGACCTCTGTGCAGGAAGCCCTAGCCAGAAGGGCGGCAACGCCAGCCCGAACTTTACCACATAGGAATTTTCAGTAGCCCTTGACCCCTTACACAACGGGGTTCCCACCAGATACTGATCTCACCTAGATATCCGAGATACGGATCTGTTATGAACTACACTTTATTTTTAACATTTATTTCATAATAAACAGATGAAAGATGGAGAGAGACGCCGAGTTGATAGGGCTCATAGACGGGGAAACCGGGACGGAGACAAGATGCCTCAACTGCGTGGAGAAAGTCAGCATCCCCCTCTGGCTGCCCCGGAATGTGTTAGACTTCCTCGACCGCCTCTGCGGAAACTACGGGGAATCCGAGTGCGAACTGATGCTCCTGCAGAGCGTGAAGGCAAACCTCAGCGAGTTGACGGGCGTGTCGGCGACAGCCTCAGCGTTGACACGGCAACTGAACAGGATAGTAGACGACATCACATCACAGTAACTTATAGGCTCCACCCTTTTTTTTAGAACTAGAAGCCCTCCCTCAGGACTCAAGCTTCCCTAAATGTTCGAAGGCTTTAAAGAACTGCGTACAAATGTATCGGTTGATTTGAATTGGTGAACTATCTCCTAATGGTCGCCCCTGTGGCCTTCATAGGGGCTGTGGCAGTGTACTTCGCCTACCTCTATAATCGACTCTTCAGGTACAGGAACGCCGCTGACGCCAACCTGGGGCAGATCAGGGTGGCCCTCAAGAAGAGGCTGGACATGATCGAGGAGCTCCTCGGGGCCGTGAAGGGCTATATCGCGCACGAGAGGAGGATCTTCGAGTCCGTCGCCAGCATGAGGGCGAAGATCTTCGAGGGGGGCGCCGGCGACCTCAACGAGATCGACAGGGAGTCCAGGAGCATCACGGGCAACATCGTCGCCCTCGCGGAGGCCTACCCGGAGCTCAAGGCGAACGAGACCGTGAAGGGGCTCATGGACGCCATCATAAGCGTCGAGGACGAGATCGCCCGCCACAGGTACACCTACAACAACATCGTCCAGAGTTTCAACACGATGAACGACACTATCCCATCTAGCTGGGTTGCGGGGATAGCCGGCCTCGTTAAGCTCGACTACCTTCAGTTCGAGGAGGGCATCGAAGCACGCCCTGACGTCACGGGGATAACCCGTTGAGCGAGCGACGGCAGATACTGATACTCGTCGTAGTCACAGCGGTGATAGGCCTCCTAGGAGTCACGATAATTCAGGCCCTGCCATCCCTCTCCGGCAAGAATGACATCAACGTTGACTCCTACGAGGCGACGTTCTACCCTGACGGCACCCTCGTCGAGGAGTACACCTACACCATCAGTTCTCGGAGCTACCGGTTCCTCTACAGGAACTGGGAGGCCCCCCTCTCCTTCTCACCTCTGTCCGTTCCTTACATCGAGAAGGTGGAGATCCGGGCTGCCTATGGGGCGATAGGGTATGCGAAGGACGATCAAGGGAGGGTCGTCTTTGAGGGCTTTCCACCCCCCGAAGCGGTGAACCTGGTCAAGGATCTAGCCTACAGGAACGAGGTCGGGTCCATCAATCACAACTACTACAATCCCGGTGAGTACAAGGTCGGGTACACGTTCAAGGTCCACCCCCCACTGGAGCACGACGATGAGTACGCCCACCTCAACCTGAAACTGGCCAACGAGCACATGGCGTACTCGGAGGTGACCATCATCCTTGAGGACGCTGGCTACATTTCCCGTGTCTACCCCCACCCGCCCTCAATGAAGGTGACCGATGAGGGCAACAGAATCATCATAACAGGGCGCTCCGGGGAGGACGCACTCCTCGAGATCGAGATGCTCCTCGACCTCGAAGCCCTCGACAATATGGATGGCTTCCCCGAGGAGGTGGCCAACGTCGCCTCCAAGACCGCCAGCGCGAACCTATGGACCTCCGTGGGTTACAATGCCTCCCGGTTCACCCTTTACGGGGTCCAGGGGCTCATGCTCCTGATGCCCGTCCTCCTCTACCTGATCTACGACAGGTAC
>DATLAV010000194.1:0-9418 GCA_035527235.1 Patescibacteria group bacterium | reverse complement strand
GTCAAATATGGTCACATCCTGAGCCGCCTCGACAACGATCCCTATGACATCGTCTTGGACGCCGGCAGCGGGACGGGACTCCTCTCCGACGAGATATCTGGCATCTACATCGGACTGGACCTGGCTCAAGCCCTCATCTCGGAAGCTGTAGCCAAGGGGGGAGTGAAAAAAGGTGTACACCTAATCAATGGTGACACAGACAACCTCCCCTTCCGGCATGAAGTGATTAACAAGGTATATGCCATTACTCTGATCCAGAACCTGCCTGAACCTAAGCGGACACTGTGCGAGCTATCACGTGTCGCGAGAACCGGTGCGAACATCATCGTGACGGCCCTTAAGAAAACCTACTCGAGGAAGGATTTCCTTGAGATGCTCAATGTATCGTCTTTTACTCTAAACGAGCTCCTCGATCCAGAGGGTTCAAATGATCTCTTCGCGTTCCTGCGAAAAAGATGAGCACGACTACCGGTATAGAAAGGCAGAATCTACCTACTCAGAAACTTTTTATATCCTTTCGAGGGGCTACATAGTTGAACCTGAAACAGGTGCAAGAATTGGAACCAAGAAACAAGCCGTTAAACGTTCTCATAAAAAGTATAGGAAACAACGTGACTGTGACCCTGAAGAACAGGGGCGAGTACTGGGGCAGGATGACCCGGGCTGATGGATACATGAACCTCATGCTCAAAGGCGCGAAGGAGTACGACCAGAACGGCCTCGTCGCTAGCTACGGGGACGTATTCATCAGGGGGAACAACATCTCATACATCTGCATCGACCCGACGCAGCCACCTCAGAGGCCGCAGAGACAAGGATAGTGGGGGCCTGGGGACCAAGATCAAGGGCAACACCTTTGAGAGAACCGTTTTACTATTCACAACGAGCTATTTCGGAGTAAATAAGGTAGACCTTTTAGACCCAGAAATGGGTGCTAAAATTGACGAGGGGCGTCGTTAAACCGTGCTCAGGCGGATTTCGTTATCTCCGAGTCCCTACCAACGTTTATGCTTAGGACTCCCTTGAAGGACGTGATGAAACACCCCTTCAGTTCGACCTCGTCCCCAATATCAATGAACTTTAGGCCCTCAATGAGCTCGTTCCAGACGGTGAGATTCATTCTGCCCGTCTCGTCCCCCACCTCGCCGTCGACGATGATGTGGGTGATCCCATAGTTCGTCGTCACCTCTCTCGGGTCCTTTAATCCAAAGACCTTGACTTTGAGATCGACCTTCTCCATCCCCGGACGCAGTTCCTCGATCTTCATAGTCCTCTGTTTCCTGTTCTGGTAACTCGATCCTTTGGAGCGAATAAAAGAATGACGGACCACGATCAACACTTAAACGAGGCTCGATACTAGAATAACGGATGGTCTCCCCGTTTCACCTCCTCTGCTCAGGGTGTGGGAACAGCTTCTCCCTTGAGGACAAGAACCAGAGATGCATGAAGTGCGGAGGAACCCTGGAATACTCGATCGCCGACGAGTACCTGAAAGAGGTGCGCTTCACAGGGCCAATGACCTTCTGGAGGTACAGGCCCGTGATGCCCCCCGTCGCAAAACCCATCAGCCTCGGTGAGGGGGGGACGCCCCTGTGGAAGGCGGAGAGGCTGGGAGATCACGTCAAACTGGACCAGCTGACGTTGAAGGACGAGACGAGGAACCCCACCAACTCCTTCAAGGACAGGTCGGCGTCACTGCTGGTCTCCGATGCCGTCGGCAAAGGATTCGATTCACTGGTTTGCGCCTCCAGCGGGAACCACGGAGCCTCCCTAGCAGCGTACTCCACGAAGGAGGACGTCTCATGTCACCTAATCGTCCCGAGGGACCTCGACCTAGGCAAGCTAACCCAGATGATAGCATACGACGCCGACGTGAGCGAGGCGGCGGATGGGATAGAGGATGCCATCGAGATGGCTGTCGACCTCGCGGCCAAGAGGGGGTGGTACCAGGCTACGACCGAGCTGAACCCTCTGTCCATCGAGGCCTCTAAGACGATCTCCTATGAGGTCACGGAGCAGGGGGGAGTGCCCCACTGTATGGTCGTTGCCATGGGCAGCGGGGCTACAATATACGCCATCTGGAAGGGGTTCACCGAGCTTGAGGTCATGGGGATCATCGACTGGAAGCCCAGGCTGATCGGAGTACAGGCATCAGGCTGCTCCCCGATAACCCAGGCATTCGAGAAGGACCTTGAGAGCCCCGCAGAGATGCCATCGGCTCAGACGATCGCCCTTGCCATCAAGATCCAGGAACCTCGCTACGGGGCCCAGGCCCTTAGATCCCTCAGAGAGTCCGGGGGCCTCTCGGTCTCAGTGACCGACGAGGAGATGATGGAGTTCGGCAAGGAGATAGCCCGCTCAGAGGGCATCTTCGCCGAGCCCGCGAGCGCCGCCACCGTCGCCTGCCTCCCACGGTTGATCGAGGACGGGATCATTGACAGGTCTGACTCGGTCGTCAGCCTCATCACGAGCAGCGGACTGAAGACGAACGATATCCTCAGCAACCTGAACAAGAAGAGGAAGTCCCCAGGGTCTGGGTCGAGGCTCGCAACCAAGGAGAGGCTGCTCAAGGAGATCTCCAGGAAGGAGACCTACGGCTATGCCCTGTGGAACTCCCTGCAGAGGCGGATGACCCTGGGCGCCGTCTATCAGCACCTCTCAGACCTCGAGGAGCGGGGGCTCGTGGAATCGTACATGGAGGGCAAGAGGAGGTACATGAGGATCACCGAGAAGGGGGCGAAGGTCCTCAAGGCCATGGACGAGCTGAGTGTGCTCCTCTAGGAGTGTGTTTTTCCATCATCTGAACGAACACGTTAAATATATTAGTTGTAACTATAGTATCTCGTTGATATACTGAGTTGAGTGAAATGGGTACAAGCAGTCGATTTGGCACGAAAGAACTCGCCGCGATAGCCGTGATGGGCGCATTGACGACCGTCTGCACCTTCATGCTGCAGCTTCCCTTCCCCGCCACAGGGGGCTACTTCAACCTGGGCGACGCGATGGTTGTGGCGACCGCCCTGATCTTTGGCCCCGTGATCGGAGCCATAGCCGGCGGCCTCGGCTCGGGACTCGCCGACCTACTGGGAGGCTGGATGACCTTCATCATCCCGACGACCATCATAAAGGGCGCCGAAGGATACGTCGTCGGATACATAGCAGGAGATCCCGAGACCAGAACAATAACTAGGACCATAATAGCGTGGCTCGCAGGGGGGGTCGTGATAGTCGTCGGGTACTTCGTTGCTGAGGCGTTCTTCCTAGGCATGGGGGTTCCCGCTGCGACCGCTGAGATCATCATAAACATACCTCAGGCGATCGGGTCAGTGCTGGGCGTCATAGTGTCCCTCGCCGTAAAGGACCGCCTCAAGCTCTAACATCTTAAGAAAAGGAGAGGCCTACAAGAAGAGGGACAATCTCAACCCAAAACATCTTTTTACCATCATATTAAAGATAATAGGTCTAGCTCAACGACCTTAAAAAGCTCGCTCAACAGGTGTTTTTTTAGGAGCTCTGTGACTTCACTGCTCCGGGAACCACAGGTCAAGCTCAAACTTGGCCTCCTCTGGATTACCAGACGCATGGACGAGGTTTTCACAGGCTCTCTCCTCATCAGTGCTCTTCGCGAGGGAGTCTACCCCGAGGTCCCCCCTGATGGTTCCCTTCTCTGCTGTCGTCGGATCGGTGTACCCCGTTGTCGCCCTCACGGACTTGATGGCGTTCTCCCCCCCTATCCTGATCGCCACCACGGGCGCCCTCGTGAAGTAGCTCCTCAACCGTTCCAGAACCTTCCTGCCGTGGGCCTCTGGGTCCGCTATCCCATCCGTCGCTCTCTGGGCTTTCAGGCCCAACCCTTCCGCCATGGAGGCGGGGTAATGCCTCTCTATCCGGCTTTCAGAAACCTTTGGGATGTACCTGATGTCCAGGACTTCGAGCCCCGTATCCTCGTATCGCTTGATTATGCTGCCGATGAGACGCCGTTCAATGGCGTCGGGCTTCAAGATGACTAGTGTCTCCTCGTACACCAATTAGACCTCGAAGAGGAGATAGATAACGTCGATTAAAGGCTTGCCTTGTCAGCGCTTGACGTAGGCTTTGGTCCACTTTAACTTTCGTGGATCCCTCTTGAGCTTTAGGGAGTTATTCCTGCACTTGCTTCCGCAGAACCTGAGGACCCTGCCATCTCGCCTCACGAAGTTTATACCGGTGCCGGGAGCGATGTCGTGTCCGCAGAAACTGCACTTGTAGACCTGGGGCATTCAGACACACACCTACCTGATCTTCCTCGCTTCCCTCTCCGTGTCCCTGAGGCGGAGCACGTCGTCGATCCGCACGGGGCCCTTGACGTTCCTCGTGATGATCCTGCCCTTGTCGCGGCCCTCCTCGATACGGACCCTGACCTGCATGATCTCCCCTGTGAGCCCTGTCCTTCCGAGGATCTGTATGACAGTCGCTGGCGTGAGGACCTCGGACTCTCGGGACATCCTACTTTACAATCTCCTTGAGCTTCGATAAGATCTCGTTCAGGAGCTCCTCGGCCTCCCCGGCCTCCTCGATGGTGGCGGCGGACGAGCCGACGGACAGGCCCACGGCCTGACCGATGAGCTGCTTATCAGGAACGTAGACATAAGGGGCTTTCCGCTCCTCGCAGAGGAGTGGTAGGTGGGCGACTATCTCGGGAGGCTCAACGTTCTCGGCGATGAGAACGAGTTTCGCCTTCCCCCTCTCGATGGACTTTGTCGCCTCGTTGGTGCCCTTCCGGATCTTACCTGACTCGGTCGCTATCTTAAGAGCCTCGTATGAGGCCTCGGCGACTTCCTTTGGAACCTCGAACCTTACGTAGAAAGGTTTCGAAGGATCTACATCTTGTGTAGACATATCATTTCCTTCCAGTGTGCATACCCTTTAACCGGACATCCATTTTTAAACCTTGTGATAGACGTGACAAAATATGGGAATTATTCCTCGAAACGATCTCACCTGTGCGCAAAGTAAACCTTGAACAGATCGACGTTGTCCACTCGTACGAACCCGAACCTCTCGAACTGGATCATGTCGTCGACCTTCAGAGTGCTGCAGCCGGGCTCGGCCATCCCTTTGACCGTTGAGGCGTTGGGCATGACAATCTCCACCGGGATACCAACCCTGTCGGGTAGCCAGTGGATGAACGATGCGCCCAGCTTTCTCGCCTCCTCGTGCCCGTTCGAGTGGAACCGGGCTTCGATTCCCCCGGGCTCTACATTGGTGACTTCGATATTCATGAGCCCCATCAGCCTGAGGACGCTGCTAAGCTCGGCGCCCTTGGCATCGTCATCTGAGATGATCAGGGAGGCCCTTCCCCCTTCAGGCTTGACGGTAAGCTCCCTTGTCCCCCTCTCCGGGTCGTCTGGGTGGAGAGGAAGCACCGCGACCCGAACGTCATTCATCCCTTGAACCGTGAGGGGCACCGGGTTCTTCACGAAGTAGTACCTATTCGCCGTTGGCTCGATGTTCTTACGGTTGAACGCGGCCACCTGCGCCCAGCTCAGAGTCGAGTTTATCGGCTTCGGTCCCACCTGGATCATGAGCTCGCGTATCGTCTTCGGCTGGAGCCCCCGCCTCTTCAGGGCCCTCAGCGTACCCAGCCTTGGGTCGTCCCAATCCTTGTAGAGCCCTTCTTCCAGCCCCCTCCTTATAACGGACTTGCTGAGGATTCCAACCTCCAGGCCGAGGCGTCCTACGTTGATGATCTCAGGGTACTCCCAGCCCATGTGGGCGTAGAGGTATCTCTGACGGTGGGTGTTGACTTCGTGCTCCTTGCCCCTGATTATGTGGGAGATCTCCATCGCGTGATCGTCGATAGCGCAGCTGAAGTTGTACAGTGGCCACACCCGATACCTAGATCCCATCCTGGGGTGGTCTCCCACCGCTATCCTCAAGGCGGGCCAGTCCCTCAAAGCGGGGTTGGGGTGCTCGAGGTCGGTCTTAATCCTCACAACAGCGTCCCCCTTCTCGTATGTGCCATCCAGCATCATCTCCCAGCGTTTGAGGTGCTCCTCCGGCGGGAGGTCCCTGCATGGGCACGCTTTCTTCGACGTGTAGTACTCCTTGAAGACGGAGGCCTTGCAGGTGCAGACGTAGGCCGAGCCGTCATTGATGAGCTTCCGTGCGTTGTTGTAGTAGATCTCCAGCCTCTCAGACTGCATGTAGACCTCGTCGACCTTGACGCCGAGCCACTTCAGGTCCTCCTGTATCCAGTCGTACATCTGAAGTATCGGGGCCTTAACATCCGGCGAGGTGTCCTCAAACCTCAGGATGAACTTGCCGTCGTACGTCTTGGCGTACTCGTCACAGAATATGATGGGCTCAGCGCTGCCCAGGTGGAGCGGTCCGTCGGGATTGGGGGCGAATCTGGTCCTCACCTCCTTGAAGCGTTCAACGTTCTCCAGGGGCGGCAGTCCCTTCCTCTCCTCCTTCTTCTTGCGTTCAAGCAGCTCCGGCCATCTCTCTTGGAGCATGCTCCGCTGGGCTTCAGGCGCCCAGGAGTTCACCTCCGACACGACCTCCTTCACTGTGGCGGAGACCTCGGCTACCCTCGTCCTCATCTCCGGGGACTCGCCGAGGATCCTGCCCATGATCGGTCCTGATTGAGCCTTACCATCGTGTGTGGTGGCGTTGAGGAGTGCGTACTTCAGCGCAGCCTCCCTGATCTCGTCGGAACCCATGTTTTTGTCTCCAATTTTTGTGACAAAACCCGCCTCCGGGCTGTCGACTGATAAAGAAGAGGTATATCTAATATTCTTTTCCTGAGAAATCATAGTTCTCACTAACTACGGCGATGAATCCATGGGATGTCGGAGCATCTCGCTATTCAAACCCAATGGAATAAGCCAAGTATACGTTTAATAACAAACAAAATAATATTCTGTGAAACCGGTCTAGGTTGTCCAAAATTGACCAAGCGAGACCTGAAGTTGAAGATCGACGAACTCTTGACTCAGATTGGATCCGTAAAGGGCCTCGAGATAAACGTGGGAAGGATCGTAGACAATACTTGGGACGAGGCGATGGGGCCAACACCCTTCCCCAGAGTGGGCGCTCTCAGGGCATGGGACAGGAGGCTGCTGAGCCGATACAAGCCCTTCTACATGCCCTTCTGCGACCTATGCTGCCTCTGCACCTTCGGGAAATGCGACCTGTCTGGGGACAAGCGAGGAGCCTGCGGCATCACGATGGCGGGCCAGCAGTCGAGGACGGTCCTGCTCGCATGCTGCATCGGGGCCTCTACTCACGCGGCCCATGCGAGGCACATGCTCGATCACCTCATAGAGGAGCACGGGAGGGACGCCATCGTCGACGTCGCTGTGAACACTAACGTGGAGGCCCCCAACGTGAGGCTGGTGTGCGGCTTCAGGCCGAGGACGCTTGGAAACTTGGAGGAGGCGCTGGACTACGTGGAGACCCAGCTCGTCCAGCTCATGGCCGCGACGCACACGGGTCAGGAGGGCGACAGCATAGACTTCGAGTCCAAGGCGTTCCACGCCGGGATGCTCGATCACGTGGCGATGGAGGTGGCAGATATAGCCCAGATCTCCGCCCTCGACATGCCGAGGGGGGACCCGGACCCGCCCACGACCGACATTGGGTTCGGATCCATCGACAGCTCGAAGGCCGTCATCCTGTGCATAGGTCACAACGTGCTGCCCAGCATCGACATCATTGACTACCTCATGGAGAACGACCTCTTCGACGAGGTGGACGTGGGGGGGCTCTGCTGCTCCGCGCTCGACAGCAGCAGGTACGATGAGAGAGCGAAGATAGTGGGCCCCATCTCCTGGCAGCTCAGGTACATGAGGTCAGGGATACCCGACCTCGTGGTCATCGACGAGCAGTGCCTGAGGACCGACATACTGGTCGAGGCACAGGAACTAGGGATCCCCGTCATAGCGACCAGCGAGAAATGCATGCTGGGGCTCGACAACAGGACCGGAGACGAGGCTGACGCCATCGTCGAGGACCTCGTTGAGGATCGCAGCCCCGGGGCGCTGATACTTGACCCCCGAAAGGTGGGGGAGATCGCAGTCAAGACGGTCCTTGGTGTCAACTCGAGAAGGGAGGAGCCGAAACTCCTGACAAATGAAGACGTCACCAATATGGTAGCTAGCTGCAGAAGCTGCGGGGAGTGCGTAAGTGCATGTCCCAACAGCCTGCCGATCATGGACGCCGTGAAGTCCGCTGCGATCGGGGACTTGGAACCCCTTGGGGAGCTGTATCCCCTCTGTGTCGGATGCGGTCGGTGTGAGAGCGTTTGCCCTGAGGAGTTCCCGATGATCACGTTCATCAATGCGGGTGCCGGCGACAAGAGGCTGGCCGAGAACTATCACATCCGCGCTGGACGGGGAGCCATCACGGACGTAGAGATACGTGAAGTGGGGAGGGGCATCGTCTTCGGCGAGATACCTGGGGTCGTCGCACTGGTCGGCTGCGCCAACTATCCGTCGGGGGGCGAGGATGTCGCTAGGATCGCCGAGGAGTTCCTGAAGCGGCGTTTCATAGTGGTCACGTCGGGCTGCTCGGCGATGAGCATAGCCATGGCCAAGGACGACGAGGGATTGAACCTCTACGACAGGTACCCCGGAATATTTGACGCCGGGGGGCTGGTCAACGTCGGTAGCTGCGTCTCCAACGCCCACATCACGGGGGCCGCCATCAAGATAGCAAACATCTTCGCCAAACGCCCGCTCAGGGGCAACTACGAGGAGATCGCCGACTACATCTACAACAGGGTGGGAGCCGTCAGCGTTGCCTGGGGTGCGATGTCCCAGAAGGCCGCAAGCATAGCGGCGGGATGCTGGAGGCTGGGGATACCCGTCCTCGTCGGTCCCCACGGCTCCAAGTATCGGAGGAACCTCCTGGGGAGAAAGGACCGAGACGAGGACTGGGTCGACATCGACGCCCGTACCGGCGAGAGCGCCTACGTGGGGCCCGTCCCGGAGCACCTATTCTACGCCGCCGAGACCGCCGAGGAGGCCATGGTGATGATCGCTAAGCTCGTGATGCGCCCGAATGACACGACGAAGGGGCGGGCGGTCAAGCTGAGCCACTACATCGACCTCCACAGGAAATACTTCAGCTCGATGCCTGACGACCTGCACTACTTAGTTCGGAGGGAGGCCGACATACCCTTCACGATGAGGCAGGAAGTTATGGAAGTCCTGGATGCGTCGGGATGGGAGGAGGGGAGGGTAGCCATGCTGGATCCGACGCTCCTCAAGAGGATGGTGAGAAAGAAGTAATGTCAGCGAAGGCCAGACCCCTGCAGACCGCCGAGATATCGGGGCCGAGGAGGGCACACCTTATATCCGGGCCCGGCGTGGCGGCTTCTCTAATCAAGAAGGCGGAGAGGCCCCTCCTCGTCGTGGGTTCGAACGCGTCAAAC
>DATLAV010000193.1:0-3755 GCA_035527235.1 Patescibacteria group bacterium | reverse complement strand
AGATTGTTAAACTTTATATCACAATAGCGTAGGGGAGTATATAGTTTCGTAAAGGTTATATTGTGTAATTAGAGGGAATCTTGAGGGACCAGGGTTGATAGTTGGACTAACAGGTTTCGGAATCTTGCTGATAATCGCAGTGGTCGCAGCACTGGTCGTATGGGAGATTGGTAAACAGATCGCTCCCGTGGGCGAGGACACGCCAGGTAAGCTGGCCCCCTACGCCTGCGGCGAGGACGTTCCCGCCATCCGCGTGCGTATGAACTTGGAGAACTTCTTCATCTACGCCGTCTACTTCATGATCTTCGACGTCCTCGGCTTCGTGATGGTGACCACTCTCGCCAGACCGGCCAACGTTCTGCTGCCCGTCGTGTACGCGGGGACCTCCCTCGTCTCGATACTGATGCTGGCTCTGAGGTGGAAAAACTAGATGAGTATAGTTACATGGGCGAGGACAAGGTCGCCCTGGCTGATACACTTCAACGCAGGAGCTTGCAACGCTTGCGACATCGAGGTCGTCGCGGCGCTGACCCCTAAATATGACATAGAGAGGTTCGGAGCGCTGTTGAAGGGGACCCCTAGGCATGCCGACGTCCTCGTCGTGACGGGATCGGTGCCCAGGAAGACGGCCAAGAGGCTGAAGAGGATCTACGAGCAGACGCCGGAGCCAAAGTTCGTCGTGGCCATAGGGTCGTGCGCGATCAGCGGAGGCGTCTTCCAAGACTGCTACAACGTGATGGAGGGGGTCGACAAGATTATCCCGGTGAATGCATACATCCCGGGGTGCCCCCCGAAGCCCGAAGCGATCCTCGACGGCGTGGTGAAGCTCCTCGTGAGCGCGGGGTACTGAGGTGGATGGGATGTCATTGTTAGAAGAGAACATGAAGACGGTCGAGAGGCTGACCGAGCACCTCGGCAAGAAGAGTGTGCTCGAGTCCAGCGTTCCCAGGGAGAGGCGAGCCTTCGTACTCATCCCGAGGGAGAATCTCACGGAGGCCGTCACCTACCTGAAAGAGAAGGAGGACTTCCAGCATATCGCCACGATCACAGCGCTCGACACCGGCGAGGGGCTGGAGGTCGTTTACCATCTACGCAGGAAGGACCTCGTCCTGAACCTGAAGGTGCGTGCGCCCTACGACGACCCGAAGGTCCCATCGATCTCGGGAATAATCAACGGGGCCATCCTGTATGAGCGGGAGATCCACGACCTCGTCGGCGTGGTCCCCGAGGGGCATCCGGATCTTAAGCGCCTCATACTGGGCGAGGACTGGCCCGAGGGAGTCTACCCCCTCAGGAAGGAGTACGACGTAAAGTCTCTCAGAGAGAAGGTTGACGGGAAGGTGTGGGGAAAAGATGAGTGACAGAGAGTTCATAATACCGATAGGACCGCAGCACCCGGCCCTGAAGGAGCCAGCGAGCTTCCTCTTCAAGGTCGACGGCGAGGTCGTCGTCGATGTCGAACCCAGGGTGGGGTACAACCACCGGGGCATCGAGAAGGCGATGGAGTCGAGGACCTATATCCAGAACCTCTACATCGTCGAGAGGGTCTGCGGCATCTGCAGCAACGCCCACCAGACAGCATACACCCAGAACGTGGAGGAGGTGCTGGGCATGGAGATCCCGGAGAGGGCGAAGTACATCAGGGTCTTCATGCACGAGCTGGAGAGGATCCACAGCCATCTCCTGTGGCTGGGGGTCGCCGCCCACGAGATAGGCTTCGACACGCTTTTCTACTACATCTGGAGGGACCGCGAGGTCGTCATGGACCTCCTGGAGTCCATAAGCGGCAACAGGGTTAACTACGCTATGCCGACGATCGGTGGCGTCAGGAGGGACATCAACAAAGACGACTTCCCCAAGTTCCACAAGATGTTGGACATCCTCGCCGAGCGGACCAAGTACTACCTCGGCGTCGCCGCCACGGAGAAGACGATCCTAGAGAGGGCTACGGGAGTCGGATACCTTTCAAGGGCCGACGCTATAAGGCTGAGCGCCTGCGGCCCCAACGCCAGGGCGAGTGGGGTGGACTCAGACACTCGGAGGGACACACCCTACCTGCTCTACGATGAGCTGCCCTTCAAGGTCTACACGGAGAGTAGCGGGGACGTCCTCGCCAACGTCTTGGTGAGGGTGAACGAGACCTTCGAGGCTGTGAGCATCTGCAAGTGGGTGCTGGATAACATCTCAGAAGGACCCATCGCGGAGAAGTTCTCGCCGATGGGTAGGGTCCCGGAGGGCGAGGCCGTCAGCATGGTTGAGGCTCAGAGGGGCGAGCTCATCCACTACATCCAATCCAGGGGGGAGAACAAGCCCTACAGGTACAAGATAAGAGCCCCGACCCTCGGGAACATCCCCTCAGTCGTCGAGAAGCTGAAGGGAGGGTACATCGCAGATATCCCCATCGTCCTTGCGGGCATCGACCCGTGCTTCAGCTGCACCGACCGCGTCGCCTTCGTGGACGAGCGGAAGGACAGGAGCTGGGAGATGACGGATGATGAGCTCAGGAGATACGGCATAAGGTGGTACCAGAAATGACGAATCTTGCTGTAACCGTACTTGAGGTCCTGGTCTTCCCGGGCATCCTCTTCCTAACGAGCTACGCGCTCTACTGTAACTGGATCAACCGTAAGTTCGTGGCGAGGTTGCAGAACAGGGTCGGCCCCCTCCACACGGGCTGGCAGGGGATACTGCAGCCCTTCGCTGACGTCATCAAACTCCTCGCCAAGGAGGACATCACGCCCGCCGCAGCGAAAAGAAGCCTGTTCTCTGTCGCCCCGTTAATGCTGTTCGCGCTGCCCCTGGCAGCCCTATTCGTTGTCCCCATCCAGTCTCTGACGAACCTCTGGTGCTATAAGCCGGTCGCTTCGTTCGAGGGCGACCTGATCGTCGTTCTCTTCCTGCTGACTATAATGATCCTCAACGTATTCTTGGGCGGCTGGAGCTCCGCCAACCGCTTCGGCGCTGTCGGGGCAGAGAGGGCGGCAATGATGATGATCGCCTACGAGATACCTCTAGGCCTCGTCGCCATCGCCCCGGCCATCATGGCTGGGAGCCTAAGCATAACCAACATCGTCGACTGGCAGGTGGCCAGCGTAGGTAACTTCCTGGCCGGGCCGAGCCTCCCGGGGATACTCCTCGGCGTCACGATGTTCATCGGTGCCGGCATCTACGTGATCTGCCTCCTGGCGGAGCTGGAGATGCGTCCCTTCGACATCTCTGAGGCCGAGACCGAGATAGTCCACGGGTGGCAGGTGGAGTTCAGCGGCAAGAAGCTGGCACTCATCACCATGGGGCACGAGTTCAAACTCGTCCTCGCGGCGGCGCTGCTCACGTCCCTCTTCCTCGGGGGACCCGCGGGTCCCTGGCCCATCCCGCCCCTGGTCTGGTTCGTGGCGAAGACCACGGTCTGCGTCTTCATACTTTCCAACCTGAGCGTCCTCTTCGCCCGGTTCCGCATCGACCAGATGCTGAGCTGGGCGTGGAAGTACTTGGTGCCTCTCTCGGTGCTTCAGGTCATGGCGGTCGTGGTCCTTTCAGGAGTGGTATAAAATGGCAATGGAGAGAGAGCTGATTAAAAACGCCTTGAGCAAGCCCTGCACCGTGATCTACCCCTTCGAGAAGGTTCCCGCCCCCGAAGGGCTGAGGGGGAAGCACGCATACGACAGCGAGAAGTGCATTGGATGCGGGCTCTGTGCAAGGGTCTGCCCGAGCTTCGCGATAACCCTCGTCGGAGGGCCCGGCCCCAAGTGCGAGGG
>DATLAV010000192.1:0-18662 GCA_035527235.1 Patescibacteria group bacterium | reverse complement strand
TGCATGTGGCCGTCGATGAGGCCGGGGAGGACTGTCCTCCCCGTCGCGTCGATAAGTTCCGCCCCTTCTGGTATCTTGACCTCCCCGCGCTTGCCGACGGCAACGATCCATTCGTCATCGATCACTATCGCTGAGTCTCTGACCGGGGGTCCCCCCGTTCCGTCTATCAGGGTTCCGCCCAGTATCACTCGGGGACATGGCTCCAAAGTCATCCAGGTTCACCTCACGATTACCTAGACACTTAGTTATAAATATTTCACCAGAAAATAATGAAATCGTAATTGTAGAACGAAAAATATTTGTTATTTTTTGGTAAACGATGATAAACGGAGTTCTATTATGGATACCACAGTCTAGAAGTTGGAGATCTCGTTTATCTTGGATTTTATCTCCAGGGCCCTCGAGGCGAATATCCGCTTGAACTCGTCCATCTCGCTCTCGCTTATCTCCTGCCTCGCTCTGGCCTTGACGTCCACGAGGGCGGTGATCACGTTGGTCCAGATGGAGCCGAAGAGTGCGCTCTCCACGGAGCTGATGACCCCCTGCTCCTGATAGTATTTGAAGATCTGGTACTTGCCCATCAAGCTCTCCTCGTCAAGCGTGATGTCGATGATCTTCTCGACGCTTCCCCTCAGAGCCGGTTCCATAACGTTCTCCTATCCTCTATGACCGAGGCTCCAGTATATGGGATTTATCCCAGTAATGACGGATTGGAGAAGTATACCCCTTCCCCAGCTATCCTTCAAGGACATCTCGATGCCTAAAGTTAAAACCACGCCGTTCACCTCTAATCCAGGAATCTTAGATTGGTGAAGATCGGCAGGATAATGTGCAAGACCCTGATGGGGCGGAGTGGCATCGGCTCGGTGGACTACGCCATCAACCCCTACCTGGGCTGCCAGCACGGGTGCGTTTACTGCTACGCCAAGTTCATGGCCCGCTGGAGGGGACACAAGAATGAGGAGTGGGGCTCCTTCGTCGACATCAAGGTGAACGCCCTTGAAAGGCTCAAGGCCGAGGCGCTCCGGAGGGGCAAAGGCGTCGTACTGCTCTCCAGCGTCACCGACCCGTATCAACCCCTTGAGAGGGAGCAGAAGCTCACCAGGGGCTGCCTCGAGATACTGCTGGAGCACCAGTTCCCGATCTCGATACTGACGAAGTCCGACCTCGTGCTCAGGGACGTCGACCTCCTCACCCAGTTCGACTCCTGCGAGGTCGGCCTCACCGTCACGGCTTACAACGATGACGTACGCAGGGCCTTTGAGCCAGGGTCGTCATCAGTGGAGGCGAGGCTGGCGGCGTTGAGGAAGATGAGCGACGCGGGCCTCATAACGTACGCCTTCCTGGGCCCCCTCCTGCCCTACCTGTCGGAGGAAGGCCTCGACGAGCTGATGGACGAGCTGGCGGGGAGCGTCGACCACCTTCTCGTCGACAGGCTCAACGTCAAGTCCGGGATCATGCCTGTCGTGAGACGGACGCTGGCTGAGAGCTTCCCGGACGTCAAGTTCCTCTTTGAGTCGGCCCTGTCCAAGGATTCAGGTTACTACACGAAGTTGAAGAGAAGGGTGACGGAGATGTGCCGCCACCGGGGGATTCCCTGTAACGTCGTCTACTGATTGAAGGGGCTCTCGTCGACCTCCAGGTCGTGGCCCTCGGGGTCCTTGAAGAAGACTATCCTGGACTCGTCCTCGAGGCTCATCTCCCTGAGCGAGAGCCCCATCCTCTTCACCCGCTCGACGAGGCTGTCGAAGTCTTCGACGGTGAACGCCAGGTGGCTCCAGCTCCCCGGGGGGGCCACCGGAGCCTCTGCGCGCTGAACGACCTCGAGTAGGCCGCTCCCCAGGTCCAGGAAAGCGATCTTCGTCGTCCCCAGGTTGAGCCTGCTGCGCTCCTTGAACCCGAAGACCTCATCGTAGAACTTTACGGTGTTCTCCAGATCCTTCACGTAGATGCCGATGTGGTCGAGCTTCGTGTTCATCATCAGTCACCCCTGTGCTTCAGCTCCGCCTGTGCTGCGGCCAGCCGGGCGATGGGCACCCTGTAAGGGCTGCAGGAGACGTAGTCTAGGCCGATGATGTGGCAGAACTCGATGCTGTGGGGGTCTCCGCCGTGCTCTCCGCAGATGCCGATCTCCAGCTTGGGGTTAGTCTTCCGACCCTTCTTGACGCAGATCTCCATGAGCTGGCCGACGCCGACCCAGTCGAGCTGCTGGAACGGGTTTGCGGGGAGCAGACCCCGTTCGACGAAGTTGAGGAGGAACTTTCCTTCAGCGTCGTCGCGGCTGATGCCGAAGGTCATCTGGGTGAGGTCGTTGGTTCCGAAGCTGAAGAAGTCTGAGGCCTCTGCGATCTCGTCCGCCGTCAGCGCGGCCCTGGGTATCTCGATCATGGTGCCGAACATGTAGTGGAGGTTGACACCCTTCTCGGCCATCACCTGCTTGGCTACTCGCTCAAGCTTCATCCTCTCCGCCTGGAGCTCGTTTATGTGGCTCGTCAGGGGGATCATGACCTCGGGGTGGACGTCGACGCCCTCCTTCGCTTTGTTGCAGGCGGCCTCGAAGATGGCGCGCACCTGCATCTCGGTGAGCCCCGGGTACATCAGTCCGGCGCGGCAGCCCCTGAGGCCGAGCATCGGGTTGGTTTCCCACATGCTCTCGACGACCATCAGGATCGCCTCTTTTTCCTTCAACTCCTCCGGGTTCTCGCCCGTGCACCTGAGCCAGGTGACCTCCTCGATGAGCTCCTCTCGGGGGGGTAGGAACTCGTGCATCGGCGGGTCGATGAGGCGGATGATCACTGGCAGGCCGTCCATGGCCTCGAAGATGCCCTCGAAGTCCTTCCTCTGGAACGGGAGGACAGCCTCCAATGCCTTCCTGTACTCCTTGACGGCAGGATTCGCGTCCGCCTTCTCATTCAGCTCGTCTAGTTCAGCCCTAAGCATCTCGTCGTTCGGGCTCGCCTCGAGGGCGTTCTCCAGGTCGACTATGCGCCTGAGGATGGGGGCGGCTGCGTCCGACTGGAGGATCATCTCGACGATGTTCTCCCTGCGACTGATCTCCTCGCCCTCCTGGTCGAAGAACATGTGCTCGGTTCTGCAGAGGCCGATACCCTCTGCTCCGAAGAGCCTGGCCCTCCGGGAGTCCTCGGGGTTGTCGGCGTTGGTCCTGACGCCAAGGCGCCTGACCTCGTCAGCCCACTTCAGGGCCTGGCTGAGCTCCACCTCCTCCTCGAAGCTGGGCATCTTGGTGTCGATGACCCCTGAGAAGACCTCGCCCGTGGCGCCGTCGATGGAGATGTAGTCGCCCTCCTTGAAGTTTCGGCCCTTGACTGTGAAGAGCCTGTCTTGGTTGTTGATCCTGATCTCCTCGGCCCCGGCGACGCATGGCTTTCCCCAGCCCCTGGCGACGACCGCTGCGTGGGAGGTGCCGCCGCCGTGCTGGGTGAGGAAGCCCCTGGACATGATCATCCCGTTGACGTCGTCGGGCGTCGTCTCAGGCCTTACCAGGATCACGTCCTCCCCGGACTTCCCCCGTTCCTCGGCGGTGTCGGCGTCGAAGATGATGATGCCCGAGGCGGCCCCGGGGGAGGCGTTGAGCCCCACGGTGAGCAGGTCCCCCCTGGACCTTGCCGCCTCCTTGGACTTGGGGTCGAACTGGGGGTGGAGAAGCTGGTCGACCTGGGTGGGGGTGATCCTCGTGAGGGCGGTCTCCTTGTCGATGAGGCCCTCTTCGGTCATGTCGACGGCGATCTTGACGGCGGATCGGGCGGTCCTCTTCCCAGTCCTGGTCTGGAGGATGTAGAGCCTGCCCTTCTCTATAGTGAACTCGAGGTCCTGCATGTCCCTGTAGTGACCTTCAAGTTTGATAGCGATCCCTTCGAGCTCATCGTAGAGCTTGGGCTGCTCCTTCTTGAGGTCAGCGAGCTTGATGGGGGTTCTTGTACCGGCGACGACGTCCTCGCCCTGGGCGTTGAACAGGAACTCGCCGAAGAGGCTCTTGCTCCCGTCGCTTGGGCTCCTGGTGAACATGACTCCGCTCCCCGAGTCCCAGCCCATGTTGCCGAAGACCATGATCTGGATGTTGCATGCGGTCCCCATGTCGTTGGGGATGCCCTCGGCCTTCCGGTAGGTGATAGCCCGGGGGATGTTCCAGGAGTTGAAGACGGCGGCGATGGCCAGCTTGAGCTGCTCCAGGGGCTCCGTCGGGAACCTGCCGCCCACTTCCCTCTCGTAGACCTTCTTCTGGCCCTCCACCGTCCTCTTGAGGCCTTCGACGCTGATCTCGGTGTCGGCCTTGACGCTCTCCCGTTCCTTCTCCGCCTTGTGGACGGCGTCGAACTTCTCCCTCTCGGCGTACATGACGACATCGCCGAACATGGTGATGAAACGGCGGTATGCGTCATATGTGAACCACTCGTCGCCCGTCAGCTTGACCAAGCTCTCGGCAACTGCGTCGTTGAGGCCCAGGTTCAGGACGGTGTCCATCATGCCGGGCATTGAGATGGGCGCCCCACTCCTCACCGAGACCAGCAGGGGGTTCTTGGGGTCGCCGAACTTCTTGCCTGTCTTATCCTCCAGTAGTGTGACGTGCTCCAGGACCTCCTCCCAGAGGTCCGGGGGGAACGTCCCTCCTGCGTTGAAGAAGTCGTTGCAAGTCGTGGTTGTGATCGTGAATCCGGGGGGCACGTTGAGGCCGAGGTTGGTCATCTCGGACAGGTTCGCCCCCTTCCCTCCGAGGAGGGCCTTCATCTCCTTGTTGCCCTCACCGAAAGCATAGACCCGTTTCACCATACAATGCACCTTGTCGATAGAGTGAAAGTTTTAAAATATAAAGGATGACGTCGCGCCGCGAGGGCCTGGAAACAGGAGCCCGGAACTCATCTGGGCTGTGAGACCTCGAAAATGATATCTGGTAGGATAAACAAGCTTCCTCGATTCGAGTTGGTCGACTTCGATGAGATCAGAACTCGCCTTGAGAAGGCGGTGGAGGAGCAGAGGAGCCACCTCTACGAGATAAGTCGGTTCCTATACGAGAACCCTGAGCTCGGGAGTGAGGAGTTCAAGGCGGCCCAGCTCCTCACGGTGGAGCTGGAGAGGGGAGGCTTTAGGGTCCAGAGGGGGCTTTACGACATGCCGACGGCCTTCTCGGCATCATATAAAGGTAAAGGCGATGGGACGAGGGTCGCGGTCATCGCCGAATACGACGCCCTGCCGGGGGTGGGCCACGGCTGCGGCCACAACCTTATCGCCGCCTCGGCGGTCGGCGCGGGGATCGCCGCCAGCAAAGTGATGACAGAGCTTGACGGCGAGTTGCTCGTCGTCGGGACGCCGGCGGAGGAGGGGAGGGGCCCCAGCGGTGGCAGCAAGGTGATCATGGCTGATAACGGCTTCTGGGATGATATCGACGCCGCCATCATGCTACACCCTTCCACGAGCTACAGCGTCGGCAACAGGTCCCTCGGTATGTGGGGGGTGACCATGGAGTTCAAGGGTCAGACCTCCCACGCTGCAGCGTCTCCCCATAAGGGGATCAACGCGCTCAACGCCGCTACCCTCGCCTACACGGCGACCCACATGCTCAGGCAGGAGGCGAGGAGGGACGCCAACCTCGTCATCCACGGCATTATCACGGAGGGCGGGCAGGCGTCCAACATCATCCCGGACAGGGCGGTACTCAAGTTTGGCGTTCGGAGCAGCGACGAGGAGTACCTCGAGGAGATGGTCGGGAAGGTTGCGAGGTGTGGGGAGGGGGCGGCGCTGGCGATGGGGGCAGAGGTGGAGATCACAAAGAGCAAGGGCTACAGCGGAAAGAAGGTGAACGAGCCCCTGATAGAGGCGCTGTGGAGGAACTATGCCGCCCAGGGCGTCGAGTTGCAGGACTGGAGGGAGAGCATCAATGGAATGCCCATGGCCTCCTCCGACTTTGGCGATGTCTCCCAGAGGATACCCGCCACCGGCTCATACATCAAGATCGCCGAGACCGGTACTCCCGGCCATAGTACCCAACTCGCCGACGCCAGTATGACAGCTGAGGGGCAGGAGGCGATGATCGTCGGTACAAAGGCCCTGGCGACGACACTCGTGGAGCTCCTTTTGAGGCCCGAGATACTGGAGAAGGCTAAGGAGTACTTCGACAGCCACTGAGAACCCTTTTCTTACTCTTCCACACGGAAGACGGTGAGCCCCCGGTACTGCTTGTACGCCTCGAAGAAGAAGGCAGCGATGCTGAATAGGCAGGTGGAGACGGTGACGATGTCCCTGAAGTCGCCCCTCCAGGGCCAGAAGGTGACATAGGAGACGAGGATGCCCGAGAGGAGGGCGCCGTAGACCACCATACGGGGGATGAGCATCCCCCTCAGCATCAGGAAACTGCGTAGTGCTTCCAGTTTCTCCTCGGAGTTGGTCCTGTACTTGCCGTCGAAGGACTCGATGAGCCTCAGATCCAGTAGCTTGTTCACGTGGTACTGGGCGAGGCTTGGGCTGGAGAGCGAGAGCGTCCTCCAGATATCCCTGACGCCGATGGGTCCGTTCGATGTGAGGATGCAGAGGTAGACGTCCCAGGTGGTCCCGTAGATCCTCTTCCCGCTGGCCACCTTCATCACCTCCATCATGACAGGGGCAGCTCGACGCTTCCGAGCTCCCCGAGGTCCTCCAGGCTGTTCGCCTTTATCAGCCTGTCCGAGATCGTGTAGAGCACATCCCCTATGTAGAGGCTGCGCTCGACGCGGTACGCCGAGAGGGACCAGTACTTGGACTCATCGGGTACCACTATGTCCCTGTGGACGATGATCCCCCTGAGGGAGATGCCTGTCTCGGGGGAGACCTCGAAGACGTGGGCGCCCTGCACCCGTATCGAGAGGGACCTGTAGTAGGTGGTCTGGCCCTCGACGACAGCCTCGTCCATTACGACCTCCCTCACCAGGATCGGTATCACGAGGAGGTCCCTTTCCCGGTTGAAGAGGAAGGCGTGGTGGTCATCCAAGGCGGGGGAGTAGGTACCCTCGTCGCCGATGACCATCTTCGCCAGCTCAACAGGCTTAGAGACGTCGCTGACGTCGTAGAGGGAGATCTTGAGGCCCATGTCGAAGATCCCCTTGTCCAAGAGCATCTCCCTACCGAGGCCGATGAGCACATCGTCGTCGTAGGGGTGGAGATAGTCAGAGTAGCCCGGCATCTTCAGCTCCCCGAGGACGGTGGGGCTCTCGGGGTCAGACAGGTCTATCGTGAAGAGGGGGTCCCCCCGCTCCCTGAGGTAGGTTACGAGGTAACACCGATCCCCCATGAACCTCGCTGAGTAGATCTCCTCGCCTGAGGCGAGATCCTCGAGACTGCCCACCATCTCCAAGCTCGCGTTGAGGACGTAGACGTTGTTCCTGACGGTCCCCCAGCTCTCGGTCGTCGCCAGCCTCAAGTATCCGTCGCACTCGTCCATGGAGAACTGGTTCAGTAACCTGCCGGGGACGACGCCGTCAGCTACGTAGCTGATGTTACCGCCGTCGATGGAGATCTTGTAGATCTTCGTGGTGTCCCGACTCGCCGCGATGTATATGTTGTTCATGGAGACGTAGATGACGTTCCCCTTGCCCAAGAGGAAGGTCTCAAGGGAGGGCTCCTGCCCAAGGTCGCTCAAATCGATGCCGAGTACGTTGGTGAAGTAGTACCTGCTGTCGGAGGCGTTCACGTAGTAGATGTCGGTGGCGGGGACGACCCAGCTGGAGTCCCCTGAGGAGAGGACGGGGAGCTCCACCTCGTCGTCCTCCACATTGGCCCTCTCACGGATGATGGTGTAGACGTGGCCCCCGATCATCCTAGAGCTGAAGTAGCTACCGTCCACTGTGACCTCTAGGCTGAGGCTGGGGGAGGCCCGGTCCGATACGTCGTAGACTTGGACCGTGGTGGACGCCGTTATGTCAGATGGGGGCTCCTTGAATATGACCTCCCTGTAGATGCTCTTGGACATCCGGAGGTAGACTACGAGGCTGTCGCCGTTCACGTAGACGTCCTGGACGGACTGGGAGAAGTTTAAAGTCGAGACTAGCTCCGCCTCCTCGGGGGGATACGCCTTGACTATGAAGAGCTTGGTCTCCCTCACCACGTAGATGTAGGTGCCATCGGTCTTCACGATGTCGGCCTCGTCGACGCCCTCGACTTGCACGTTGGTCCCTGAGAAGCCTTTACCCGTTACAGAGACGACCTCCCCCGCTGAGGCCACGGCCAGAGCTGCATCCGCTGCTGATTTTGCGATGGAAACGGCGCTGGATGGTTCGAGCACTATAACCACATCTGTTGACAACTCACTGACGCTTTCCCATTGAACATGAATATCAGAGGGCTTCGAGGGCGCCTTCAAGAACCCCACGAGCTCATCGTAGGACTGGAACCTGGTGAGGGAACCCAGGTCCCCGGTGAAGAATGAAAGGGAGGTGGACACCGACTCTGGGACGTAGACCCCACCGAAGTTCCACATGACCCCTCCTATGACGCTGCCGAGGAGGAACGCTATCAACGTGTACGTGGCCAGGCGCCGCGTGTCGATGTAGACGGCGAATACAGGAAGCCTCATGACTGTCACGTTATATTATAACTAACCTTAGTTACTTAATCCTAGGTTTTAGAACACCCATTCAAAAACGTTGAACGGACGGGAAGGAAACGGTTAATGACCCCATCGGACATAGAATACGGTGAATCTGAGGGCGGAAACCCGTGTTTATCATCCTAGTCACATCATCCGAGTCCCCTGAGGCCCTGAGGAACATCTCCGGACTAGCGAGGTCCGTTGCGGGCAGGGGGCACAGGGTGACCGTCTTCTTCAACGGCGACTCGGTGAGGCACCTGAAAGCCGAAGGGGGGGATGAAGCGCTCTCGAACCTGGGAGTTCCCCTCCTCGCCTGCAGGACCAGCGCCAGGGAGAACGGGATCACCGCCCTCAGGCAGATGGTCTCGGGCGCCGAGCTGAGCAGCCTCGGGGAGCTCGTGGATCTGATGGGCGACGCCGACAGGGTGCTCCACGTGGGGTGAATGATGATGGAGGGCACGATGATTGTGATACGCAGCGGGCCGGAGCGGCTAGCAAGGGTCGCCGAAGGACTTCGCCTCAGCGCCGCCATGCTCGGGATGGACAGCGCGCCTGTCATCGTCTTCCTCGACGATGGCGTCGAGTGCCTCAGGCGGGGCACCTTCACGGACCCCACGATCCTCGAATACCTCCTCGTCGCCTCAGACATGGCGGGCATCCACGCCCTCTCCGACTCCGTCTCGGAGCGCGGGGTCACGGACGGGGACCTGGAGCCCGAGGTCAAGATGTTCCGGGTTAATGTCGATTGGATCGCGTCGGAGATGGCGGAGTGCGGCTCGGTGGTGACGTTCTAGGGGGGATGAAGGTGAGTGTTCTGTTCGTCATCGGTCGCCAAGACGGCGTTGAGACTGCCGTTGAGATAGCCCGGAGGGTGGCAGAGGAGGGTGAGGGGGTCACCTTCCTGTTCATCCGTGATGGGATCAGGCACGCACAGGACCGAGACCTGATCTCCGGCATCGGATTCTGCGATGGCATCTACGTCCTGAAGCCAGACGACGAGGGATCGGGCATCGAAGAACTTCCTGAGGGGGTCTCGCTCATTAGCTACGACGGATGGGTGGAGCTCATCGAGGGCTCAGAGAGGCTCGTCTCCTGGGTCTAGGCGTCCACCCACCAGATCCAGCCCCGCCTCTCCTTGGATCGCTCCCCGTTGATGGCTCCCTGCCGCCTGAGGCGGTTCAGGAACGCGACGGTGGAGTCGGGGCACCTGACGAGCCTGCTCTCGGTCTCGTCCTGGACCTCCCGTGTGGTGAGGGGTCTCCCGGCCTCTTTGAGGATGGTAAGTATCATCTCGACCGCCTCGTCCCCCTGGAGATGCCTGTAGTCCATACCTTTGATCGAGTCGGAGCGCCCTTTTATCTTTTCAGTGATCATCGCTTCACGGTGAAGTCCGTGTAGTCGCCGGTGGGGGGCTCTTTCCGGACCTGGATGTCTCTAACGATCGCCATCCCCGGACCCTTCCAGCACCGTCGCACGAGCTCATCGACGGCGGCCTCCTCCCCCTCGAAGACGGCCTCGACCCTCCGGTCGGGCAGGTTCCGGACCCAGCCCTTCAACCCGAGGGTGACTGCCTCGCGACGGGTGAACCTGCGGTAGTTCACGCCCTGGACGCGACCGGAGATGAACAGGTGGACCCTCGTGTTGGACATAGATTCCTCCGGCTTTATTGTGGTCTTGAACCAGAAAATGTTACCGGAAAAAAGGTTTCCCGGTGAGAAAGTTTGACCGGGTTCCTACTCTACTTCTTCTGGTGAGGGATGAGGCAGAGGAAGACTAGGTTCTCGTCGCCTGTGTTGCGGAACTGGTGCTCCTCGTCGGGGGGGACGTAGATGACGTCTCCCGGCTTGATGGCGCTCTCTTTCCCATTGCCGAAGACCACCCCTCCACCCAACTCAATATAAGTCTCGTGCTCCCAGGGGTGGACGTGCTTGGGGGTGTATCCTCCCGGCGCCACGGTGAACTTCCTCATGGCGAAGTTTGGGGCACCCATCTCCTCGGTGATGAGCCACTGGACCTTGACGTCCTTCGCAGGAGTTCCGACCTCCGCCTCCTCGATCTCAGTGTAGTGGTTTAACTTCATACATCCCACTCCCCTATCGCCCGTCTTAACGTTTACGCAGAATAATCCATAGAGAAGAAAAAATAATTGATTAGTCAGTCTTCAAGTTCTATTGCCTGACCACGCGTCTAGTAACGACTTTAACTCGACTGCTGTGGGACCGCCCCGCGTCTCCTTCCTCGTCGCCTTGAATGATCCGGCTGCACACCCCCTGCGTAGGGCGCTCATGTCATCCAGACCCTCAACCTTTGCGGCCGCAAAGGTCCCGATGAATGCGTCGCCACATCCCACGGTGTTCACCATCTCCAGCCCTAGCCGCTCAAGGGGGACAGCATCCACATGTATAGTCGTCCCCGTAGTGCACTCCCGCAGTGTACAGCCCTCGCTGCCACGCTTGATTATCGCCTTGATCCCCCGCTTCCGAGATCCGAGGATGGATCCTATCTTCTCCGACTCGCTGGTCCCCAGGAGGTTCTCGAACTCCAGGTGGTTGAGGATGAAGTAGTCGACGTGCTCAAGCGTGGGCGCGAGGGCGTCGAGCTCCATCTCTGCGTAGACCCCTGGGTCCCAGATCACCTTCAAACCCGCTGATGAGGCCATCTCCGCGAGGACGTGTGCCACGTCGAGGGGGGGATCCATGATGACGGCGACCTTTGCCATCTCGATGACACGGGATGTCCGAGCCTCCGAGATGTGCCCGGAGGAGAGCCTCAGGTTTGCCCCAAAGTAGGTGTGGATCTCGTTCTCTCCGCCGGAGCCGATGGTGATGTAAGCTTGGCCGGACTCGTCCTCAACCCTCACGACGCACGAAGAGTCGACGCCCTCCGCCTCCAGTATCTCCAGTTGCCTCTCAGCGATCTCGTCCATCCCCAGCGCCCCGATGAACGCGACCCTTCCCCTCCCGAGGATCCTTGCGGCGGCGACGGAGACGTTGGCGGCCGTCCCTCCGGAGACCCTCTGGATCTCGCGCACGGGCACCTCCTCCCCGGTCCTAGGCAGGCGTTCCGAGAAGAGGTTGATGTCCCAGTTGATGGCGCCGCAGCAGACAATGTCCGGCATAGCTCACTCGCTCCCCTGGGCGACCCGTCGGAAGAAGAGCTCGTGGAACCTCACGGCGTCGACGGAGACGCAGGCGTCCACGTTGGCGGGCCGGCTGCTCCTATGCCTCCTGTTCACGACGGTCATGCCGCGTGTGAGCTCTCCGTGGACCTCGACGTCGATGTTGTGCTTCTCCAGCCCGAACATGGTGGGGTCGATGACGTAGGCGACCGCCAGGACATCGTGGACGCTGACGCCGCCATACCGCTCGATGGAGCTCCCGCATAGGCCCTCCAGTAGCCTAGCCCTTTGATTGCCCAGTGCCTTTATTCTCTCGAACCTGTCGGAGTTGAGGCGGTTCTTGGGGTCCGTGGTTACGTCCAGGCCAATGGCGACGATAGGGGTCCCGGAGTCGAAGACGATCTTGGCCGCCTCGGGGTCGTGCCACACGTTGAACTCGGCCACGGCATTGGCATTTCCAATGCCGTAGGGAGTCAGGTTGAACGCCCCGCCCATTATGACGATGCCGCCTATACGCCCCATCAAGTTGGGGTCAGCCAGATAGGCGGCGGCGACGTTGGTGAGGGGGCCGATGGGGACGAGTATCAGTTCGTCGCTCAGCTCATCGGCCTTCTCAAGGATCACCTCGACGGCGTTCCGGGGGTCAGCGTTCATCCTGGGCTCCGGGAGCTCGGCGTCCCTCAGCCCTGACTCGCCGTGGAATCCGGAGGCGTCATGGGCCTCCCTGAGGAGGGGTTTGGAGGCCCCGACGCAGACCGGCACCCCTTCGACGCCGAGGAACTCGAGGAGCTTGAGGGCGTTCAGCGTCCCCTTCTCCACACTCACGTTCCCGGAGACGGTGGTCACCGCCTCCACCTTCAGCTCCGGTGAGGAGAACGCAAGCATGATGGCCAGTGCGTCGTCGACGCCCGGATCGGTGTCAATGATGATGTGCTTCATTTTTGCACCCGTCTATTACTCAGTGAGTAGATAAATAAGCCTGCGAAGGCGTGAATAGCCCATGGAACTCAGGGACATCTACCTCGCCAGGGGCCGAATCGGCAAGCTGGTGAGGAGGACCCCGACGGAGGCAGCGCCATTTCTGGGGGAGATCTGCGGAGGAGAGGTCTGGCTCAAGCTGGAGAACCAGCAGATCACGGGCTCGTTCAAGGCGAGGGGGGCCTTCAACAAGATACTCAAGCTCACTGAAGAGGAGAAGGGTCGCGGGATTGTCACAGCCTCGGCCGGGAACCACGCCCAGGGTGTAGGCCGGGCAGCCCAGATGCTCGGAATCAAGGCGACGATAGTCGTCCCTGGCAACACCCCGATGGTGAAGAGGAGGGCGATCGAGCGTTACGGCGTGGAGCTCATCGTCCACGGCGACGAGTACATGGAGGCCGAGAGGCGTGCCAGGGAGATGGAGGCCGAGGAGGGGATGACCTTCGTCTCGGCTTACAACGACGTCGACGTCGCCGTGGGACAGGGAACCTTGGGCCTGGAGATGATAGAGGATCAGCCCGAGCTGGACGTGATACTCGTCCCCGTCGGGGGTGGCGGCATGATCTCAGGCGTCGCCTGCGCGGTCAAGGGGGTCAACGGGGCTGTCGAGGTGATCGGAGTCCAGTCCATAGCCTCCCCCGTCATGTATGAGAGCATCAAGCAGGGGCACATCGTGGACATCCCCCTCGACGACTCGGTCGCTGAGGGACTCCACGGCGGCATCGAGGAGGGCTCGATGACCTTCGAACTCTGCAGGCAGCTCGTCGACTCCTTCATCCTCGTCCAGGAGGAGACAATCCTGAGGGCGATGGGGCTCCTCCTCTCCGAGCAGCATCAGGTCGTCGAGGGGGCCGGGGCGGTGGGAGTCGCAGCCATCCTGGAGAACCCTGAAAGGTTCCGGGGCAGGAAGGTCGGCATCGTCATCAGCGGGGGCAACGTCGAGGCTGAGCTGCTGAGGGAGGCCCTCGAAAAGGTATAGAGTGGAAAACGCCGAAACCTAGGTGGGCAAGTTGAAGAGATTGCTAGTGAACGCCGCCGAGTGCGCCGGATGCAGGTACTGTGAGATGGTCTGCAGCTTCCAGAAGGAGGGCAGGTTCAGCCCCAGCTATTCGGGGGTCACCGTCATCAAGGAGGACAGGTACGGTCTCGACTACCCTCTGTTCTGCAGGCAGTGCGACAGCTGCCCCCCCGCCGACGCCTGCCCCGAGGGGGCGCTGGAGAGGGACGGGAACGGCGTGGTCACGCTGAACGAGGAGAAGTGCATAGGCTGCGGCATCTGCGCTAAAGTCTGCACCTACGGGGCGGTCAACATGGGCGTCTCCAAGCCCGCCATCTGCGACCTCTGCGGCGGGGAGCCCGCCTGCGTCGAGAGGTGCCCGACGAAGACCCTAAGCTACGTGGAGTCCGACGTCTATATGGAGCGCCCGGAGGAGGCGTTTATCGAGCTCAGGAGGAGGTGGGGGATAGATGCCTGAACTTCACGGATACGCCGGAAGGATACTCACTATCGACCTCACGAAGAGGGAGGCGAAGACTAGCGAGCTCGACAGGGCGACGGCGGCGTGCTACCTGGGCGGCAGAGGCTTCAACGCTAGGACTCTCTACGAGACGGTTGGCCCCGGGACAGACCCCATGGGCCCCGAGAACAGGCTGATGTTCGCCTCGGGCCCCCTGGTGGGCACTATGTTCCCCACTGCGAGCAGGCTCAACATCTCCGCCAAATCCCCCCACACCGGCATCCTCGGTGACACCAACGCCGGGGGCCACTTCTCGGCGGAGATGAAGTTCGCCGGTTACGACCAGATCATCCTCGACGGAAGGAGCAGCACGCCGGTCTACGTCCACGTGGAGGACGACGAGGTCCGCTTCCACGACGCCTCACACCTGCAGGGGAGGGGTGTCTACGAGGCCGACGAGATAATAAAGTCCGACCTGGGGGACAGGAGGGTCCAGACGGCGATAGTGGGGCCCGCCGCTGAGAACGGCGTCAGGTTCGGGGGGCTCTTCATGAACCTGATGCGGGCCGCCGCGAGGACGGGGATGGGGACGGTGATGGCCTCCAAGGGCGTAAAGGCCCTCGCGGTGAGGGGCACCGGAGCGATCGATGTCGCCCAGCCCGGGAGGTTCGAGAGGCTCGTCAGGGAGATCGAGGAGGAGATCTACTCCCACGAGCAGTACCCGGGGAGGAGGCTCATGGGCACTTCCAGAATACTCCTCATGGCGAACGCCATGGGGTTCCTGCCCACCCGCCACTACACCTCAGGGGTCTTCGAGCACGCCGAGGAGGTTAGCGGCGAGAGGCTCGCGGAGGAGTTCAACGTAAAGACCCGCGGATGCTTCGCCTGCACCATCCCCTGCAGCCGCCTATACGTCGTGAGGAAGGGGAGGTTCAAGGGGCTCTACGGCGAGGGACCCGAGTACGAGGCCCTCGGCTCCTTCACGTCGAGGACGGGGAACAGGGAACTGGAGCTCGCCCTGAAGGCGAACGACATGTGCAACAGGCTCGGCCTCGACATCCTCACAACCGGTGAGCTCATCTCCTGGGCGATGGAGCTCCACGAGAGGGGGATGCTCACCCGGGAGGAGGCGGACGGCCTCGACCTGTCATGGGGGAACGGCGACACCATCCTCGTCCTCATCGGGAAGATCGCCAGGCGCGAGGGCTTCGGTGACGTGCTGGCGGACGGCTCCAGGGCGGCGGCGATGAAGCTGGGGAGGGGGCTTGACCTCACGATGCAGGTGAAGGGCCTCGACATCATCATGGCGGACCCCCGGGGGCTGAAGGGCTTCGGCCTCGGCTACGCCGTCGCGAGCAGGGGCGGCGACCACCTGAGGAGCGAGCCCTTCCTTGAGCTCAACGACGACCCGGAGATCGGTGAAAGGATGTTCGGCGTTCCCGAGGCGACCCTGAGGATGGCAGACAGGGGGAAGGGGAAGCTGGTCTCCTACTTTGAGGACTGGAACGCTGTCATCGACTCGCTGGAGCCCTGCAAGAACATCATGCAGAACATGGAGATACTCACCTTCGAGAGGGCCTCCGAGGTGATCGAGGCCGCCACGGGAATACGCCTCTCGCCGTCGGAAGTGAGGCTGGTAGGTGAGAGGATCGTCAACGTAGAGCGGGCCTTCAACGTCAGGGAGGGCATCCGCAGGGCTGACGACAGGCTCCCCCGGCGTTTCAGCGAAGAGCCCCTCACTGAGGGCTCCAGCAGCGGCACCGTCGTCGACGAGAAGACGATGATAGATGAGTACTACGAGGAGAGGGGCTGGGACCTCGACTCCGGCATACCGAGACCCGAGACCCTAAGGCGGCTGGGCCTGGACCGGGCGGCATCCGATCTAAGCAAGCTCCATTGACAATAAGAAGGGAGACGCCCTCTAGACGTCCAACTTGAGCAGCGCAGCGGCGTTCCGCCAGAGTATCTTCTCCTTCTCCTCCTCGCCGATCTCCAGCTCTTCGATGCGCCCCACGCAGTGGGCGAGGTCGCCGATCTGGTGGGGATGGTCGCTACCGAGCACCAGCTTCTCTGGGCCGGTGAACGCGAGGGTGGACATGAGGACATCCCTGTCGTAGATAATGGAGTCGGTCCAGATCTTCTTCAGGTAGTAGGAGGGCGACCTCGAGATGTGGACCTTGCACTCCGGGTACGCGTTGAAGCCGGTCTCGATCCTACCCCTCAGGTAGGGGAAGACGCCGCCTAGGTGGGACGCCACGAGCTTGAGGCCGGGCAGCCGCTCTAGGACTCCGCCGAAGACGAGCCTGAGCACCAGTAGGGATGTGTCGACTCCGAAGCCGAGGATCGGCACGAGCCTGTAGTCGCCCATCGCCTTCGAGTTGATAGGTGAGGTAGGGTGTAGGAAGAGGGGGACGTCCAGCTTGACGGCCTTCTCGTAGATCGGCGTGAACTCCTCCGTGTCGAGTGGCCTGCCGCCCACGTTGGTCATGAGGGTGCCCCCCCTGAGCCCCAGGTCCAGTACGGCCCGCTCCAGCTCCTCGGCGGCCGCCTGGGGGTCCTGCAGCGGTAGGGCGGCGAGGGCCACGAACCTGTCGGGGTGCTCGCCCACCACCCTGCTGAATCCATCGTTCGCGAGCCTTGCCAACTTGATGCCACGCTCCCGGTTCTCCCTCTCGACGCTGGGGGTGGTCAGGGTGAGGACCTGCATCTCGACGCCGCAGCGGTCCATCGCTTTCAACCTCGCGTCGATATCGACGTGGGGGCCGACGACGATGTTGTAGTCCCCCTCGTAGTGGACAAGCAGCCTTCCCTGAGGGTCCCTCTCGACCCGGGCGTATCCGCCTCCCCTGCTCAGCTCCTCCATGTACTCCTTGGGATAGAAGTGGTTGTGGAAATCGATGTTCATCTAGAACTCATCAACCTGTTCCCGGCCAGTGTATAAAAGCGGGCTGGGCATGTGGGTCTGCCCTTCCCCCGGCTCGTTCAATAGGTTTATAAAGGAAATGCTTTTCACCCTAGAATTCAGGGGTAGAACGACGATGCCCATCTGCGAGATATGTGGATTAGAGGTTGTTACGGTCTTCGAGTGCTCCCAATGCGAGGCCAAGTTCTGCGAGGAGTGCGGTGACGTCAAGAGAAAGCTCTGCTTCGACTGCATCGGATGGGAAGAGGAGGATCTCGACGAGAGCTGGGACCCCGATCGGTGGGACAAAGACCTGGACGACGAACCCCAATGATGCATGGATCCCCCGTATGGACTCGTACAATGGGAGAACGGGAACTGACTTTTCTTTTTTAAATACAGGACGCCTAGACGTCTTCATGCATCATAAAAAAGAAAGATTCTTTATCCTCGTGATAATGTTTGATACGATCCAATGGGCGGAGACAGAATCGAGGGAGTCAGCTTCAGCCTATGGGATGCCGTGAGGCTGGGCGTCGACTACATCAAGCGACGCAGAGACCGCGCCATAATCAACGTGGCGTCCGTCGCCCTCGGGATCGCGTTCCTCACGACCCTCCTCTTCACAGACTCGTTCTACAGGGTCCACACAGCCACGGGCGGGGCGAGCCTGCGGGTGGAGGCGTATCAGTATTGGCTCATGATCGTTGCGATCGTGGTCTCGGTGGTGGGGATCACCAACGCGATGCTGATTGCGGTCTACGAGAGGTACAAGGAGATAGGCACGATGAAGTGCCTAGGCGCCCTCGACAGGCACGTCCTGATGCTCTTCCTCGTGGAGGCGTTCATCCAGGGAGTGGCGGGGGGCCTGCTGGGATTCCTAATGGGCATCGGGGGCGCGCTCCTCTCGACGGGGTTCACAGTGGGCTTCGGCGTCATCTTCAAGGTGCCGGCACTGGAGACCCTCACGGTGCTCGTGGGCTCCATGATCCTCTCAACAGTGCTCTCGGTCGTGGCGACCATCTACCCCGCTCTCAGGGCAGCTAGGCTTGACCCGGTGGAGGCATTGAGCTATGAGCTTTGACATAATCATTCAGCTGGAGGACCTTGCGCGACACTACGAGATGGGCGGAGTCACTATCAAGGCACTGGACGGCGTTGACATCGAGATCAACAGGGGGGAGTATCTCTCCATCGTCGGCCCCTCTGGCTCCGGGAAGACCACCCTCTTCAACATGATCGGTGGCCTCGACAGGCCGACCCGGGGACGGGTCTACATCGACGGGGTGGACATCTCCCAGCTCGACGCGTACGAACTCGCTTGGCTCAGGTGCCGCAAGATCGGGTACATCTTCCAGACCTTCAACTTGATACAGGTGCTCACGGCGGTGGAGAACGTCGCCCTGCCCACCGTCTTCGCGGGCGTACCCAGGGACGAGGGGCTTGAACGGGCGGAGAAGCTGCTTACCTCTGTCGGCCTGGGGGAGAGGATTCATCACAGGCCCACTGAGCTCTCCGCGGGCCAGCAGCAGAGGGTGGCGATAGCCCGGGCGATGGCGAACGACCCGGCGATCATCCTGGCGGACGAGCCCACCGGCAACCTCGACCTGAACACGGGAATGGAGATCATCG
>DATLAV010000191.1:0-22228 GCA_035527235.1 Patescibacteria group bacterium | reverse complement strand
GTCTACCTCGGCATTTCTTAACCAGACAGACGGCAGATACACGTTCAGTTGCACGAAGGTGATAAACGACGTCGATCATCGAGGCATCGTTTATTCGACAGTTAAATATGTGAAATACGCTTGCACACCGCGGCACTATTTAAGCAAGTGTCATAATTTCGATAATTCGAAGAATGATGCATCTTCACGTTTCAATACGGAGGCAATGGAAAGAATAAATAACCAAGATTACGACGAAAGACGCCTTATTCTGGCACTTCACAGGAGTGCCAGACACATCTCATGCGCCGTCCCGTCTACATGAAAAGTAATATACTGTAAGCCCATAATTATTACGGGATTATAGTCCTGTTGTGATTGAATGGAGGACACTCCTTTTCGCATTAGAGTTAGGATCGGGGAGATGGAGATCGAGGTCGGCGGCGCGAAGGAAGAGGTCCTCTCGACCCTCGACGACCTGAACGAGATCGTTGACAAGGTGAACAACGCGTTCAACGGGGAGCCCAAGCCCAAGAGGCTCAAGGTCGAGAAGCCGAAGGAGGAGGCGCCCCTCAACTATCCCAAGATCAGCCGCACCAACCAGTGCGGCGAGGCGGTCTCGGCCCTCCTCTCAACGGAGTGGGGTAAAACGCCCCGCCCCATCGGCGAGCTAAGGGAGGCGATGGAGGCGAACGCCATCTTCTTCCCCAAGACGACCCTCTCAGGCGTCCTAGTCTGGCTCGTCAAGAAGGGGCAGCTGAGGCGCTGGAAGGACAAGAAGCGGGGATACCTGTACGTCATCAATGAGCCGGCGGAGGAGAAGTGATGCCCCGGGTCACCGTCGCCATTAATACCCCATTCGGTGAGATCAGGGTGAGCGGAGAGACGGCCGAGGAGGTCCTAGACGCCCTTGAGGGCCTGGACCAGAAGTTCGTCGGCGAGGTCAACGAGAAGGTTTCCGCTCTGCTGGCCACCCAGGCAAAGGACGACCTGAAGGGCATCATGGAGGTGAGCCGCGACGGCCCCGTCATCATCACGAGGGAGAAGCTCTCCCACTACGAGGCGATCGGCCTGATCCTCTACTGCATGAGGGAGCATCAGGCCAGCTCCCGGGAGATCACAGCGAGGCTCTCGGCGAGTGGTAAGAAGGTCACGGTCCCGGCGCGGCTCCACGAGATGAGGAGGCGGGGCCACATCTTCAAGCCCGTGGACAGGGCGCCCTACTACAAGCTTTCGACGAAGGGTGTTAAGTGGCTCGAGGAGGAGGTCGTGCCCCCCCTCAAGAAGAAGGGTTAGATGCCCCTTTTCTCCATCCGTTCCTGCAGGTCCATCGTCCTGATCAGCAGCGCCAGCAGGATCTGCCGGCTGTCGCAGGAGTAGGAGCGCTGCCTGAAAGCGGCCCTCTGGATGAGGCCCTTCTCCAGCAGCTTCGCCACGGCCCGCTCCGTCGCCTTGGGGGTCATCGAGAGTTCGCTGGAGATCTCCCTCACCGTCGTCGTCCTCCCCGTGCTCAGGAGATGGAAGAATATTACGTTCTGGCTGGGTGCCTTCTTCATATTCTGGATGGCATCCATCTTCTCGTTAAGATCCTTGATCACATCTTCAGACATTCAGTCATCAGCCCTTTTCACTCTTCATATCTCGATACAGCTTCATGAGTATATCGTAAGGGGTCAACACCGAGGTGTATCCGCTCGACGTCGACTTCACGAGCCCGGCCTCCTTCAGCTCAGCGAGGCGCGCTCGCACCGTCGAGGGCTTCTCCCCGATCTTTGAGGCGATGTCGGAGGGCTTCAGGGGCGCCTCCTTGAACGAGAGGTAGCAGAGAACCTTGAAGGCCGAGGTGCCCAGCTTGAGGGCCTCCAGCTTCTCCATGTCCGCCGTCATCGTCACCTCTCAAGGTACTCCTGCAGCAGCTTCACCAGCACGGGGCCGAGCTTGTACCTGTAGATGCCTCGGGATATCCGGTCCACGAGCCCCTTGTTGAACAGGTTGAAGAGGGAGATGTTCACGGCGTTCACCGTGAGGGAGAGGGCTTCCGCTATCTCCTTCGACGACATTGGCTCCCCCCGCTCCACGAGCAGGAGGAAGACCTGCCGCTGGCTATCCGCCCTCCTCAGCCCATCGAGCTCATCGGACCCAACCATACACCAACCCCCGGCGACTATTGCTTCCTTACGAGGTTCTTGTAGACGTCCGAAATTATCTCAGTGAAGGCGATCTCAGACTGGTACGAGCCGTCCCTGCCCTGGGTGACGTACTTCTTGGACAATAGTGCCCTCAATGCGGGACGCACGGTCCCCGGAGAGATGCCGGTCTCCTCTGCTATCTGACTCGGTGACGCAGGGCCCTTGAAGGCGAGGTAGATGAGTACCTGGAACTGGCTTGTCCCGGGGTTCAGGTCGCTCAGGGCCTTGTCGATCAGGGTGGACATTCACTTGCCCCCTACTTGGCCCTCTTCTCCAGGGTCTCTATACGGTCCATGAGGTTGAGAATGATACCAGGTACGTCGGGCTCGTAGCTGCCGCGCCCCGACCTCCTCAGCAGATTCTCCTCCGAAAGTTTCGCGTATATCGCCTTAACGGAGTTGTACTTCGCACCCAGGAGCTCCGCCATCTCGCTCGGTCCGAGCACTGGATCCCTCAAGAAAGCTCTGAAAACCCTGTCTCGGAGGGTGTATTCATCCGCCATTTTGCACACACCCATATTTTTCGATCTTCTTATTAACTTTACTTTTGGTTGTAGCAATGATGTGTGAATGTGTTTGAGCGTAATAATTTCTTCCTTTATATATAATGAGGCCTTTTTCCCAAATTACGCTCGAAAAAATCATAGGGTTTAAATATGTAGGAAAAAAACTGTTGTATAATAAGGATTTCTTGGGGGGCGAGAGATTGGTTCTAGAGGTCCGTGAGAGAGGCGTCGGCGAAAGGAACGACATCAATACACCCGCCCCCAACATCTACCTCTCCATAAGGAACCTGCTGCTCAACGAGGTGTACGCCGATGTGGAGAGGGGCATCCCCACCATGAGGGAGCTCGCTGAAAGGCTTAGGGAGGAGATGCCCATCTTCGACATGAACAAGAGGGAGGCCTACGGAGAGGTGGCCGGGGCGGACGCCGGGAGCCACGTCCTCCCCCTCGCCTCCAAGAGGTACGCCGTGATCAGCGCTCTCGTGCACTCCATCCCGTCCGGGAGGCGATTCTTCCTCAAACCGGAGACGGTGACCGCCTCCTACGCCGAGGGCAGTGAGAGGTTCAACAGCGTCCTCAACGTGAGGCGCGAGGCCAAGCTCTACGAGACGGCGTACCAGTACCTGAGGGGGGACGACACTGTCGACCTCCTCCTCATCGACGGCCCCCTCGCGTTCAGCAACTGGTGGAGCATGGCAGGGCTGGAGCCCGACAGGCAGAGGCTTCTGGACGCCGTCAACAGGCTCCTCAACCTGTGCATGGAGACCGACGTCCCCGTCGCCGGCGTAGTCAAGCGCCCCTCGGCCCGATACCTCGTCTACGAGATGGGCATCCAGAAAGAGACTGACCTCCCTGACGCCTTCATCATGCTCCACACCCTCAAGGTGGGGGAGAGGACGGAGCTCTTCTCACCCAGGTCGGCCATCAGGAAGGCGGTGAGGGCCTCCCCCTTCATGGACGCCGTGAGGTGCCCCATCTACTCCTTCTACGGCCGAATGAGCAGAGACTGGGCGATACCGCCGGTCCGAATCGACGTCCCCGCCTTCGCATTGGGCCACCTAGAGGACATCGCCGACCACTGTTACGGCTCCAGCTTCTGGGGGGGCATCCCGCTGCCTATCGTGAGGGCCGACGAGTGCGTCAAGATATCGAAGCAGTTCATCAGCGGCGTCTACAGGGACATCGTCAGCAGGGTGGGAAGCCAGACCGGGGATGTGACCTACCTGGCGCCATACTGGGGGGAAGGGAGATGGATGGGAGCCTGACGGTCGGATACACCTACAGCGAGAACGGTGAGTACGGGCTCGACGAGCTCACCGTCGTCCTCCTCAGGGGGGTGGAGCTGGCGAAGGGCGAGCTCGTCTACGTCGAGCACCCCAAGAACGGGCTGCCGGTGGTCTACCAGATCACCAGGGTCTACCCCCATAAGAGGGTGAGGGAGTACGAGGAGACCCTCCTCAGGGAGGGGCACATCATCGACAACTCGGAGGACACCACAATCCACGCCTGCGGATACCAGTGGGGCTGGATCGATGGCGACGACAGCCTCCGCCAGCTCAGGTACCCCCTGACGCCCACGACTCCCATCTACCACGCGGATAGGGAGATCGTCGCCAAGTTCACCAAGCCCAACGGCGACTGGAAGCTTCTCCTGGGCACCGACCCGAGCACCAACCTCGACGTCGAGCTCGGCGTCTACCCACTCATCAGGCAGAGCTGCCTCATCTGCGGCGCCGTCGGCACAGGGAAGACGACGACCGCCGTCTCCATGGTGGCGAGGGCAACCTCTCTCAACCCCCCCGTCCGCTTCTTCATCGTTGACAAGGACGGCGAGTACACGAGCCTCGCCGATAGGCTCGGGCCTGAGAACTTCCTCAAGGTCCCCTGGGAGCGCTTCTTCCAGCCCTCCGACATCCCGTGGGAGGACTACTTGGCGGAGTTCGGCTGGCAGAAGACCTGGTGGAACGCGAAGATCCTCGTGAAGGCGCTGAAGATACTCTACGCCCAGGCGGCGCCCGTCACCAAGCAGGACCTTAGGAGGGCCGTCGGCTACGTGAGCCCTGACTCCCTTGGCTACAACAAGAAGGAGGAGGAGTTCGAGAGCTACAGGCAGCAGGTGCTCAACGCGGTGAACGGCGCCAAGCTGATCCCAGAGGGGGACATGAAGCCCATCGACCCCGTAGAGCTCCTCACCACGCGGCGCGTCGTCATCATGGACATCTCCAAGGGCAGGGACACCTGGGCCCAGAAGCACCTCGTCGTCGCCCAGGTCCTCCGCCGGATCTTCAACGAGGCCCTCGAGAACAGAAAGTTCGGATGCGTCATTCTCCTGGAGGAGGCAATGTACTACGCGCCCCAGAGGGGGGTCTTCGAGATCGGGGAGAAGGAGACCAGGGGGAAGCTGCTGGGGGTCGTGAAGGAGATCGCCACCAACGGCGGCAGGAACGGCGTCGGCCTCTGGATCGTCACCCAACGTCTTGCGACGGTGGAGAAGACTGTGGTCACCCAGTGCGCCAACAACATCATCTGCCACAGCCTTGAGGACCTGGACAAGCAGAGGCTCGCGGAGATCGTGGGGCACGAGTTCGCCTCCCTTATCGGCAACCTCCCCCAAGGGGAGGCGGTGGTGAAGGGGACAGCCCTCAAGTGCAGGTTCCCCATCTGGGTGAAGGTGCTCCCAGAGGTCTACCCCGCCTCCTCGGTGACGACCCCTATGAGCAGGTTCATCCACATGGATATGGCGGAGAGGGAGGCGACCGAGATCCCCATACCCGCCGACAGCTGATAGAAACTAGTTAGGGCAACCAAAGTCACCCGCTCGAATTGAGCTACTTCCTCTCAATCTGGGGCAGATCATTGATGGAGCTTCTGCGACCCGGACTGTGAACCCCCGACTGCTCAGACGCCTCCCCGGCCACCTCATCCGGCGGGGTTCTATCATTGGTCAACAAGGTGAGGGCTATCATGATGGCGGCGAGGAAGATCATGAGCTTGAAGTCCAGTTCCATGGTTCATAATACTCGAATCTGAACTAAAGGAACATGATGAAACGCTCTGGAACATCCATTCCAAAATCCCACTTCAGCGGAGGAGAACCGCTCCAAGGCGATGGATTAGGCCCGTAATGCGTCCTCAACGGCCCTCTGAGCTATATGCCCGGCCAGGTGGATGGGGGCGTCACCGAGAAGCCGCTCGACGAATCTGGACGCAAGGCAGGGGAACGTCTGCACGAGGGTACCAGCGCGCTTGCCGGCCTCCTCGACCCGGGTCCCAGGGAGCATCTCAGCCATGTGCCACGTCGAGCCGCAGGGGGCTCCCCTCACGACCTCAACCCGCGTGATCAATCCCCCCTCGACCTCGACGACCAGCTGAGGCGCCCCGAAGCGTTCAGCGAACTCGTCGATGGCCCCCACCCCCACAGGCTTGAGGGTGCAGAAGGTCCGGGGGAAGATCGCTTCGACTTCCCCCAGCTCCTCACGTATCTGCCTCTCGAGGCCCAGGGGGAGCCATGAGTAGTCGTCGACAGGGGCGATGACCGATGTGGACGAGCCCCTCTCCATCACGGATGGTAGCAGGGAGAAGGCGGAGGGACTCTCCGCCATGAAGATGATGAGGCCCCATCGCCCGCCGAGTTTGAGGCCCTCAAGGTATCTCCCGGGGTCCTCGACCAGCGTGGGCAATCCCTGGGGTAGCCGGACATGACGTACCTCCCAATCCGGGGGGCCCCTGAGCCGGATGTTCTCAAGTATCCTGAGGCCGTAGTCGCCGTCGGTGAAGACCAGGAACCTCAATGTCCTCCTCTCTCTTCACATCGGGTCCATGGGTAATAAATGCTGCCGGGAGAGGCCTGCTCGAAGGCCCGTTCCCGACCGTCATCCGTTTAAATGGAAGATCCCTACTATTCTCGATCACTTTGAGCAGCAGGCGGCTCTACCCCGAGATGCCCCTCGTGGGTGTTGGCGTAATGATCTGCGACGGTGACAGATACCTCCTCATCAAGAGGGCCGCGGAGCCCGACAAGGGGCTCTGGTCTATCCCCGGGGGCATGGTGGAGATCGGCGAGAGAGCAGCGGACGCGGCGGCCAGGGAGGCGAAGGAGGAGACGAACCTGGATGTAGAGATCGTCGACGTCCTCGACGTGGTCGACAAGATCATCGAGGACGAGGATGGCCGCATCAGGTTCCACTTCGTCATAGTCGACTACCTTGCCATGCTCCTTGGAGGGGAGCTGCATGCCTCCTCGGACGCCCTCGACGCCCGCTGGGTGAAGTCGGAGGAGTTCCCGGACTATGAACTCTCCCCGACTCTCGTGGAGCTCCTCAGGCAGATACATCTCTACCCCGAACCATGACTCACCCAACGCCGCAGATCCTGATAGCGAGCCAGGCGTAGACCTTGATCGCCTCTATGTAGTCCTCCACCCTCACGTGATCCAAGTGGGTGTGGGCCGACCGCTCCTCCCCGGGGCCGAAGCCGAACACGGGGATCCCCTTCCAGTAGTAGAGCCTACCGTCGGTGGCGAACCTCCAGGTGCTCACCGTGGGCTCCCGCCCGAGGACCTCGGCTACCGCTCTCTTGGCCTCGTCGACGACGGGGAAGTCGTCAGGGTTCGTGTAGAAGCCCGAGAATCTCCTCCTCACCTCCCTCGGCACGACGTAAGCGTCGACCTCTGGGTCATCCTTCTTGGCAGCCTCTATCACCTCCGTGAGGGAGGCGTCCAGCTTCTCAGTGGGGAAGTCGGGGTTGTACCTGCAGTCGACCGTGAACCTGCACTCCTCAGGGACGACGTTGGACGCTTCCGGCTTCACGGAGATCCTCGTGGTGGTGAGGGTGGTCATACCGTAGAGGGGGTGGTCGGGCAGGCGGGGGATGAGGTCGTCCCTGATCCTGCTGATGATGTCGACGGCCTTGTGAAGCGCGTTCACTCCCCTCTCGGGGGCGCTGGCGTGGCAGCTCCTTCCCCTGACCACGACCTCTGCCTTGGTGCTCCCCCTGTGACCGAGGGCGACCTCCATGTCGGTGGCCTCGCCGATGACCACCAGGTCCCCAAGGAACCCGTACTCCTCGATGGTGGAGATGGTCCCAGCGCCCCCGATCTCCTCCTGAGAGACCGCCGCCACCTTGAAGTCCCCCTTCAGGTTCACGCCGAGGCCCTTCAGGACGTTGCCAGCCATCATCATAGCTGCAACGGCTCCCTTCATATCCGACGCCGCCCGCCCGTAGACCACCTCTCCCTCCACGCCGAAGGGCGTGCCGTCAGCGACCTTGCCCGAATAGGGGTCCTCCATGTCTCCCTCTGGGACGTGGTCAATGTGCCCGTTGAATAGAATGCTCCTGCCTCCGCCCCGGCCCCTGATGCTGCCCATGACGTCGTGGAGCTCGTCAACCTCAACGGAGTCCCAGCCCGCCTTCCTCATCTTCGTCACGATGAGCTGGGCGACCTCGGCCTCCTCCCTGCTGGGGCTTGGCACCCTTATCAGATCTTGGAGCAGGGAGATGGCCTCCCCCCTCCGCGCTTCGACTGCCTTCGAGATCTTGTCCAGCATCTGATTCACGTTTCCCTATTTATGTCGGTCAAACTTTTAAACGCAACAGGAGAAGGATTTACTGGTACCAGAGTTGGTAGATTCATCCCATTTCAAGGGAAAGGACATCATCTCCATGAGGAGGTTCGACAGGGAGGAGATCGACTTCATCCTCAAGTCCTCGACGGAGATGATGCCCCTCGTGGAGAAAGGTTCCGATCTTCTAAAGGGTAAGATACTCGCTTCACTCTTCTTCGAGCCGAGCACGAGGACTCGCCTCAGCTTCGAGGCCTCAATGTGCCGCCTCGGGGGAAGCGTGATAGGCTTCGCGCAGCCCCAGACTTCATCGGTGGCGAAGGGAGAGACGCTTGCGGACACGATCAAGACGGTGGAGAGCTACTGCGACGTCATCGCGATGCGCCACCCGTCCGAGGACGCGGCCATTATCGCTGCGGACGCCGCTGAGATTCCGGTCATCAACGGGGGCTCGGGCCCGTGGGAGCACCCCACCCAGGCCTGCCTCGACCTCCACACTATGTTGACGGCGAAGGGGAAGATCGACGGGCTCAACATCGCCCTCGTCGGCGACCTCCTGTACGGTCGGACGGTCCACTCCCTAGCGGTGGCCCTCAGGAACTACGACGTCAAGGTCCACTTCGTCTCCCCGGATCAGCTGAAGATGAGGGAGGACGTCATCAGGGACGTCAAGGGGAAGCTGGACTACGAGGAGACCGACGACCTCAAGTCGATCCTGCCGGAGCTGGACGTACTCTACGCCACTAGGGTGCAGAAGGAGAGGTTCTCCGACCCCGCTGACTACGAGAAGGTGAAGAATGCCTTCCTTATTGACAGGGCGTTCCTGAAGTCGGCGAAGCAGGACCTGAAGGTGATGCACCCGCTTCCAAGGATTACGGAGATCGCCAGGGACGTCGACGACACGCCCCACGCCCTCTACTTCAAGCAGGTGAAGCACGGTATCTACGCGAGGATGGCGCTGATAGCGCTGGTCCTGGGGGCCCTCTAGGCCTCCCCCTCGCTCCTCAGGAAGAGGTCGCGGATCCGCTTCCAGCGGCTGTCCTCCTCCTCTGTACGGGGGATCGACGTCTTAGCATCATAGGAACAGGGAACCTCGTAGACGTAGATCTTGTGGGAGCCCACGATGTAGTGGTCGGGGGGATCATTCTTGACCGTCTCCCATCCCCTGATGGGGAAGTCGTGGCTCACGACCCGGGCACCCGGCCTCAGCTCCTTCTCCAGTTTGGGCTTCAGCTTTGTGTTCCCTGAAGTCGTCAGGTATAGGGTGACGACCGATGCCTGGGACAGATCGGCGAGGAAGAAGTTGCCGTTCACGATCTCTATGCGGTCCGCAAGCCCCCTCTCGTCTACCTTCACCTGGACGTTGCCGCACATCGTGGGGTTGAGGTCGTAGCCCACGGCCTTCTTTACCTCGAACTCCTCGACGGCAGTGATTAGGATCCTGCCATCGCCACATCCGAGGTCGTAGACAACGTCGTCGGGCCCCGCCCCTGAGAGCTTGAGCATCCTGTTGACGATGTTCTGAGGCGTCGGAACGTAGGGAGCCACGCTATGGGGCACATCCCCCCAGCCCAGGCGGGGGCTATTACTCCAGTACTCATCGGACCTGCCCCGCCGGCGATTACCTGACATCGTATAAAAATTCTGCAACGGTTTCTTAATACATTAACTGAGGTCGCAACCCTCTTATGGTTAAGAACGTTGGTCTGATCGTGTGAAAACATGGAGCTGAAGGTCGTAAAGATGGAGACGCCCGAGGGATGCAACCTGATCCTTGGGCAGAGCCACTTCATCAAGACCGTCGAGGACGTCTACGAGGCGATGATGACGTCGACCCCTGGCGTCAAATTCGGCCTCGCGTTCTGCGAGTCCTCAGGGGATCGCCTAGTCAGGGTGGAGGGGAACGACGAGGATCTGAAGAAGACGGCGGCGTCCAACGCCCTGAACCTTGGATGCGGGCACTCCTTCGTCGTTCTCATGAAAGAGGCCTACCCGATTAACGTGCTCAACCAGCTGAAGGTAGTCCCCGAGGTTTGCACCATCCACGCCGCTACGGCGAACCCCCTTGAGGTCATCGTCGCTGAGACGGAGCAGGGGAGAGGCGTCCTCGGCGTCATCGACGGTCAGAAGCCCCTGGGCGTCGAGGAAGAAGAGGGCGTAGAGTGGAGGAAGGGTATACTCAGGAAGTTCGGCTACAAGACCTGAGGGATTTAGACGCCCCCGAGGACACGCTTGACCTCGTCGATTATCTGATCGATCTCAAGCTCGCCGCTTATCTCCTTCACCTTGCCCGCCTTCTTATATCGTTCAAGGATCGGGACGGTTTGATCCCTGTAGACCTCCAGGCGGTGGAGGATGATCTCCTCCTTGTCGTCATCCCGCTGCACCAGAGGACTCCCACATTCGTCGCAGATGCCCTCCTGCTTTGGGGGCATGTCCTTGATATGGTAGACGGCGCCACACTTGGGGCATGACCTCCGTAGCGACAGCCGGCCCAGGATGGTCTCGGACCGGGCGGTGACGTTGAGGACTATGTCGAGGGCGATGCCCATTTTTACTAGGATCCGATCCAGGGCCTCCGCCTGCTTGACGCTCCTGGGGAAGCCGTCGAGGACGAAGCCCTCCTCGACATCCGGCTTGCTGAACCGCTCCTCGACTATTCCAATGACGATGTCATCCCGGACGAGCTCCCCGCGCTTCATGTACGCCTCGGCCAGCCGACCCAGCTCGGTGCCCTCGGAGACGGCCTCACGGAGCATGTCCCCCGTCGTTACCACGGGGATCCCGTACACCCTACCAATGATCTTCGCCCGCGTCCCCTTCCCCGACCCCGGAGGGCCCAAAATGACCAGCCTCGTAGTTATCACTCCCCCTGAATTCTGTCTGGGGGGAGGCATTAGATGATATATCTCTTTCGCTCAACCTACCAGATCCTTATATAAAGACGGGAAAAAGAACTCCTCGAGTAGCATGGAGCCGCTCTACAGGCCCTTCACCACCCTTGGACTGATCCTCATCGCTTCTGGGCTCGCCCTGGTCCTTCTTCCGGTGATCGCCAGACAGCTCCCCCGGCTCGAGGACCTCCCGTGGTTCGTCGTCTGGGTCTACAGGAAGGACGGCTTCTTCTTTGCGACCTCCCCTCTGCTCATTGCGATCTCGCTGGTCTCGCTTGCCCTGAGGTTCCTCAACAGCCCCCCCTGAGGGACTGAGATAGCTGCCCTACACAAGCACTGTAGGGATTCGCGGGGGTCACTTGTGGTTGTGAACTAGCATTCCGTCGCAATACATCGACGATGTAGTCGGGGTTTCGGGGGGTAGATTCGGGTTTTTTCTGCGACTGAAAGATATGAATTATTGATCCATAACTGTATTTAGGTCACTAAAGTTCGTTTTTAGTATATGTACCCTAGATATGGATCAGAAATACTTATATCTGAGGGAGTGGGCAATAGGTCGAACATATCGGAAAACCGATATAATGTATAGGTGTATAACGCAGATACAGAATGAGGGAACGTAAAAGATGAAGCACAGAAGATCTAAACTGGAAGTCTACCTCGACGTGATGTGGGCCATAAAGAATGGCACCAAGAAGCCCACCCGTATAATGTACGAGTCCAACCTCTCGTGGAAGCCGCTCAAGAGGACCCTCGACTCCCTGATCAAGCAGGATCTGATCCAGGAGTACGACCCTACGCACTTGAGGGACAAGCGGACGACCGCTTGCTACGAGCTCACCCAGAAGGGCGAGAACGTGATAAAGTACTTCAAGCGGGCGGAGGACCTCCTCCAGCTGGAGACGGCCCCCCGGATGAGGCTCTGAGGGGCCTCAACTTAATCCACCTCGCGTGCCGAGATGACCCGATTTCCACGTGTGTTACTACAGATCACAGTCCGGTATCTGTAATGTAGAGCTGGACTACATACAAACGAAAATAACTGTTGCGAGAGTAGAGGATTCAGGCACTAGGGGTGTTAGATATGCCTCGGAGATCGAGACTTGAGATTTACCTAGACGTCCTCTGGGCAGTCAAGAGGGGGACGAGCAAGCCTACGAGGATCATGTATGAGGCCAACCTATCGTGGAAGCCCCTTCAGAAGATACTGAAGTCGATGCTGTCCCAGGACCTGATCGAGGAGATCGACGCCTCCAACAACAGGGACAAGAGGACGAACATCATCTACGCGCTCACCCAGAAGGGTGAGAACATCATCACCTACTTCAACCGGGGCAGGGAGTACCTCAAGATCGAGGAGATCACCAAGACACGGGAGTGACTCAGGGTTGAGCCGCCTTTATTTAGACGCGCCCTAGTCGGCTCGCCGCATCCTGCCACCTATAGCATCCTCGATGACTGTCGGCACCTTATTCACAACGTCTTCCGGCAGGAGGTGATAGCCCTTCTCGGAGAACGCGGCGTCACCGGCTGCCCCGTTGATGAACGCACCAGCAACAGCGGCCTCGAAGGCACCCACACCCATCGAGAGGAAGGCCGCGGACACGCCTGAGAGCACGTCCCCTGTCCCGCCAACTGTCATCCCCGGGTTACCCGTATGGTTGAACCTAGTGAGGACACCGTCGCTCACGACGTCGACGTTTCCCTTCAGCAATATCGTCGCCCCGAGCCTCGACGCCCACTTCTCTACCAGCTCTCCCCTCTCATCGAGGGTCCCGCTCACCTCCTTGCCGGTGAGGACCTTGAACTCCGCCTGATGTGGCGTTAGAATAGCCCGACCGCCCAGCTTACGCCGTTCCCCAGCGTACGCCTTGAGGGCGTCCGCGTCCAGGAGCAGGGGCAGCCCCCTCCCCTCGACGGTCTCGACGATGGAATTCACCGCCTCCACGGTCCCCTCGTGGAGCCCCAGGCCAGGCCCGATGGCAATGGCGTCGACGCGATCCAGTAACGGGCTGATCTGCTCGACGTTCTTCATGGAGAACCTTGAGCCCTTCAGCTTGACCGTTATCAGGCTCGGGGAGAAGCCCGCTATTATAGAAGCGGCCGACTCTGGAGTGGCAACGTAGACGAGGTCGACCCCGACGGCGTAGGCCCCGAGGCCCGTCAAGACTGGGGCGCCCGAGTAGGTCTCACTCCCCCCGATAATGAGGAGCCTACCGAAGTCCCCCTTGTGAGAGTCCGGCTCACGCCTCCTGTGGGCCAGGTAGGCGTCCCCGGGGCCCGCGTACAACTCGGCCTCAGGGGGGACCCCGATCGGGCAGACCTCCAACGCTCCGGTATACCCCTCAGCCTTCTTCAGCCCGGTCTTGGGCCTGTGGAATGTCAGGGTCACGTCCGCCTTAACGGCTTCGCCGCGGGCGGCTCCCGTGTCCGACTCTAGCCCCGTCGGCACGTCCACCGATATCTTGAACCCTCTGGATCCGTTGATGGCCTTCACCATCTCCCTGTAGGAAGCGGAGAGAGCGCCACTGACACCGGTCCCTATGAGGGCGTCGACGATCACATCGGCCTTCAGCGGCGCGATCTCGGCGGAGTCGTGTACCTCATGGATCTTGACCGTCGCGCCCATGTTCCTGAGGGCATTCCAGTTGACGAGCGCCTCCTCCGAGCGGATGTTCTCGTACCTGCCGAGGAGTATCACCTTGACGGTGTATCCGAGGCCGGCAAGGTGCCTCGCTGCCACGAAGCCGTCTCCACCGTTTCCCCCCAGCCCGCAGACTAGGACCACGTCGCTCTTAGCGTCAAACCGGCGGGTGACTGCCCTCGCCACGCCGGCACCCGCGTTTTCCATGAGCTGGAGCCTCGAGACCCCTATGTACTCGGAGTTCATCTCTATCGCTCGCATCTCCCTGACGTCGACCGATTCGTCCAGGATCAAGGCATTCTCACTTTCTTCCATAAGGGTCATCGACGTTTAAGCAATGTGCACAGCCGCCCTGGACCCGAGGTTATAGGTCCCTCAGGCTGACCGTAGCTCGCTCACAGACTCTATCTCGTGGTCGGCGAGTTCCACCAGTCCGGGCGTCGGGCTCGTTTTGACGAGTACCGTGGCGACCGCCCCCGCCCGCCTCCCTGCCTCCATGTCCGTGGGCTGATCCCCGACGTAAACGGTCTTTAATGGCGTGGCACCGCAGCGTTCACATGCCAGAAGCACCATCGCGGGGGATGGCTTCGGGTCAACAACCTCGTCGGCGCCCACGACGGCCTCGAAGAGATCCAGAACCCCTATCACCCTGAGGGTTTCCTCGGCTTCGGCCCGTCGATCGTTGGTCGCGATGGCGAGTTTGAAACCTGCGGCGCGTAGCGCCCTCAAGGCCCCCTCTACACCTTCGAAGAGGGAGGGCTCGTAAACCGAGGGCAGCATCCTGTCGGCCTCGTCGTAGACCCTCTCGACTAGGTCCTTCGCCTCATCCCACCTGTATCCGGCTACGTAGATGGCTGCAGCGCCCACGATTAAGTCTTCACGCCTCGGGGCTTTTGCTAAGGGGCCGTCCTCGTCAGTCTCCCAGCTTTCGAGTTCTACGCCGGATAGCCTCGCCCATTCTCTGACCGCTTCGTCGCCGACTCTTTCGGCCATGACCTTTGCCCGCATCGCGGCCCGGGCTCTGATCCTGGGCTGGACGTCGATGAGGGTGCCCGTCATGTCGAACATCACGAGCTCGCAATCGATCTTGGTTTCCTGGAGGTGCAGAAGGGGCATGGCTATCATCTGGGCTGAGTGACCTTTAACCGTTTTCACGGATCGCCTTCGCCCGTTTTCACATCTTTACTGGGCAACTATATGTTAATCTAGCAAAAGTTAAGTATCCGTCTGAAGTTAGATTGACAAGGTGAGACGGTTACGGCTACGGCTTTCGTCCTGATCAACGCTGAGATCGGCTCAGAGGGCGATGTGCTGAAGGACCTCACGGCTATCCCTGAGGTGAAGGAGGCCCACATGGTCTACGGCGTCTATGACATCATTGCGCGGATCGAGACCGGTACTATGCAGGACCTCAAGGACACCATCAGCTGGAAGATCAGGCGACTCGACAAGGTTAGATCGACGCTCACGATGATCGTCGTCTAGGCTCGCAGATACCATACATTTTTCCTGCGAATGCCTATAGATGCAGGGCTATCTTTCCTACACGACCAGGGGTGAACTTTTTTCCATTCGGTGACTAGACCAAGACCTTCAACAGGTCGACCTTGGTGACGATGCCCGTTATCTTGTCCTTCCGGTGCACGAGCACCGCGGGGTAGACCCTGAGCAGGTTCGCGATCAAGGAGATGGGGGCGTCCTCGCCGACCTGGGGGAAGGGGTCCTCCATGACCTCCGAGACAGCCCTGTTCCCCACGACGATATCACCGTCGGAGCTCACCATCCTGTCGATGATGGAGCGCTCAGTGACGCTACCCACCGATTTATTCCCTGCGAAGACGGGGAACTGTGAGAAGCCATGCTTCCTCATGAGGCTCACCACGACCTGGATCCGCTCTCCCGTCTGGACGCTGACGACGTCTGCCGTCATGATCTCGCCGACCTTGGTCTCACGCCCCTTCTCGAGCTCCTCGAGGGCCTCGAAGATGGCCTGGACCTTCGTGTAGGAGGGCTCGATCGTCTTCGCCTCTAGCTTGGCGATGTATGACTGGCTGACGCCGGCGAGTTTGGCGAGCTGGGCCTGGGTGAGCTCGAGAGCCTTCCGCCTCAGGGCCACCGTGTCCAGAGAATTCAACATAGGAAAGAGATCGACGAGACACAAAATATTCTTTTCGGAATCAAAACCCAAGAAATCTATTCGGAAAGAATTGGGGGATTTACGACCCTAAACGACCGTTAATGTGAAGTTGCTGAGCATGTCGATGAAGAACTTGGTCATGAGGTTCATCGACACGTACACGGAGGCCACCGAGATGGCGTACACCATCACTCGTCTCTTCACATTCATGTTCGACGCCTTCAAAGCTTGCTGCTGAGCGGCGCGACCAGGGCGTCGTACCTCTCGATGAACTTGGAGCCCTTCTCAGTGATGAAGAAGCGCTCCCCCCTGTTCTCGATGAACTCCCTTGACACCAGGTCGTCCAGGTAGCTCTTCACGATCTTGAAGTTCAGATTAGCCTTGTAGACCAGATGGGTCTTTTTAGCCCCACTGCGAGACACCCGGAGGATGTCTGCGCAGATATCCAGATTATTTCTCCTCATATATTGCACCCCTTTCTCAAGTTATTACGGAACAATATTCAGATAAAAGGCTTCTCTGACTGAAAAAGCAATTAGATACCACCCTAAGGAAAAATAAGGCTTTTTTTCCCGTTTTTGAGGTGCGTTCGCCATCTATGGGAGGCTTTTCCAAAACTGGGAAAAGTCGTCCCACATTTAAATAGCCCTTCCGCACTTCCAATTCGGGAGGGCGCTGGGTTGCAGCTGCACATCGGTATCGATGACACCGACTCCCCCCAGGGAGGATGCACGACCTACATAGGCGCCCTGCTCGTCGAGAGGCTGCAGGCCCTCGGCGTCGAGTTCGTGGACTTCCTCAACCTCCTGCGGCTGAATCCCAACGTCCCCTGGAAGACGAGGGGGAACGGGGCGGTATGCCTCCGCATCGAGGTCGACGAGGAGGATGAAAGGAATGCCAGGAGAATGGTCGTGGACGCCGTCGAGACCCTCGCCGAGTTCGACTGCGGGAACACGAACCCGGGGATAGTCTTCATGAGGGGGGAGGTCCCGGAGCCCGTCATGGACTTCTCGGACAGGGTCGTCCAGAGCGTCGTGACACTTGAAGAGGCACGTGAGCTGATCGACGAGGTCGAGGCCTCAGCAGTCGGCTACAAGAACATGAGGGGGATCATTGGCGCCCTCGCCGCCATAGGGGGGCTCCAGAGGGGCGACCACACCTTCGAGCTCCTCACCTATCGGACCCCCGAGAACTGGGGTAAGCCCAGGCAACTGGACGAGAGCTCCGTCCGGGAGATGGATGCACGCCTGGGCGGCTCAACCTTCAACAACGTGGATTCAGAGTCAGGTCGCGTCCTGATCGCCCCCCACGGGCCCGACCCCATCCTCTACGGCATCAGGGGCGAGGACCCGGGAGCGGTGTACACTGCCTCCACGATCATTATGCCGCTCGAGCCCGTGGAACGATGGGTGATCTTCAGGTCCAACCAGGGGACGGACGCCCACCTCAGGCATCGGTCGAAGATCTCGGATCTGGCGCCTTTCAATCCCGCCATCGTGACGGGGGAGGTCGTCGAGAGCCCCCGCACCATTCAGGGGGGCCATGTCATCTTCGTCCTGGGGGATGGAACGGCGCTGACGGACTGCGCCGCCTACGAGCCCACTGGGGGCTTCAGGGACACGGTCAGACTCCTCCGGCCCGGGGACTCCGTGACCGTTTACGGCGGCGTCAGGGCGCAGGAGACGGGGTGCAACAGGACGCTGAACGTGGAGAAGCTGGAGGTCACTGGCCTGGCAGCTGACATCCGTCTTGTCAACCCCTCCTGCCCCATCTGCGGCAGCGGGATGGAGTCCATGGGCACGGGGAAAGGGTTCCGCTGCAGGCGTTGCGGTCACCGGGACGGCAGCATGGAGAAGGAGGAGGTCGAGATGGAGCGAGTCCTGGAAATGGGGCTCTACATCCCCCCGCCGAAGGCTCAGAGGCACCTCACGAAGCCCCTCTCAAGGTATGGGAGAGAGAAGGGAACAGACCTGCAGATCACTCGCCCTGAAGACATTAAGTGGAACTCACACCAGTGTCAATAGAGGCATTGTAGGCCCATGGATGCATACCTTTCAGCCGGATGCGAGGGCTCAACAGCGTATCCTCGTAACCCTGCAGTCTGGGTAAAACAAATAACCATCCACGCCCATGTATTCTCCACTGTTTGTGGTGTATTGAATGGAGTTCGATGAGGTAATCAAGAAGAGAAGGAGCATCAGGAAGTACAAGGACACCCCCGTCCCCAAGGAGTCCGTCATGAAGGTGCTTGAGGCGGCGAGGATCGCCCCCTCGGCGGCGCACAGGCAGCCCTGGTACTTCATCGTCGTGAAGGACAAGGAGATGAGGGGAAAGCTCGCCGGACGGGGGGCATGGGCGGCCGAGGCCCCGGTCATCATCGTGGGCCTAGCGGACGCGGAGGCATCCCCGAGCTGGTGCTACAACGACGTGGGCATCGCCTTCGAGCAACTGGTGCTTGCGGCGACCGACCTGGGCCTGGGCACCTGCTGGATGGGCCAGACGAGGAGGGACGCCGAGGTCAAGGAGCTGCTGGGGATACCGGACAAATACAAGGTCATCGCCCTGACGCCCCTCGGGTACCCGGATGAGACGCCCGGACCAAAGGAGCGCAAGTCCTTGGACGAGATCGTGAGCTGGGAACGCTTTGGCAAGTGAGGCGGCACCGAGATGAAGGTCGAGCTCCCGGAGGGAGGCAGGCTTCAGCCTGGCCCCGCCGGCAACGTCGTCATGGCGACGTGCTCGGGCAGGGACGGCAGGCCCAACATCATCACCCTCGGCATGTACATGCCCATCAGCAGGAGGCCGCCCCTTGTCTGCATCGGCGTCGCGCCCCAGAGGTTCAGCCACACCCTCCTCGAGGAGACGGGGGAGTTCGTCATCAACACTCCTTCCATCGACCTCGAGGAGCAGATGCACTTCTGCGGGGTCAAGTCGGGCCGAGACGTGGACAAGTTCAAGGAGACGGGGCTGACGCCGATCCCCTCCCTCAAGGTGGGACCGCCCCGGATAGAGGAGTGCCTCAGCCACATGGAGTGCAAGGTGGTGCAGGCCCACGTCTGCGGGGACCACACCCTGTTCGTGGGCGAAGTCGTGGCGACAACCGTCGACGAGGAGTACATGGAGGACGGCTCCCTGGACGTGCTGAAGGCGCGGCCCATCGTCCAGAAGAACCACGTCTACTTCACGGTCACAGACCGTAAGTGACCTACCACCTTTTTTCCAGTAGTTCCTTCCGCTTCTAGTTGCAGTGAACCACAATTTATATAAAATATATTGACTATATAGGACTCAATAATCTAGAGAGCAGAGACCGGGTGTATGAGACATGGCGAAGGCATACGTCCTGATCAACGCCGAGAGGGGTAGCGAGGCAGACGTCATCAACTCCCTCAAGAAGCTGCAGGAGGTAAGCGAGGTGTACGCCGTAAACGGCGCGTACAACGTCCTATGCTGCCTCCAGACGGAGAGCATGGAGCAGATAAAGACGACACTTAGCTGGAAGATCAGGCGCCTCGACAAGGTCAAGTCGACCCGGACAGCCATCGTGATCTAGAGAACTTTTATGAGCGCTTCTCGCCGATTGTTCTGATTATCTCCTTCAACTCGAAGGACTCTGGTTTAAGCGCCGACCTGATGACCTCCCATGCCGCGTAGGGGTCTGCCCCCTCGCTGCAGAAGAAGACGTCGACGGCCGCGTACCCGTGCTCCGGCCATGTGTGGATCGAGAGGTGGGTCTCGGCGAGTATCAGGATCACGGTGACCCCGACGGGCTGGAACCTCTGTGTGACCCTCCTGACGACGGTGGCACCCACCCTCTGAGCAGCCTTCTCGAGAACCCCCATCAGGAAGCCCTCGTCGTCGAGGTCCGTCTCGCAGCCGTAGAGGTCGACGAGGAGCTGAACGATCTTGAGCATATCTGTTCCCGAACTCACTTCAGGTGGAGGACAACCTCTTTATCAAGGTTTTCAGGGAGGCGATCACCCTGTCCTGACGCGCCTCTGAAGCCTGAAACCCTCGTGGCTCCCGCATGAGGGGCAGCCCCTCGCCTTCAGCTCCTCGACGGTGGTGTAACCCCTGCCCGTCCCGACCTCGATCCTCTCTCCGCACCTGCACCGGTACACCCTCATCGTGGGCCTGACCTCCCCGGTGTACATCTTCCCCTGGAAGACGCCAGTTATCGCCGGCTTCGTCGCCTCGGTTGTGGTGAGCCTCATCATGGACGTGGTGTTCGCGAAGATCTCGGCCCCCTCGTACTCGTTGAATCGAGGGATCAGTTCCCTGACGAACATGCCCATCCCAGTTATCTCCCTGTGGACCTCAAGCATCTCCAGGGGCGGTTTGTCCGCGAACGCCGCGTAGATGCTCGCAGTCTTCCTGGGCTTGAGTGCCTCGATGGCCCGGGATAGGAAGAGTCTTAGGCCTGGCACCGTGTAGGGCGGATCCGTGAGGACGACGTCGAACCTCCCCTTAAGGTTCGGAGGGAGCGGCTCCCTGAGGTCGTGGAGGACGCATTCTAGGCCCAGCCCCTCCTTCACGGAGATATCGGATATCGTATTCAGGAGCCTCTCATCAACGTCGAGCACAGTTATTCCCTGCGCGACTCCTAGTAGGGCCGAAGCGACCGACGTAAAGTCGTCATCCCCGAGGAACAGCACCTCCCTGCCGACCAGATCCCCCTCCCGCATCATGTAGAGAGTCCGCTTCAGGGCGGTCTCCGGAGTCGCGAATGCCTGATCGAGAAGCATCGATGGCATAGGCCTGAGTTTGGAGAACTCCCTCAACTTATCTAGGACCTTGAGGTGATCATCGGAAAGGGCTTGTACCCGAATCGAGGCTTCCCCATCGTCAACTTCTGTAGCCTTAGAGAACCCGAGAACCCCCTCGACGTACTCCCTCCCCTTTTCAGTCAGGACAGCCCCCCCTTTGCGGGCCAGAACGCCCCTCTTCTCTAACTCCCTCCTTATGGCGGCCGCGACCGGGGTGGGCAGCCTCGCCCCCTTGGCAAGGTCCTTCGTTCCGACCTTCCCCCTCCTGTGGACCTCGGCGAGGATGCGCCTGACAGCCTCCTCCCCCTCCTTGAGGTTCATGTCCCTCGCTATAGCCTCGATAGTGTGATCGTTTTCTCGCCTACCTTTCCTGGAGGTGCCCATCATTAAACATCGGGGAGGGTGAACTTACAAAAATGTATGCCCAGATAGACGACGCCCCTTACTCGTCGCGGCTCTGCGGAAGTACGGATTCTTCTGACCGGAGTCTCGGAGTTTATTGGCTCAGCTGCTTTCGGCGCGCCATATCACCGATGACCCGGTTAACCTCGTCCTCGTCGACGTCTATCTTGTAGTCGGCCTTGAGGATACGCTTCATCTCAGAGGGGTCGGAGGTCCTTTCCAGCACCCTCTCTACTATGTTGCACATGTCCTCGTGGTAGTTCCAAGGGAAGATGACCCAGCGCCAGCTGATCTCATCGCCGTAGAAGTCGGGGATGAACTTGGAGCCAGTTATGTGCCTGAGGGCTGCGGCCCTCACCTCGTCGGGGTTCATCGTCCTCACGTAGTCGGTGGCGACCTCCATGCTCTCGCCTGAGTCGGTGATGTCGTCGACTATCAGCACCTTCCTGCCGGTGAGGTCGATGTTGAAGGGGTACTTGAGCCTGGCCTTGCCGTCGGGCGTGGCGGTCACCCCCCAGTGCTCCACCTTCAGGCTGACCAGGTCCTTGACGCCCAGGAAGTCGCAGAGCACCCTCGAGAGCACCCATCCCCCCCTCGCCAGCCCCACCATGAAGTCGGGGGCGTAGCCCGAGGATATGATCTTGTCGGCGACCGCCTGGGAGAGGGAGTAGAAGAGCTCCCAGTCCATGACCTCACACTCGAATTTTTGGCCTAGCACGGATCAACCATGCCTCATTGGGGATAAAACAGTTTACCTGGCGGTGTTGTTGGACATCGTCTTGACGGCGTACCTGATGTTCCTGAACTCCTCGCCCAGCGCCTGCAGTGTGACGTTTATCTGCTCCAACATCCGCGCGACCTCATCGCTGTACATCCAGATTTCAGGTTACTTACCCCCAGATCATCGTATATATCGATTTGTTGATACCCGACGCCACCCACATGTGCGCTACCCACCAGCAGGTTTCTGATTGATTTAAATTACGGTGTAACTCTAGTTAGTCTAGTGGGTATCTGACATGCCATACTGCCCTGAGTGCGGAAAGGAGGTTGAGGAGGGGGCGGCGTTCTGCCCCCAGTGCGGCAGCCCCCTGAGGGGTACGGGAGCGACCTACCGGAGGAGCGGGTCCGACACGGGTTGGACCGTC
>DATLAV010000190.1:0-28059 GCA_035527235.1 Patescibacteria group bacterium | reverse complement strand
TTGAAAAAAAAGGAATATCAATCCTAATTAACGATTTTCACACTCTAATAAGACCTCAAATCCTTTAGTTACTGTCTACACAAAAGAAATGAAGTTGAAAAATACCTATTCTACCTCGGGGGTTATATTTATATTAAATATTGTAATTATAATATATGGTGATCATGGAGCGGGCATTAATTCTGATTAAAACGGAGTCGCCAAGCGAGACAAAGGTATTTGATCGCGTGAAATCTCATCCGAAGGTTGTTGAGGCCAACATGATCTATGGTCCGTACGATCTTTACACCGTCTGCGAGGACAACACGACCGTTGGTATAAAGAGGACTGTACTTGAGATCAGGAACATCCTGGGTGTGGTCTCCACCCTGACCTGCCTAATCGCCGATTAGAAACTTTTCTCAATAAATTTTATTTTTAAAAAATAGAAAATTAGGGGTAGGAGTAGGCTTCTCAGCCAGCTTCTTGGCCTCGTTCATCTTCACGATCTTGTCGACGAACATCTTAAACTCCAGTACCAGCCATGTGGGCATGCAGGCCGAGGTGAATACCGTGTCCAGCCTCTCGCTCCCGATGCCCATGACGTCGAGGACCTTCTTCATCACCTCGATCCTGTCGGTGGCCTTCAGGTTCCCGTCTATGTAGTTGCACTGATCGGGGAGGCACCCTGAGATTATCACCCCGTCCGCTCCCTCCCGGAAGGCCGTGAGGATGTGAAGCGCGTCGACCCTACCGGTGCACGGCACCCGTATGATTCGGATGTTCTCGGGGTACTCCATATTCATGGTCCCTGCGGCGTCGGCGGCGGCGTAGGAACACCACTGGCAGGCGAAGCACACAACCACCGGCTCATCCTTCGTCTCGTTGTCAGCCCACTTTGGCGATAAGAGCCCCTTTATCTTGGGGACCAGCTGGTCGTCCTTGTAGTGCCTCAGCTGCATCGCGCTCACCGGGCAGACGGCTGAGCAGATGCCGCAGCCCTCACATGCCGCCTCGATCACCTCGGGGCGGCCGAAAGCCTTCCACTCGATGGCGTTGTAGGGGCAGGAAGAGTAGCACGCGCCGCATCCCACGCAGGTGTCGTAGTCGACGCTCGCCTTGGCGAGGTCTATCTCGATCTCTCCCTTGATGAGGAGCGAAGCAGCCCTTGAGCTCGCGCCGAGGGCCTGTGTGATGCTCTCTTGGATGTCCTTGGGGCCATGGCAGGTCCCGCATATGAAGATTCCCTCCACGGAGGTGTCGAGGGGCTCGAGCTTGGGCCCCCGCTCACCGAAGAAGTTGTCTGAGGAGAGCTTGGCGCCAAGCTTCTCCGCGAGCTCCTTTGTTCCCTGTGAGGGCACCATGCCCGTTGAGAGTACGACGAGGTCTACGTTCAGGGGGACGGTCTCATTGAACTCGTCGGTGACGTCCAGCCTCATCGTCCCGTCGGGGTTCTGAATTATGGACTGGACCTCCCCCCTGAGCAGGTTGACCCCGAGCTCCTCAGCCCTGTAGTAGTAGTCCTCGTAATACTTGCCTGTCAGGCGTATGTCCTTGTGGATGATGGCGATACCCGAGTCCTCGATCTGCTCTGCGATCGAGACCGCGTGCTTGATGGCTATCGCGCAGCATATCTTTGAACAGTACTCGTTGTTCTTCGGGTCCCTCGATCCGACGCACTGGATCATGGCGATCCTGCTGGGCACTTCACTGTCGCTGGGTCTTATGACCTTGCCCTTGGTTGGCCCGGACATGTCTAGCATCCTTGCTAGCTCCAACTGGTTGATGACGTCAGGATACTCGCCGTACCCATACATCCCCTCTGCGTCGAAGAGCTCGAAGCCCGTCGCCACCAATACGGCGCCTACCTCCACCTCGACCTCCCTCGCCTCCTCGCTCAGGTTGATCGCCGATGTAGGGCACGCCTCGACACAGTTACCGCATTTAGTGCACGCCCCCATGTCTATTGCAAATGATCGTGGAAGCGCCTGATCAGAGAGCAGGTAGGCGGCCTTCCTCTTATCGAGGCCTAGGTTGAGCTCGTTCGGGACCTCGATGGGGCAGACCTCCTCGCACTTTCCGCAGTTCATACAGAGCTCCGGGTTCACGTATCTTGGTTTGACATCAAGGGTCGCCTTGAAACTCCCCACATGCCCCTGAAGCCTCTTCAGCTCCGTGGAGGTGAGCGTGTGGATGTAAGGATGGTAGGCAATGGGTGACCTGTAGAAACATCTGCGATGAAGCTCGTTCCCGCACGGCGAGATGCATGTTCCGCAGTCGTCTGTGGGGAAGACCGAGCCTAGCTGCAGGGCCTTGCCCCCAAGGAAGGGGGTCTTCTCGACGAGGAACACCTCCAGGCCCAGGTCTCCCAGCCTCTTCGCCGCCTCGGTGCCGGCAACGCCTCCACCTATGATGAGGGCTGACTGCTGGACCTTCACCTTCAAGGTGCCGATGGGCTCAAGGTTCTTGGCCCTCTCCACGGCGGCGTTCACCAGGCTCTTCGCCTTCTCCGTCGCCTTCAGTATCTGCCCGGGGTAGAGCATAGCGACGTGCTCCCTGATGTTCGCCATCTCGAGCAGGAACTTGTTGAGGCCCGCCATCTGCATCATCCTGTGGAACGTGGGCTCCTGGAGCCACGGGGAGCAACCGGCGATGACCACCCTGTTGATGCCGTTTTCCTTGATCGCCTCGGTGATGGCTCTCTTCCCCATCTCGGAGCAGGCGAACTCGCTCTCCTCTGCGTGGATGACCCCTGGCAGCTCCCTCGCGAACTCGACAAGGGAGGTCGTGTCGATGGATTTAGCTATGTTCAGCCCGCACCTGCAAACGAAGACGCCCACACGGGGATCTATCTCCTTCATCGCCTTGTCCTCCATCATTCCTCACCCACCTCCAGATCCTCGATGAAGCCCTCTAGGGTGTCCAGGAACTGTTGGAGCATCGAACCACAGGATTTCACGAACCGGACAGGTAGCTTCTCCCCGACGCTCCCGTAGAGCCTCTCCATGAGCTTGAGCTGCCCCTCGGCGTGTTCGACCCCCTTCTCGTAGTGGCAGCGGTCCTCCACGCAGCCGATGAGCATGACGCCGTCGGCCCCGTACTCGATTGCGTTCATTATGTTCCTCAGGGAGACGGTGCTCATACAGGGCACGTAGATAGGCACGAACCCGGATGAGTACTTGGCCCCGTAGAAGCCAGCCGTGTCCAGCAGGTTGTATCCGCAGTCGTTGCACAGGAAACCGATGACGTTCGTCTTGGCCGGGTCCCTGCTCTCGAGTATCGTCCTCGACTGGAGGTCGGTCATGTCGAAGCCGTAGTTGGGGTTGTCCAGGGCCCTCGTGGGACAGGAGCTGATGCAGAGGCCACAGGACTGGCACAGGGCGTTATCAATCTCGACCGGCCCCTCGGGGGGCATCGTAATCGCCTCGTATGGGCAGAGGGAGACGCAGATGCCGCACCTTCCACAGTTCTCCTCCGACACGATGGGCTTGAGGACCGGCTTCGAGGCGTCGACGGCCTTCATGAGGTGGAGACTCGCCATCGTGGCGGCCGCGCTGGCCTGGGCCACAGACTCCGGGATGTCCTTGGGGGAGTGGCATGTGCCACATATGTAGATTCCCGGCTTCTTTGTGGTGACGCTCGCTACCTTGGGGTCGACCTCAGCGAAGAAACCGAACTTGTCGACGCTTATGCCCAGCTTGTCCGCGAGCTCCCTCGTTCCAGCGCTGGGGACCATGCCCGTCGAGAGCGCTACCATGTCCCCGGTCAACGTGGACTTTACGCCCTTGCCGTTGACGTACTGCACTACGAACGTGCCGTCATCGAGCCTTGCGACCTGCTCCAGATTGCCGTGGACGAAGTTTATCCCCAGCCTCTGGACCCTGTTGTAGAACTCCTCATAGAACTTACCACCCGCACGGATGTCCTTGAAGAGGATCGAGACGTCGATGTCGGCTCCTTGATGGAGCTTGATATCCTCGGCGTGCTTCATGGCCGCCATGCAGCAGTACCTTGAGCACCACGGGTTGATCTCGGGGTCCCTGGAGCCCACGCACTGGATCATGATCACGCTCCCCGGCTTCTCGCCGTCGGAGGGCTTGAAGAGCTCCCCTGCGGTCGGCCCCTCGCCGTCCAGGAGGCGAGCGAGCTGATACTGGTCGAGGACGTTCTCGAACTGGACGCCGAACTTTGGCTGGGTCCTCGCATCGAAGTTCTCGAATCCCGTCGCAACAATGATGGAGCCCACGTAGATGTCGACGATCTCCTCCTCCTGGGAGAAGTCGACCGCGTCGTTGGGGCAGACACGCTCACAGAGGCGGCAGCTACCCTTGGTGAGGTATAGGCAGTTCTCGGCGTCTATCACATACTTCCTTGGGATCGCCTGGCCGTACGGGATGTAGGCAGCCTTCCTCATGCTCAACCGACCGTCGAGCTCGTTGGGGACCTCGACCGGGCACCTCTCGGTGCACTGGTTGCAGGCGACACACTTATCCATGTCGATATACCGCGGCTTCTTCTTCACCCTCACCTGGTAGCCGACGGGCAGAGGGATGACCTCCTCGACCTCGCTGTAGGCCATCAGGTTGATGTTGGGCTCGTTGGAGATGTCCGCCATCTTTGGGCCGCCGATACAGATGGCACAGGTATCCTCGGGGAAGGTCTTCCCCAGGAGGGGCATCATCCCGCCGATGGTGGGCTCCTTTTCCACGAGGTGGACCATGATCCCTTGCTTCGCCAGGTCGAGGGAGGCATGGATACCTGAGACCCCCCCTCCGACTACGAGAACCTCGTTGAACCTCTGGATGTTCTTCATCTCCAGGGGGGTCAGCATCTTCGCCTTCTCGATCGCCGCCTTCAGCATGCTGTCCGCCTTCGAAGTGGACTCTTCCCTGTCATCGTGAACTAGGGCGCACTGCTCCCGGACGTTGGCGACCACGAGGCGGTTGGGATCCAGCCCGGCCTCCTTCATCGCCATCCTGAAAGGCTCCTCTACCCTGGTTCTCGAGCCGGTGACAACGACGATGGCCTCGACGGCGTCGTCCCCTTTACTCTTCCTGAGAGACGCTATCTCGTTGTACAGGGACTTAAAGTTCAAGATCGGGGTCTGAGCCGTTGCCGTGACGCCCTCGATCTGGCTGACCTGCCTCTCCAGCGCGTCTATGTCAAGTTTCTCCTTCAAGGTGTCTCCGAAGGTCTCAAACACTACAAGTACTTTCATCTAGTTCTCCCTCCTTGTGGGCACATACGCCCCATCTATTGTTAGGTCTACATCGACGAGGTGAACGGAGCAGCTGAGGCAGGGATCGTACGCCCTGACGATCTTCTCGATGCCCCAGAGGGCCGTCTCCCTTGTGCCCTTTTCACTCAGGGAGTCGACGTTGGCCAAGGCGAATCGCTTGAGGTTGTTCTCGATGTTGAGGTGGTTGAACGTCGTCGGCGCGATGATGTTCACGCCCTTGATCAGCCCCCTCTCATCAATTTTATAGTTATGAAGTAAGACCCCCCTCGGTGCCTCGGTGATGGCCGTGCCGACTCCCGCCCTCGCCTTCACAGGGACCCTGGTTCGGTCCGAGGTGATCATGTCGTTGGAGAGCCCCTCGACGACCTCTTCGACGGCGGCGACGAACTCGACTGTCCTGGCGAGATTGTAGGCGGCTGTGTCGTGGCTCGGCCTGCCGAATATCTTCTCGTATGATCTAAGATACTCTTGGGAGATGGGCCACTTGAATGAGTCTATGACGTTGATCCTGCCCAATGGTCCGACCCGCCCGAGCCCCCCGGGGCATCCTTTCGACTTCATGTAGGGGATCTTGGTGTAGGAGTGATCGCTCGTTGTCTCCTCGATGTACTCCCTGTAGTCTTGGGGTTTGAACTGGCAGAGGATGTCTCCGTTTGGCTCCTTCGTCCGTAGTTCGCCATCGTAGATCTCATATTTCCCGTCGTTAACGAGGCCCATGTAGTTGGTCTCGGCGCCCTGGTACTCCTCTGGATCGTCCGACCGGTTCTCGAAGATCTGGAATACGGCGTCGGCGACCTTCCTGACATTGTTGATGGCGATCCTGCTCTCCCTGAGGAGCCTGTAACGGGCCTCCCCCGTTAGGCCGCTCGTCTGGCCTCCTGGGACCGCCGTGACAACGTGGACGACTCTCCCGCCGATCGCCTGCACGACGTTGTTCCCGAACTCGTGGAGCTTTATGCCGATGTCTGCGAGGGCGGGGTTGGCCTTAATGATCCCGATGAAGCTCCTGTCAGGGAGGTCCATCAGGTCGGGGAGGGCCAGGAAGGCGAGGTGCAATGCATGGCTTGTGACGAAGCTGGCGGCGTTGAGCGTCCTCCTCAGAATCTGAGCTACCTCGGGGGGCTCCACGCCCCAGGCATCCTCCACCGCTTTCACTGAGACGAGGTGATGGTTAACGTAGCATATTCCGCAGATCCTCTCTGTTATTCTGGGCGCCTCTTCAGCAGGCTTGTTGAGAAGTAGCTGCTCGAAGAACCTCGGGCCCGTCATGACTGAGAACTGGAGGTTCTTCAGGAAGCCTCCCTCGATGTCTATCTTGACTCTTCCGTTCCCCTCTAGCCTCGTCAGGGGCTCTAGGATGATCGTTTCACTCATTGCCATCCCTCCTCAAAATCTTCGCCAGTTTAGAACTCGCGTACGAGTACCTGTAGATGTACCCCATGTGCTGGGGGAGCGAGAACTCATCTTTCAGCGTCCCCGCCAGGCTCATCAGAGCGTCCAGCATGGTGAGGCCCTGATCGTCGCTCCTATCGGTTGGCCCACGGCAGCCGTCGCATGTAACTCCCGCCGTCGGGCAGGGGGCTCCACATCCTCCCCTCGTTGCCGGCCCCATGCAGATGTATCCTTGCTCCAACAGGCACCGGTCGGGGTCGGGGATCTCCTCGTGGATCCTCTTGAATGTCTCGGCATATTCACCGGTCCTCTCCTTTGGGCAGTCGTCGCAGACGTCCGTCTTCGAGAGCTCTGGGACCTCGCCCTTAAGGAGGGTCGTCAGGAAGTACGCGATGTCGGTGACTTCCGGGGGGCAGCCGGGGATCATGAAGTCGACCTTCACGACGGAGCTGACTGGCATCATCTGCTCGGTCACGACGGTGTGCTCGGGTATGGGCCCTGCGACGGTCCCCTCAAGGTCTGCGTAAACGTTCTTCAGGAGCTCTCCGCCTCCCTTCAAGTTCGCGAGACCGGGGATTCCACCGAAGCAGGCGCATGAGCCGATGGTGATGACCGCCTTCGATTTCCTACGGATCTCTTCGGCGATCTCCTTCTCGTGCTCGGTCCTTATTCCGCCCTCGATGATCGCGGCGTCCACGTCATCTGGGATCACCTTCGCGTCAATCAGAGTCGGCGCGTAGACGAGCTCGTTGGCTAGAATGATGTCCAGGAGCTTGTCATGGAGTGCGAGTGCGGCGACCTGGCAGCCCGAGTCGCCCGAGAGTCCAGCTAACAGGAGTTTAACCATACTTTGACAGACCTCAATTCACTTGTGGCGAGATCCTCCCTCCACTTACGGGGGACCTCAGTATATGTACTATTGACTTTATTTATTGTTTATCTTGGTATGTATTGTAATGATAGAATCCTATAGCTTCAGAATAAGGTATAATAATCCTCTCTATCAGACTGAAAATATGAATATAAGTTCAAATTTTTTACATTTGGATGACTAGTATTCTTATTGTTATTCAAATGATAAAATAAAGTGTAGAAGATATTACATTTGAGCTAGTACCACGTCGTCGTACTCGGCTTCGAGCCTGTGCTTGTGCTTTAGCTCCTCCTTGGCGAAGCTGGCCCACATCTCGCCGATGTTGTGCCCCTTGAACCGCTGGGCGAGAGCCATGTAGAAGTCGTGGGCGGTCTTCTCGCTCTTCGCTGCGAAGATGAGTATCTCCTGGTAGTCGGCGTCCGGTGAGAGCGATGTGTCCACCAGTCTGTCCGTCACCTTGAGGTCCATGATCTCGCGCTGGAGCCCCCCGGCGTCTACCACGATCTCCGGGTTCTGTAGGGCTTTCATGAAGAACTCTCTGTGCTTCTTCTCTTCTTCGGCAAGCTCCTTAAGCAGTTGCTTTGAGCCAGGGCTCTTGACCTTCGCCTGGGATTCCGTGTAGAGCTTGATGGCCCCCTCCTCCATCGTGACGCCGATGGTGAGTGCCTTCTCGATCGTCCAATCCGATAGGTCTGAATCCATACTCCCAATACTCTTTCGGGTCAATATAAGAATGTTGAAGGTTAGCTTACCGGAGTTTTTCAGGCTACTTGATATGACTTATATTGTCTCACCATTTTATGACCATCATATATATTTCCCTATGGTTCATAATTCTTTATAATGATATTATATTTACAATTACTAGATATTTACTGTTCTCTTTGATACTTTGCTAATTTTTTTTATACTATTATGTTAGAGCATATTAGACATGAGGGGTCGTCAACTGAAACTTCAACAGATCTCACCTATTTGGGAGGTACCCTCATCGACAGAATCTTCAAGCGTCTTAGCCGTCTCTCCTAGGGAGAGACAAGGCGTTCATGTTTAAGGCAGGTAACAGTGAAAGGTTAAGGTGATATCCCTTGGGCGGCACGGTTGAGGATAGAGAGGTCGAGATAGTCTCCCTGATGTTGCAGAGGGCCGTCAAAGAGATGGCCACGGAGGTCTGCGAACAGTGCGGAAAGTGCCCTTCGGCGTGCCCCGTGGCGGGGCACATCGAGACGTTCAACCCGAGGCATATCGTGGCGAAGGTCTCTCTGGGAAGGATGAGTGAGCTCCTGGAATCCGACGAGATATGGATGTGCACCTCCTGCCAGAAGTGCAAGGAACGATGCCCGGAGAACATCTCACCATACGACCTGATATTGATCCTGAGGAACCTCGCCGTCAGAGTGGGGTATCCGTACCCAGAGGGATATGACACCTTCATCGACACCGTGATCGAGAGTGGCTCATCCCAGGAACCAAGGGCCCAGAGGACGAGGGCTGATAAGGCCTGCGACCGTTCCGCATTGGGTCTCCCTGAGGTTAAGAAGCCCGAGGAAATGGAGGCGTTCAGGGATATCGTTCGAGGCTTCATACGGAGAGGTGGTAGCTCCTGAAGTATGCGCTATACCTCGGCTGCACTATCCAGGCTGAGCAGTTCGGATACGAGGCCTCGGTGAGGGAGGTCCTCCCCAGGCTGGACGTCGAGCTCGTCGATATGCCCGGCACGAGCTGCTGCGGTTTCCCGGCGTTTAGCAGCATCTCGAGCCTGGGATGGTACTACCTCTCGGCACGGAACATGGCGATTGCCGAGAAGCTGGGGTTAGACATGCTACCGCTGTGCAATGGCTGCTATCAGAGCTTCGTCGAGACGAAGCACGTGCTGTCTGAGAACTCCGATCTGATGAACTTGATCGGTGCAAAGCTTGAGAAAGAAAACTTGGAGTACCGGGGGACGGTGAAGCTGACTCACGTCATCGAGCTCCTCTACGACATAATAGGGGCCCGGAAGATAGGATCTGTCGTGGTGAACCCCCTGGAGAAACTGAAGCTGGCATCGCATCCAGGGTGTCACGCCATCAGGCCGAGTAGCCTGGGGATGCCTGATGACGCTGAGCACCCGCGCAAGCTGGATTATCTCATAGAGGCCTTGGGGGCCGACTCCATGGATTACCCTGAGAAGACCGACTGCTGCGGCTCGATGCTCGCCACGGCGAAGGGGCAGACGACCCTCACGATAGCGGCTGAGAAGCTGAGGAGCATCGGTGAGCTAGGTATCGACGGCCTCGTGACGACTTGCCCGTTCTGCTTCCAGATGTTCGACGGCAGGCAGTCAGAGATCAATGACATCATCGACTTCATCTTCGAGACCGATGACGGGGAGGTCGAGGTACCGGTGTTCTACTACACACAGCTCCTGGGGCTGGCCATGGGCATGGAGCCGGGGCGGCTGGGACTCGACCTCAACAAGAGCCCGATTGAGAGAGTTTTAGATAGGATCTAGGAGGCGTGAAACTATGAGTTCGGTGCTGGTGATCGGTGGAGGAATCGCAGGAATACAGGCGTCCCTTGACCTCGCTGACAGGGGAGTGCAGGTTCACCTTGTCGAGAAGAGCCTCTCGATCGGCGGCGTCATGGCCCAGCTCGACAAGACCTTCCCGACCCTTGACTGCAGCATCTGCATCCTGGGCCCCAAGATGGTGGAGGTCTCCCAGCACTCCAACATCAACCTGATCACCTACGCCGAGGTGACCAAGGTCGAGGGGGAGGCGGGAGACTTCCACGTGACAGTCCATCAGAGGCCCCGCTTCGTCAACGAGGAGTGTAACGGCTGCGGAGAGTGCGCCAATGACTGCCCCATCACCGTTCCCAGCGAATTCAACGAGGGGCTGGGCACACGTAAGGCGATCTACGTGCCCTTCCCCCAGGCCATTCCCCTGCGCTTCAGCGTGGACAAGGACGCCTGCATCGAGTGCTACAGCTGCGTCAAGGCCTGCTCGGGGCAGGGGAAGGACGCCATAGACTTCAGCTTGGAGCCCAGGGACATCGAGCTCGACGTCTCCGCTATCATAACGGCCACGGGGATGGAGCGGTATATCCCGTGGAGGCTTGGAGAGTACGGCTACGGCAGGTATCCGAACGTCGTGACCGCCATCGAGTTCGAGAGGATCATCTGCGCCTCCGGCCCCTCGGGCGGGCACCTCGAGAGGCCATCCAATGGGAAGATCGCCAGAAAGATAGCGTTCATCCAGTGCGTGGGGTCGAGGGATCAGAGGGTGCGTCAGCCCTACTGCTCGAGTGCATGCTGCATGTACGCGACCAAGGAGGCCATCCTAGTCAAGGAGCATGAGCCCGAGGCCGACGTCACCATCTACTATATCGACCTCAAGGTCTTCGGCCAGGGATTCCAGGACTTCGTCAACCGTGCAAGGGACTACTGGGGTGTCAAATACATCCGCGGTAGGCCAGGCGAGGTGAGGCAAAACCCCAAGACCTTGGACCTGACCATCCTCTACGAGGACACGACGACGAGTGTGGTCGCCAGGAACGAGGTGGACATGGTCGTCCTCTGCACGGCGATGAGACCCAGGGACGACACGGGGGAGCTTGCAGACGTCCTCGGGATAGGGCTCGACGACTTCGGATTTATCAAGGTCCGAGACCCACTGACGAACCCCATCGAGACTACGAGACCCGGAGTGTACGTCTGCGGCTGTTGCCATGGTCCCAGGGACATCCCCGAGTCCGTCGCAGAGGCGAGTGGTGCGGCTGCGAAGGCGGCAGAGGTCATATGGAGGAAAGAGAGGGCGGTGAACCTATGACAGTCGAGGAGTCTTATCTACCGAGGGTAGGCGTCTTCGTCTGCCACTGCGGTGTCAACATCGGGGGCGTCGTCGACGTCCCGGCAGTCGTCCGATACGCCGAGGGCCTCCTGGGCGTCGTCTACTCGGAGTCAAACCTCTACAGCTGCTCCTCCGATGGACTCAGCAAGATGAAGGTGGCCATCGAGAAGCACGGGCTGGAGAGGGTGGTCGTCGCCTCATGCACGCCGAGGACCCACGAGCCCCTCTTCCAGGCGGCTTGCGAGGACGCAGGACTGAACAAGTACCTTTTCGAGATGGCGAACATCCGGGATCAGTGCAGCTGGGTGCACATGCATGAGCCCGAGGAGGCGACGAGGAAGGCGAAGGACCTCGTGAGGATGGCCGTAGCGAAGGCCGTGCTGCTTAAGCCCCAGAAGGAGCCTGAGATCTCCGTCGAACCCAAGGCCCTGGTAATCGGCGGCGGCATATCCGGGCTCACGTCATCGCTGTCCCTCGCCCAGCAGGGCTTCAGGGTCCACTTGGTCGAGAAAGCGCCACAGCTCGGCGGCATGCTCAGGGACCTTGGTAAGTTGTTCCCCACCAACATGGAGAGCTGGGAGCTCCTCGCCCCAAGGATAGAGGCGGTGGAGTCCCACCCAAACATTGTAGTCCACATATCCGCTGAGGTGGGGGCGGTGAGTGGATACATCGGCAACTTCGACATCGAGGTTCTGTCCAACGGCTCCGTGGAGAACATAAACATTGGGACGATCATCGTGGCGACCGGAGCGGACAACCTAGAGCCCACGGGCCTCTACGGTTACGGGGAGGACCCCCGGATAGTCACCCAGATGCAGCTGGAGGGCCTGAGTGAGGATGAGCTAGTTGACGCGAATAGGATCGTGATGATCCAGTGCGTCGGTTCAAGGAACGAGGAACGCCCCTACTGCTCCAGGATCTGCTGCAGCGTAGCCATGAACAACGCCCTCCTGCTGAAGGAGAACGATGAGTCCCGGGAGATCTACATCCTCTACAGGGACCTCCAGACTTACGGGACCCAGTATACGCCCCTAGAGCAGAGGGCGAAGGAGAAACGCGTTAAACTCATCAAGTACTTGGACGAGAGGCCCCCTGAGGTCATCACAGGATGCGACTCCCTCGTCGTCAAGGTCTACAATCCACTGCTGAACGAGGTCCTCGACCTCGAGACCGACCTAGTCGTGCTTTCTACCCCTCTGATACCGAACGCCGACGCAAAGGAGCTCTCACAGAAGCTCAGGGTGCCCCTGAACTCCGACGGGTTCTTCATGGAGGCTCACGTCAAGCTGCGACCCATCGACTTCGCAACGGACGGCATCTACGTCTGCGGCTCCGCCCACAGCCCCAAGGAGATCGGCGAGAGCATCTCCCAGGCCTACGGGGTGGCATCGCGCGCTGCCATACCTATGGCGAAGGGGACGCTGAGAGCCGCCGCTATCACCTCCCAGATCGATGAGGGGAGGTGCAGCGGATGCGGTACATGCATCGAGCTCTGCCCCTACAAGGCGATCCAGAAGGACGAGATGGGGATAGCCCGGGTCACGAGCGCCGTCTGCAAGGGCTGCGGCGTCTGCGGCGCAAGCTGCCCGGAGAGGGCGATCACCATGAGTCACTTCACGAACGAGCAGATCGAGGCTCAGGCCCACGCCGCCCTTGGGAGGGTTGAGGACTGATAAACTTCGAGCCTAGGATCGTCGGCTTCCTGTGCAACTGGTGCAGCTACGCTGGAGCCGACCTGGCTGGGGTGAGCAGGATACAGTACCCCACCAACCTCAGGGTCATCAGGGTGATGTGCAGCGGGAGGGTCGATCCCTCGGTCGTCCTGGGCATCCTAGCCGATGGAGCGGACGGCGTCATGATCACGGGCTGCCACATAGGAGACTGCCACTACATAGACGGGAACCTCCAAGCGAAGAGGAAGTACGAGCTGACGAGGAGGCTCGTCGAGAAGTCGGGGCTCAGCCCCAAGAGGCTCAGGCTCGAGTGGGTCTCCGCCTCGGAGGGCCAGCGGTTCGCGGACCTCGTCGTAGAATTCATTGAGCAGGTGAGGGAGGTGGGCCCATCACCCCTTGCAGGGGAGTCCCCCGACCCGATGCTATCCCTTAGCATCCAGGCCGCGAGGGCCGCCTCGGAGAGGTTCAGGCTAAGGGCTATGGTGGGAAAAGAGGAGAAGATGGTGACCGAAGGCAACGTCTACGGTGAACAGATGACGCAGGAGGAGTTCGACGAGGAGATGAACGCAGCGATGGAGTCCGAGTACGCCCGCAACCTCATCCACCTCGCAATAAAGCGTGAACCCTCCTCGGTGAAGGCGTTGGCGGAACAACTCGGGATCGGATCGGCAGAGGTCCTGGGGCACGTCGTCGCCATGAGACAGCTGGGGTGGGTCGACGTGAAGGAGATCCGGGGTAGTTCCCCCGTCTACATGGACGTGGAGGTGTCGCAATGAGCAAGGTCGGAGCGGTCATGGTGGTAGGCGGCGGCATCGCAGGCATCCAGGCGAGCCTCGACCTGGCCGACTCGGGCTTCAAGGTCTACCTCGTCGAGAAGGAGCCGAGCATCGGCGGCGTTATGACCCAGCTTGACAAGACCTTCCCAACCAACGACTGCGCCATGTGCATCTTGGCGCCCAAGCTCGTCGGAGCGGGCAGGCATCCCAACATTGAGCTCATCACCTACGCGGATCTCAGAAAGGTGGAGGGCGAGGATGGGGACTTCAAGGTCACGCTGAACAAGCGGGCGATGAGGGTCGACCCGGACAAGTGCACGGGCTGCGGCATCTGCGCCCAGAAGTGTCCCGCCTCAGCAATCGACGAGTACAACGAGGGGCTCAGCGAACGGAAGGGCGTCTTCATCAGGTACTCCCAGGCCGTCCCCCTCGTCTTCACAATTGATAAGGACAGATGCCTCGGATGCGGTATCTGCAGCGAGGTCTGCAAGGCTGAGGCTATCCGCTACGACGAGGAGGACTCCGAGGTGGAGCTGGAGGTCGGCTCCATCATTCTGGCACCCGGCTTCGAGGAGTTCGACCCCTCAGCGATAACTGAGTACGGCTACGGCCGCTACCCCAACGTCGTGACGAGCATCGAGTTCGAGAGGATATTGAGCGCTACAGGTCCCTTCAGGGGGACTGTCCTCAGGCCGTCAGATGGAGAGCTGCCGGGTAAGGTTGCCTTCATCCAGTGCGTTGGCTCACGTGACGAGAGGGCTCACAGCCCCTACTGCAGTGGGGTCTGCTGCATGTACTCCATCAAGGAGGCCGTAATCGCGAAGGAACACAATCCTAGCCTCGAGCCCACGATATTCTTCATGGACGTACGGGCCTTCGGCAAGGAGTTCGATGACTACTACTCTAGGGCCGAGGAGGAGCACGGCGTCAGGTTCGTCAGGAGTAGGGTCTCCCACACCGACGAGGAGCCCAACACTAACGACCTCTACATCACCTACGTCGAGGACGGCGAGGTGAAGAAAGAGCTCTTCGATATGGTTGTCCTCAGCGTAGGCCTGAGGCCCCCGGCGGACGCCGAGAAACTCGCGGGTGTCCTCGGTTTCGAGCTCAACGAGCATGGCTTCTGCAAGACGGGTACCTTCACACCCCTCGACACCACCCGTCCCGGCGTCTACGTCTGCGGTGCGTTCGCTTCGCCCAAGGACATCCCGGACAGCGTCGCCCAGGCAAGCGGCGCGGCATCGAGGGCCCAGAGGGCGATCTCCTCCGTCCGGGGATCGATGATAACGGGCGCCGCCTACCCCGCTGAGAGGTCCATCGAGGGAGAGGAACCGAGGGTCGGCGTGTTCGTCTGCCACTGCGGCATCAATATCGGGGGCGTGGTCGACGTGCCGGAGGTCGTGGAGTACGCAAAGACTCTTCCAGGTGTCGCGTACACCGAGAACAACCTCTACACCTGCTCCCAGGACACTCAGGAGAAGATCAAGGGGGCGATCCTGGAGAACCATCTCAACCGCGTCATTGTGGCCAGCTGCACTCCCCGCACCCATGAGCCCCTGTTCAGGGCGACGCTACAGGAGGCGGGCCTGAATCCATACCTCTTCGAGATGGCGAACATCCGGGATCAGTGCAGCTGGGTGCACATGCACCAGCCCCGAGAGGCGACTGAGAAGGCGAAGGACCTCGTGAGGATGGCGGTCGCCAAGGCGAGGCTGCTTCAGCCGCTGGACAAGCCCCTGATAGACGTAACGCAGTCGGCCCTCGTCGTCGGTGGCGGCCTGTCGGGTATGACCGCGGCTCTGGAACTCGCTGATCAGGGAGTTGAGGTCCATCTCGTCGAGAGGGAGGACGATCTGGGGGGAAACCTCCGGAAGATCAGGTTCACCCTGGAGGGGGTCGACCCGCAGGCGAAGCTCGGGGAGTTGGTGGGAAGGATTCAGGCGAGTGATAGGATTCATGTTCACACGGACGCTGAGGTGGCCGACATCCAGGGCCATATCGGTAATTTCGAGTCGACCCTGCTGAAGCAAGGGAACGAGGAGGTCGTCCACCACGGCGTCGTCATCGTGGCTACGGGTGGGACGGAGTACGAGCCCTCCGAATATCTATATGGCCAAAACGGTGGGGTAATGACCCAGCTGGAGCTCGAGAGCAAGATCGCTGATGAGGGATTCAAGCCCGAGACGGTGGTGATGATACAGTGCGTCGGCTCGAGATGCGATGAGAGGCCCTACTGTTCGAGGATCTGCTGCAGCGATGCTGTGAAGAACGCCCTCAAGTTGAAGGAGGTGAACCCTAGCGCAGAGGTCTACGTGATCTACAAGGACATGCGCACCTACGGCTTCAAGGAGGACTACTACCGGGAGGCTGCGAGGCAGGGAGTCCTCTTCATCAGGTACGATGACGAGCACAAGCCCGATGTCTCAGACGAGGGTGAGCTGAGGGTGAAAGTCTTCGACCCGGTCCTCAAGGAGAGGGTCCTCATCGAGCCTGACGCGGTTGTTCTCAGCGCGGGGGTCATCCCCCCGCCCGACAACCCCCGGCTGGCAGGGATGCTGAAGGTCCCCCTCAGCAAGGATGGCTTCTTCCTCGAGGCCCACATGAAGCTGAGGCCCCTCGACTTCGCCACCGACGGGATATTCCTCTGCGGCCTCGCCCACGGCCCAAAGTCCATCGACGAGAGCATCAGCCAGGCCTGCGGCGCTGCCGCAAGGGCGATGACAATCCTTTCGAAGGAGACGCTTGAGACGGAGGGCGCCATCGCCCGGGTCGACGAAGACCTCTGCTCAGGCTGCAGGATGTGCGAGGGCGTCTGCGAGTTCAACGCCGTCGAGATGGTGGAAGAGGAGGGAAAGGCCCACTCCAGCGTCAGGGAAGAGCTTTGCAAGGGCTGCGGAGTCTGCGCCTCCACCTGCCCCTCCGGCGCCATAACCATCGGCCACTTCACGGACGACGAGATACTCTCACAGGTGAGGGCCGCACTGCAGGAGGCGAGGACATGAGCGAGTTCGAGCCGAGAATTGTGGGCTTCCTGTGCAACTGGTGCAGCTACGCGGGGGCTGACCTCGCCGGCGTCAGCAGGTTTCAATACCCGCCCAACTTGAGGATCATACGGGTGATGTGCAGCGGGAGAGTGCACCCGTCCCACATCATGGAGGCGTTCAAGGACGGCGCCGACGGCGTCCTCGTGGCCGGATGCCACCCTCCCAACGACTGCCACTACATCTCGGGGAACCTGAAGGCCCAGAGGCGCATCGCCCTCCTCAAGAGGCTGATGTCCCAGCTGGGCCTGGAGCCCGATAGGCTGAGGCTGGAATGGATCTCGGCGGCTGAAGGGTACAAGTTCGCAAGTGTCATCCGGGAGATGGTAGCCGAGATAAAGGAACTGGGGCCAAACCCCGTGGGTAAACCCCTGACACCAGTGAAGGAGGCCGACTGAAGTGGCTGAAGACAGCGCTATCAAGCTCTCCAAACCGGAGATCGAGTTCAAACGAAAGGTACTGGAGACGCCGGGGGCGGAGAGGCTCTCCCTGTGCTACCAGTGCGGGACCTGCACCGCCGACTGTCCCGTTGCCATGCGCGTCGACGAGTTCAGGCCGAGGCAGATAGCGAGGCTGGCGATGTATGGCCAGAAGGATCGGCTTATGGGAGGGGACACCATCTGGCTCTGCGCGGGGTGCTACACCTGCTACGAGAGGTGCCCCGAGCAGGTCAAGGTTTCTGAACTCATCTCAGCCCTGCGAAAGCTCGCCCTCGAGGAAGGCATTCTCCACCCGACGTACAGGGCCTTGATGAACTCCATCGCTGAGAGGGGCTACATCTACGAGATAGACGAGTTCCAGAACGAGATGAGAGACGACGAGGACCTCCCACCGGCTCCTGAGCCCGACATCGAGGAGATCGAGGCGATCATGAGGAAGACTGGCTTCATCGACAAGATAGGAGGTGCGTGAGATGCGCAGGGCTTTCTTTGTTGGCTGTACGACCCTCGCGAGGCTCTGGGGGTACGAGACGTCGACGCGCAAGGTCGGAGAGATGCTGGGTGTTGAGCTTGTGGACATGCCGGGATCGGGCTGCTGTGGGACTACCTACTTGGAGACCATTGATCACCTCACGGCGTTGGCTATGGCGGCGAGGAACATTTGCATCGCCGAGGAGATGGAGCTGGACATCGTCACGGTGTGCAACGGGTGCACCGAGGTCTTGACCAAAGCGAACAAGGCCCTCAAGGAGGACCCCGCGCTGCGCGAAGAGGTAAACGCTGTGCTTGCCGAGGTCGGAAAGGAGTTCAAGGGGACCGTAGAGGTCAAGCATTTTAACAGGCTCCTCAAGGAGGACGTAGGCCTCGGCAAGGTGAAGGAAGCCGTCGTCAATCCGTTCAAGGGCCTCAAGGTGGGCGCTCACTACGGCTGCCACTTCCTGAAGCCCTACGACGTCATGATGTTCGACGACCCGGAGAACCCGAGGACCCTCGACGAGCTCGTGAACCTCACTGGTGCGGAAAGCGTCCCGTACCCCAACAAGCTGGAATGCTGCGGTGGGCCCATCATGGGCATCAGGGAGGACGTGACCTGGAGTATCGGGCTGGAGAAGGTAGAGACTGTCAAGAAGTATGCCGACGTCATGGTGACCTCATGCCCGTTCTGCTATCTAACCTACGAGAGATGCCAGCTCATGGAGGAGACTTCCCCGGAGGTCCCTGTCGTCCACTACCCCCAATTGCTAGGCCTCGCCCTGGGACTGGAGTACAACGAGCTGGGGCTGGGTGAGAACAAGGTCGATCCGTCTAGGCTGAAGGAGTTCATGGGGTGACACACATGGGTAAGCTGAAGCTGTGTTTCTACTGGGCCGCGAGCTGCGGAGGATGCGAGATAGCGGTCCTCGACATCAACGAGAAGATATTGGACATCCTCGAGATCGCTGACATCGTCTTCTGGCCCGTCGCCATGGACGTCAAGTACGCCGACGTGGAGGCGATGTCCGACGGTTACATAGACGTCTGCCTCTTCAACGGAGCCATTCGCACCGAAGAGCAGGAGCACCTGGCTAGACTACTCAGAGTGAAGAGCAAGACCCTCATAGCTTTCGGGTCATGCGCTCACACCGGGGGCATCCCGGGGCTGGGGAACGTCTCTGATAGACAGGGGATATTCGATAGGGCGTACCTGAGTTCCCCATCGACGGTGAACGAATCCGGGGTGATTCCCCAGGTTAAGGTGGACGTGGAGGAGGGATCGCTCACCCTCCCGGAGTTCTATGACACCGTCATGAGCCTTGATCAGGTCGTGGACGTCGACTACTATATCCCAGGCTGCCCTCCGCCTCCCGCTCTAATCGAGGGGGCTGTCCAGGCCATAGCAGAGGGGGAGCTGCCTCCTAAGGGCTCCGTGCTGGCCCCTCCCAAATCAGTCTGCGATGAGTGCCCCAGGGAACGTGAGGAGAAAAACATCACGGAGATCAAGCGGATAATTGACTTCGAGCCTGACCCTGAGAGATGCCTCCTCGATCAGGGCATCGTGTGCATGGGTCCAGCGACAAGGGGTGGATGCGATGCCCGGTGCCTGAAGGCGAAGATGCCCTGCACCGGGTGTGGGGGGCCCTGCCCGGAAGCCGTGGAGCAGGGGATGGCCATGATATCTGCCCTCTCGACGGTGCTGGGGCTCTTCTCGGAGAAGCAGGAAGGCTTCGACCCGGAGATGATCATGGAGCAGCTGAAGGATCCCCTGGGGACGTTCTACAAGTACGGTCTTCCCACATCCCTGGTGAACAGGAGGGTCATGAAGCGATGAAGAGGGTCACCATAGAGCCCATTACGAGACTCGAGGGCCACGGCAAGATCTCCATATTCCTCAACGACGAGGGGAACGTGGAGAACGCCTACCTGCAGATACCCGAGCTCAGGGGCTTCGAGAGGTTCTGCGAGGGCCGGAGGGCCGAGGATATGCCAATCATAACCCCAAGGATCTGCGGGGTTTGCCCCGTTGCACATCATATGGCCTCCGCCAAGGCCCTCGACTCCGCCTACGGCGTAGAGCCGACTCCGACGGCTAAGAAGCTCAGGGAGCTGATGTACTCGGGTTACATAATATACGATCACACGCTCCACTTCTACTTCCTCGGGGCTCCAGACTTCGTCGTCGGGCCCGATGCTCCGCCTTCGGAGAGGAACATATTCGGGGTCCTCAAGAAGGTAGGGCTAGACGTGGGGAGGGAGGTCATCAAGCACAGGGCCTACGGCCAGAGAATTACAGAGATCCTCGGGGGCAAGGCGACCCACCCGACGAGCTGCCTCCCTGGGGGGATCTCGAAGGGCTTGAACGAGAAGGAGAAAGAAGATATCGAAAAGATGGCGCGCTCCTCCGTGGAGTTCGCTCGCTTTACCCTCGGAATCTTCAACGACGTGGTGCTCTCCAACAAGGACTACGTAGAGATGATACTGAGCGATCCCTACCAGCTAAGAACTTACAACATGGGGCTAGTGGACAGGGACAACAACGTCAACCTCTACGACGGGGATATTCGCGTAACTGACCTGAAGGGTGCCGAGTTCGACAGGTTCAAGGCTGAGGACTACCTCGACCACATCTCGGAGCACGTCGAGCCCTGGACCTACTCCAAGTTCACCTTCCTTAAAAAGGTGGGATGGAACGGCCTGAGGGACGGCGAGGAAAGCGGAGTATACCGCGTGGGCCCCCTGGGAAGGCTGAACGCCGCCGAGGGGATGGCCACGCCCCTGGCGGATGAAGAGTATGACCGCATGTACGAGACCCTGGGAGGACGCCCCGTAAACTCAACCCTGGCGTTCCACTGGGCCCGACTTGTAGAGCTACTCTACGCGGCTGAGAGGACTGTGGAGCTGGCCTCTGATCCTGAGATAACGGCAAAGGATCTCAGGAACCCCGTGGGCGACCCCGGTGAGGGCGTCGGCGTCGTAGAGGCAGCCAGGGGAACGTTGTACCACCATTACAAGCTCAACGACGAGGGATTAATGGAGAAGGTGAACCTAATCGTGGCCACCACGAACAATTATGCGGACATATGCATGTCGATACGTGAAGCTGCCAGAGGGCTGATCAAGAGAGGTGAGGTCAGCGAAGGTCTCCTGAACAAGGTGGAGATGGCCTTCCGAGCCTACGACCCCTGCTTCGCCTGCTCGACCCACGCCTATCCTGGGGAGGCCCCGACGGTCGTCGACATCTACGACAGTGAGGGTAGCCTGTTATATCGTCGGGAAAGGAACCTGAGTTGAGAAACGCGGTTGTAGGCATCGGAAATCTTTACCGGAGGGACGATGGCGTCGGTATCCACGCCGTCAACAGGCTCAGGGGAATGGACATCGACATCGACGCCTTCGACATGTCGACCGCCAACCTAGAGCTATTGGACTATGTCAGGGGACGGGAGAAGGTCGCCATAATAGATGCAACGGTGATAGGAGATGAGCCGGGCACAGTTAGCAGAGTAAAGCTCTCCGAGTTGAGGACAACGGGGATGCCCGGCTCTCACGGCCTGTACCTCACCAGCACACTCACTCTGGGATACCAGCTGTACCCCGATGATATGCCGAAGGAGGTGCACCTTTTCACGGTCGAGGCCGGGGACGTCGAGACGTTCAGCGAGGAGCTCACCCCGAGGGTGGAGGCGTCGATCCCGAGGCTCCTCATATTGGTTTCGGAAACCCTCTCTTGAGCTGTTATCGTTCAGCTTAGTCGTTTGAGGACCGTCAGCGCCTTCAAAGTCACCCATTTGCTAGGCTCGTTTTTCTTCTCGATGTCGACGAGGAACTTGCCATTGAACGTATTCTGCATAAGCCATCTTCCCCTCTCGTCCTGCGCCGAGATCACCAGGTCTATCGCCTCCTGCATCCTCTCGTCCCTGTATCCCAATCCTGTGAGTATGTCCAATATCTCAAGGACGTTGGTCTGATACATGAGGGGAAATCCGAAGCGCCTCCAGCCGGGCTTAGAAAACTTGCTCAGGTCGTGGCTCCTCTTGTGGATGTGATGGATGAGCATGTACTCGACGCCGTCCTCGATGGTCGTGTTCACGGCGTCCGTTCTCCTGTCCGGAGGTATCGCTGAAAGGGCCTTCAAGGCCTTGACCGCCCCCATGTGACAGGTGTGCCCGCTGAAGCACATCGTAGCCCTGTCGTAGGGCCAGCCCGTGGGGGGATCGTCTATTCCGTCGTCGAAGCGCTGGTGCCTCGTGATGAAATCTATCCCGCGCTGGACCCTGGGGTCGTCGACGTACCCGAACCTGAGGAGGCTCCAGACTATGTTGCCCGTGAGGCAGGGGATCACCTCGTTGTGCCGTCCTCCTCCCTCCTTGGCGTTGGAGTGCATCGAGAAGCCGCCGCTCTCCCTGTCCTGTGAGTTCTCTAGGATGAACTCGCATGCATTTCTGATACGCTTGTCACCACCGTCGGCACCCAGTTCGGCGAGTATCAGCAACTGCCAGACAGTCCCCTTGTACTTGGCGTGATAGACCCTCTTCGGTTCTCCCCAGAATCCCTCCTCTTCCTGTTTGGAGAGGATCGAGGGGACCACGCCGTGCTCCATGATCTCAGCCTTAGCTTCTGCAACATCGTCGTCGCTTTGGGCTCTGTCAAGAAGACCGGTGAGGGTGAAGTATCGGACAGAAGGGTTCTCTTCTTCGAGCAGCCATTCGAGGGTTTCGCCTTTGACGTAATCCTTCCAGGAGCTCTCACTGAGCATGATTATCAAGGACGCTTGCTCTCATTTTATCTTTAGTGTTGAAAATGGGCGCAAAGGAGGTTAACCTAGAGACTCGGAGATCTCTGAGATCGCCTTGTAGAACTTGGTAGCTTTTAATTTCTCTATGTCCCCGAGGGCGTCCTCAAGGCTTCCGTCGTATCCTATCTCTCCCAAGTAGGAGGCTCCTTCCTTCTCGACCTGCCCCCTGATGAACGACGACGGGTTCATGACCATGTTCTCGATGACACCGAGGACAGGAACCCTGAGCCTGCTCAGAAGTATGAGCTGCTTCCTCACCGTCTCGTAAGCGAGCCTGGAGGGGGTGCTGACGACGATGAAGCCTATTTCCTTGACCAGCCTTACCATGTCGAGGGTGGCGTCCCCCATGCCGGGGGGCATGTCGATGATCAGGAAGTCGAGCTGCTCCCAGCGGGTGATGGCCATCATCTCTATGATGGCGTCGGAGACGTCCGCCCCTCTCAACGGCGCCGGCTTGTCCAGGGCGTAGTAGGTTATCGACATGTAGCTCATCCCGTAAGCTTGGGGGGGCTTTATACCATACTCTTCCTCGGGGTATAACCCCTCTACTCCTAGGATTACGTGGGTGGATGGGCTTGTGAAGTCGAGGTCTAGGAGCCCCACCTGGAACCCCCCCTCCTTCAATGCAAGGGCGAGGGTGGTGGCCACCACGCTCTTTCCGACTCCCCCTTTACCGCTTGAGACTGCTATGATCCTTTTCACCCCGCTGAGGCGGTGGCCAATTATCTCGAGTCGCGGGTCAGTCATCCCTCTTCAGCCCCTTGATTGATGCGATGGTGACGCCGCGCCCCTCCATCACCTCGAAGTCCGGGCTGTCGCAGCTCGGGCATGTGATGTAGACGTGAGCCATCTCGGGTATGAAGTGGATGGCCTCGGAGACGTCCTCCTGGAGGTTGCCGGGGCTGAATTCCCACTCCTCCCCGCAGACCCTGCACCTGAGCTTCCCGGGGGTGCTCTCGAGAATGAACTTTGCGTTCTCAGCCTTCCCCTTCCTCAGCTGCTCGAGAGCGAACGTGAAGACGTCGTGCTCGATCTGTTGCAGCTCTCCGATCCTCACGTTGATCTCGGTGATCTCCTCCAGCCCCTCTTGGTCTGCGACCCTCAGGGCCGTGGATACGATTCCCTCTGCGAGCGCCCATTCGTGCATATCGGAGTACCTAAGAGAGTGGACTAATTATTCTTTCTTTTTCTTGACACATCGGGATCGTGAAGGTCGATCAACGTTTATAACAAGGGATTTAGAGTATCAGGGGATTACACTTCTTCGGTGAAAGGTGGGCTCAGGTGTCTGACGTTATAAAGATGGAGCACGGAGGGGGAGGCACCCTCATGAAGAGGCTTCTGGAGGAGGTCATTCTCCCGGCTTACACCCTCAACCGCGCAGGGGATGGCGTCGGATTGCCCGAGATGGACGACGGCGCTACGATCCCCCTGGGAGACCAGAAGATAGTGTTCACTACGGACACCTACACGGCGAGACCCCTCTTCTTCCCCGGTAGCGACATAGGGCGCCTCGCAGTCTGCGGGACGCTAAACGATGTCGCTATGATGGGAGCTCGACCCCTCGGCCTCGCGTCCTCCCTCGTCCTCGAGGAGGGGCTTGAGATCGACGTAATTCGTCGTGTGGTCGCCTCCATGAACTCGACCCTCGAGGAGGTGGGCGTCCCCCTGATAGCGGGGGACACGAAGATCGTCGAGAAGGGGGGAGTGCACGAGCTCATGATCACCACCTCCGGCGTCGGCGTGGCGAAGGAGGTCGTCACTGACTCCGGGCTCAGGCCTGGAAACAAGATAATCATAACGGGAACCATCGGTAACCATCAGCTTGCCCTCCTCGCTATCCGGGAGGGACTGAAACTGGACTCCCCACTGGAGTCCGATGTGGCTCCCCTGTGGCTCATGATAGAGGCGGCCCTCAAGGTTGGGGGGATAACCGCCATGAAGGACCCGACGAGGGGCGGCGTGTCCGGGGCGCTCAACGAGATGGCGTCGAAGTCCAAGGCCGACGTCCTCCTCTGGGAGGATGAGATCCCTATCAAGGGCGTCGTGCGCTCAGCGAGCGATCTCCTCGGCTTGGACCCCCTCGAACTGGCGAACGAGGGCGTCGCAATCATAGTCGTCGACATGGAGAAGGCGGAGGAGGTCCTCAACGTTGTTAAGGGGAGCAGGTATGGTGCGGATGCCTCGATCGTTGGTGAGGTCATGGAGGGCAGGGGGCGGGTGATCCTTGAGACCTTCATCGGGGGCAAGCGTATAGTGAGGGCGCCCGTGGGCTCTCCGATGCCGAGGATTTGCTGAGCAGACGAGGAATCATTTTATAGACGCCAATCTGGAGATAACAGAGTATCAGGCTCCTTCAAAGGTTGATCAAATGAAGAGGCGGGCGATCGCATCAATCTCCGGACTCGTGCAGGGGATAGGCTTCAGGCCCTTCATCTACAGGCTGGCGACCAAATGGAACCTGAAAGGCTACGTCAAGAACCTCGGGGACGCCGGCGTGAGGGCCGATGTCAACGGTGAGGCGGCCGACATCAAGGCCTTCCTCAGGGAAGTCGAGGCGGAGAAGATCCCCATAGCCGTCTACACGAGGATCGACGTAGAGTGGCTGGACTACTCCGGGGAGTACGCTGACTTCATCATAGACATGAGCGACTTGGGAAAGAAGGAGGTCAAGCACTCCCTCATCCCCCCTGACACCGCCACCTGCCCTGACTGTCTCAGGGAGCTCTTCGATCCCAACGACAGGCACTACCTCTACCCTTTCACGTGCTGCGCCCTCTGCGGTCCCCGCTTCACCACCATCACTGACCTCCCCTACGATAGGGAGCGGACGACGATGATCGATTTCCCCATGTGCGAGGACTGTGGCCGGGAGTTCTACACTCCCGTGGACCGACGATTCAATGCGCAGACCATCTGCTGCGGTCAGGGTGGGCCCACGATGACTCTCTACGACCCGTCCGGGGGCGTCATAAGTGATGACGACCCCATCATGCAGGCGGCGAGGCTCCTGGAGGAGGGCTACATCATTGCCGTCAAGGGGATCGGCGGGATCCACCTCTCGGTAAAGGCGACGGAGGATGACGCCATCCTCGAGCTGAGGCGGAGGAGGCGGAAGCCCGGGAAGCCGTTTGCCCTTATGAGTCCGAACATGGAGGCGGTAGAGGGCTTCGCGTTGATCTCCCCCCGTGAGAGGGAGCTTCTGACGTCCCTGGCGAGGCCCGTCGTCGCGCTGAGGAAGCTGGATCCGTTCAGCCTCTCTCCCTTCATCTCCCCTGGGCTCCACAACGTCGGCGTGATGCTCCCCTACTCGGGCATCCATCACCTCCTCTTCTACTACTCCGATGAGCCCGCGTTCGTCATGACCTCGGCCAACTTCCCGGGGGAGCCGATGTTCGTCTCGAACGAGGCTGCCTTCGAGAAGCTCAAGGGGGTCGCGGACTATCTCCTGCTCCACAACCGCGTAATCTACGCGAGGTGCGACGACTCCGTCATTAGGATGACAGACGATAAACCCATCTTCCTACGGAAATCCAGGGGGTATGTTCCCAATCCGATCGGGCTTCCGTTCAAGTCGGACAAGGTGGTGATAGCCGTCGGGCCGGAACTCGCCTCCACCGCGGCGCTCCTTAAAGAGGACAAGTGCTACCCCACCCAGCACCTCGGGGACATCGAGAGCCCCGAATCGCTGACCTTCCTGCGGGAGGCCATAAATCATCAGATGAAGCTCCTCGGGGTTAAGAGGTCGGATGTGATCGCCTGCGACCTTCATCCAAGGTTTCTCTCCAGGGGTGTAGCAGAGGAGCTGGTCGACTTGTTCGACGCGTCCCTCGTTGAGGTCCAGCATCATCACTCTCACATGGCGTCATTGATGGCGGAGTCAGGGATCGGAGCAGACGAGGAGATCGTGACCGTCGACTGCGACGGGTACGGCTACGGAAGCGACGGCACCCCCTGGGGCGGCGAGATACTCATCGGGGGCTACAGGGGCTTCAAGAGGGTGGGCCACCTCGAGCCGCAGCCCATGCCCGGAGGGGACCTCTCTGCCTACAGATACGGGAGGATGCTCCAGGGCATTCTTTACAGCGAGATGCCAATGAGAGAGCTCCGGGCGCTTCTCGTCGGTAAATATCTGGACGGCTTCGCAGCTGGTGAGTCTGAAGTGGACATTGTGTTCGATCAGATAAGCAAGGGTATCAACACCCCCAAGACGACGAGCGCGGGAAGGCTCCTCGACGCCGTCTCCTGCCTGCTCGGCATCTCTTACAGCAGGACCTACGAGGGCGAGGGCGCGATGAAGCTCGAGTCCGCAGCATACTATGGCGCTGATGAGGCCATAGAGCTCCCGATAGAGATCTCCGAAGACAGAGGCAAGCTGACGTTGAAGACGTCGAAGATGGTCGCTGGGACTCTTGACCTCATGGGCAGACATGGCAGGGGAGAGCTGGCGAGAGCGTTCCAGAGGAGCCTGGCTTATGGACTCTCAGAGATGGCGCTGACCGCGGCGGAGAGAAGTGGCATCGGGACCATAGGCTTCACGGGTGGCGTCGCATACAACGACATGCTGACACGGGTGATACGGGAGCGGGTCGAGGCGCGGGGGCTCAGGTTCCTAAGGCACACGCAGGTTCCCAGCGGGGACGGCGGCGTCTCTCTGGGGCAGGCCGTCGTCGCCTCATTCAGGGCGTCATGACTCGTTCAATGACCAGATCCTGCATGTGCCCTCGACGCTGACCATGCAGGCCCCTTTTGGCCTCTCCGGTGTGCACGCCTTCATAAAGAGGGGGCACCGGTCTGGGGTGATCTTACCAATTATCACGAGATGGCAGCTGCAGCCAGGGTAGATGTCCCTGCTGGGGCCGACCTCGATATCATACTTGACACGAGCGTCCCTGTCCGAGAACTCATCCTTGAGCTTGAGTGTCGAGTCGGAGACCACTCCGATCCCCCTCCAGGCGCCGTCCACGAGGTCGAAGGTACGCGCGATGGCCTCCTGGGCCTTCAGGTTTCCCTCGTCCGAGACTGCCCTCACGTACTCGTTCTCGAGGGCGGGTCTCCCTTCCTTCAGCTGTCTCAATATCATGTAGACCGACATCAGGACGTCCATGGCCTCGAACCCGGCTACGACGGTCGGAATGCCGTATACCTTGGGGAACATCTCGTAGGCGTTGGCGCCTATGATCGTGGAGACGTGGCCGGGGGCCAGGTAGCCGGCCACCTGCATGTCCTCCATCTTGGCGAGGAGCTCCATTGCCGGGGGGATGATCCTGTGGCTGACCAGGAAGCTCATGTTGTTAGAGCAGTTGGGGATCTCCACGGCGTTCATGGGCGTGGTCGTCTCGAAGCCGATCGCGAAGAAGACAAACTCCTTCTCGGGCTCCTTTCGGGCCATGGCGACGGCGTCTTTGACGCTGTAGACGATCCTGACGTCACCTCCACTGCTCTTTGCGTCCTCGAGGGAGAGCTCGGTGCCCGGGTCACGGAACATGTCCCCGAAGGTGGTCACCACGACGTCGTTGGATGCAAGCCAGACGGCCTCA
>DATLAV010000189.1:0-3721 GCA_035527235.1 Patescibacteria group bacterium | reverse complement strand
GACTTCACGGAGGGCAGGTCGGTGGCGGTCAACTACGACGTCAAGGTGAGGAGATACAGGTTCGACCGCTTTACGCTGATAACGAGGGCCGACATCTAGAGATAGGAGAGTTTAAGGAGAGAAGGGGAGAACTAGTCCCCGGGCCTTATCTCGATGCGCAGGAACGCCATGTAGGACGCCGCGAAGGCGACCACCATGACGACGGCGAGCACCGCTATGTTGGCCCAGTTGTTTGCTAGGGCCTCCGGCAGGGTGGCGGTCCTGGCGAACTCCTGCCTCCTGAACCCGAAGGAAGAGACCCCCAAGATGGATGAAGCGGTGATCTGGTACAGATGCGTAGGCGACAGGTTCTGTATAGCACTCTGGAGAGCCTGTCTCTCCTGCATAGCTTCCATGTACTCGGGGGAGATGGTGAACCTTTGCCCGCCTTGTTCGCCCTGACCACCTTGTCCGCCGGGTGCGACAGGTATGCCTATGAAGTCACCGGCGGGGAGAGGGACCAAGGCCGAGGAGAGGGCCGCCGCTAAGATGCTGAGGACTATGCTGAAGGTCATCCAGGTGGCGATGCTGAAGAGTATGCTGGTGGACGTCCTCTTGAACACCACCGAGTAGAGGATGCCTAGGCTGAGCCAGAGCAGCAGGTACACTGTGGTGAGCATGGTCAGCGCCCCGATCTTCAGCGCTTCCTCCAGGGTGGGGGCGAAGCCCAGCATCGGTATGGTAATGCCACACATGATGGCTATGGTGCTGAAGGCCAGGGTGATGAGAGCCACGGCTCCTGCTATGAATTTGCCGTTGATGACCGAGTCCCTGTATATGGGCTGCCCCAGCACCATGGACAGTGTGCCGTTGGTGCGCTCCTTGTTCACGGAGTCGAAGCCCAGGGCCAGGCCCAGGATGGGCCCAAAGAAGACCATGATCTGGATGAAGCTGAAGCTCATCCTGGCCCCCGAGAATATGTAGACGAAGCTTGAGCCCACGTTGTTTCGGATGTAGTCCACTCCCTGGTAGGCTGATAGAGATCCTAGCACCACTATGAGCCCTAAGAGTATGAGGAACCGTTTGCTGCCGAACTGGTCTCGGAGCTCCTTGGACGCGACGGTCATGGTTCCGGCCATTACCCTGCCACCTCCTGGTTGTAGTACTTCATGAATATCTCCTCAAGGGTGTACTCCCGGGGCTTCATCATCAGGATGTAGGCTCCGTGACTCACTATAGTCTTGGAGACCTCCAAGTCGCTGTCAACGCTGCCGTAGACGTAGAGCGCGTTGTTCTCCTGGGTCACCGATTTCACCCCGTTCACGGCCTTCAGGTCCGTTATGAGGTCGGGCGTCGTCTCTGTGAGCCTAAGCTCGATGCGCCTGTCCTCGCCGCCGGACATGACGCGGTTCAGGTTCTCCATGGACTCGAGTAGAATCAGTTTACCTCTGTTGAGGATCCCGATCTTGTTGCAGGTCACCTGGACCTCGTGGAGCAGGTGAGAGGCCAAGACCACAGTGAGCTCCTTCTCCCTGTTGAGCTTCAGGACGAGCTCACGAACCTCCTTAGTGGCCACAGGGTCAAGCCCTATAGTGGGCTCGTCCAGGAACACTATCTGAGGGTTCTTCATCAACGCGGAAGCTATGCCCACGCGCTGCTTCATGCCCCGGCTGAATGACTCCAGCTTGGTGTCGGCCCACATGCTCATGCCGACGATCTCCAGCATCTCAGCGACCCTGTCCTCCCTCTCCTCCTTGGGCTGATCGTTCAACTTCCCAATGTAGTCCAGGTTCTCCCACGCCGTAAGACCGCCGTACAGACTGCTGTACTCGGGGAGGATACTGGCGACTGTGCGCACCTCCCTAGACTCCTCCACAATGTCATGTCCAGCTACTATGGCTGTGCCCTTGGTGGGCACGGATAGGCCCATGAGCCTCAGGATGGTGGTCGTCTTCCCGGCGCCGTTGGGGCCCAGGAAACCGAAGATCTCTCCTCTCTTGATCTCCATGTCAAGCTCGTTGACCGCCACGAATTCGCCGTAGGCCTTAGTTAACTGGTGTGTCTCTACTACGTTTTCCATTCAATCTACCTCCTTTTGAACCTCTTAAAGCCTAAGTATACGCCGACTATTGCTACTGCTACCAGCCCGAAGCCTATGAGGCCCCATGTGTTGGAGGCCTTGGCCGTCACTCTCAGGTCGATCTCGCCTGACTCCAGCTGGTCGCTGTAAGCCTTCATGGTGAGCATGTAGTCGCCGGCTAATGTGTCTGCGGGGGTGCTCACCTCTATGGTGAAGGTGACTGAAGCTCGGGGTGCCAGTGACGAGACCTGTGAAGGGGTTATCGTCGCCTCCCACTCGTCGGGGATCACCGCCTCCAGGTAGAGAGTCGTTACGGGTGTCTGCCCGTTGTTGGTTACCCTAGCGGTGTAGGTGAGAGACTCCCCGATGTTCACAGTGGTGTAAAGCGTCGAGAGGGATAGGCTCAGCTCGTATGAACCCGCGACGTTGATGACGAAGGGGAGCTGCGTCTGGGAGCCATCCCCGGCGCCGATCAACGCCACGAGTTCGTAGGACCCGGTCTCGACGGAGTTGGGCGGCGTGACCCGCAGCTTCACCGTCGTCGACTCCCCGGCCTCCACGAGGATGCTTGACACCTCGATGTCGTCTGAGATGAACGTCGTCTTCCAGTTGCTTGGCGCAGTGGGCACCACGAGGAGAGCTAGGGCATCTTTTTCTCCCTTGTTCCATATGGCTATGGGGAACGTGATGGAGCTGCCCGCCTCGACGGTCACCTCCGAGTAGCTGCTTATCACCTCCAGCTCGCTTACTGCCTCCCGCAGGTTTACCTCGAATCCCAGTGAATCGAAGACGACGCCGTCGACGACTGCCTTTACGACTATGTAGTAGTCTCCTATGGCGGCGTCCTCCGGGGACTCCAGTTCGATGTTAAGGTTCTCGGTCTCGCCGGAGGTGAGGAGAAGCGTCTTGACGACCATGTCTGACGCCGTTCTGAAGCTGAGAGACCATCCTTCCGGGACCTCGTGTTGGAGGGACACCGTCTTGTCCACCTCCCCCACATTAGAGACGGTGAGGGGGAGGCTTATGGACTGGCCCAGCTCCTCTGAGATGGACATGTAGGTGGATTTCAGCTTGATGTCCTGTTCCGATACTCTCGGGGTTATCGTGAAGCATAGTTGGGCTTGAGAGCTGCCGGTCGCTTTGAGCGAGACAGTCTCAACCTCGCTGGCCGTAAGCGGGACCTTGATCTCGAGGATGAAGTTCTCGTTCCCCGGTGACAGGAGGACCGACTCTATCTCTCCCAGGGAGTCGAGTACACGTGTTGTCCAGCCCTCGGGCTCGGAGACGGAGAACACCACGGCCTCCGTGTCGTCACCCCTGTTGATTATGGTGAAGGTTAATTGCAGGGTGTTGCCGGGGCTCGTCACACGTTTCACGACGGTGGAAGAGAGGGCGAGGGTGGGTACGAGGACTATCTCACCCATCTTGACGGCGTCGTTGTCTGGGTTATCGGTCGGAGCGACGGTTACCTGGACGCTTCTCTCCTTGGTCACGTATCCCTCCTTCTCGAAGACGAGGGTGTAGCTGCCGCCGAGGTTCATCCGGAAGTACCCGTCTTCATTGGTGTACTTCGTCTCTTCGACGCCGCCCGTCTGAGTGGTCGCGGTTACTTTTACCATGTATATGGGTTCTCCTTTCTCGTCGACGATGGTACCGTGAAGG
>DATLAV010000188.1:0-2818 GCA_035527235.1 Patescibacteria group bacterium | reverse complement strand
GCGCCGCCGCCGACAAGGAGGAGGCCCCCGAGAAGGGAGGAGCAGCTCGAACCTGAACCCGAGGAAGGGGAGGAAGAGCCCGAAGAGGATGAGAAGGAGCCCCAGGCCCCCAGACCCCGGTCTGACGTCGAGCAGAAGCTGGAGCAGCTCCGAATGGAGGTCCTGAAGGAGCTGGAAGAGCTGGAGAAGCTCGAGATGGAGGCCTGAGGGCGGAAATCCCATGAGCTGGGTCAACGACGCTAAGAGGCGGGCTGCTCAGGCCGCGGCCTCCCAGGTGGAGAGCGGAACAGTCATAGGCCTCGGAAGTGGCACCACGACGGTACACTACATCGGGATCGTCGGCGCGAGACTTAGATCGGGGGAGCTTCATGACATTCTGGGCATCCCCACAGGCCACCAGTCAACAGCGGACGCCGTGGAGGCAGGGATCCCGCTGACGACGTTGGACGAGCATCCTGAGATAGACCTGACCGTCGACGGAGCTGATCAGATCGACAGTGGGCTAAACGTAATCAAGGGCGGAGGCGCAGCCCTCCTGCGGGAGAAGATAGTTGCCTCAGCATCGAAACGCTACATCATCATCGCCGATGAGAGGAAGGTCTCAGGGAGGCTGGGGGACGGTTGCAGCCTTCCTGTAGAGGTCCTGCCGTTCTCCCGAGCCGTGACGATGAGGCGAATCGGTGACCTCGGAGCCTCCCCCGTCGTCAGGGTGGGTAGCGGGAAGATGGGCCCAGTCATCACAGACAACGGTAACTTCATCATCGACGCTGACTTCGGGGCGATGAACGACCCAGCGAAGCTTGACAGGGACCTTAGGGGCATACCCGGGGTTCTGGAGACGGGGCTCTTCCTGGGCTACGCGGACATCGCGTACATCGGCACCGAGGACAGCGTCAGAGAGATAAGGCGTAGGTAGCCAGAGCCCTCTAAGAGTCTAGAACGGGAAGAGGCGATCTAAGGTTTAAAAACGGAGCGGACCATCTTCTCATTTATAATGTATCCATACAGGATGAAGCTGAGCCGGCTCCTACTTCTCGGGGTCGCCTCCCTGGCAGCTTCTTTCCTGGTCCACATCGAGAACCTCCTCAAGGTCGCCCAGAGGATGCACGCCGTCAAGCAGGCGCGTGTCTACGCCGCCTCCGTGGGCAAGCCCGTCCTGAACTACGGGTGCGAGGACACCTGCTTCGGGAACGTGAACGTCGACATCGTCGAGAGGACGGTTCCCAACTTCCAGCTCATCGAGCCCTCACCGGCTCCGACACCGTTCCCGTCGAAGCACTTCGGGGCCGCAGTCTGTTGTCACGTCATCGAGCATGTGCCTGACCCCCATTCACTCATCAAGGAGCTTGAGAGGATATCCGACAGGGTCTTCATGGTGGTCCCCAATCCCCTCTTCCTCTGGACGTGGGTCTGGCCCGATCACAGATGGGTCTTCATCAGGGGGCAAGCGTTCCCCATATCAAGAGGGGACGACTAATCGAAGCGCATGGGACCATACGCAAATATTTTAAGTGCTTCTAAACGATAGAAACTCCTCCCGTGCTTGGAGTGTCGGATATGGGTAAGAAAGTCATGATCGCCCTCGGGGGCAACGCCATCAAACAGCCCGATGAGAGGGGTACCGTAGAGGAACAGATGAGGAACGTGGCCACGGCCTGTGGACAGATAGCCGAGATAGCCCGAGCGGGGTACGGCGTAATCATAACTCACGGGAACGGGCCGCAGGTGGGGAACCTCGCGATCCAGCAGGAGCAGGCCCAGGACATAGTGCCCGCCCAGCCCCTCGTCGTGCTGGGCTCGATGACGCAGGGCCAGATCGGGTACATGATGCAGCAGAACCTCATTAACCGTCTGGGGGAGGACGGCTGGGAGGTGGTCACAGTCGTGACGCAGGTCCTCGTTGACCGAGGCGACCCGGACTTCACCGACCCCCACAAGCCTGTGGGCCCATTCTACACCGAGTACGAGGCGAACACGCTCAAGGCTGAGAAGGGCTGGACAATCAAGGTCGTGCGGCCCAACAACGACCGCCCGTATAGGCGGGTCGTGCCCTCCCCGATACCCCTCGGCATAGTAGAGGGAAAGTCCATCAAGAAGATGGTGGACGCCGGAATGATCGTCATCGCCTCCGGCGGCGGAGGGATTCCCGTGATCAGGACCCAGGACGGGAAGCTGGAGGGTGTCGACGCCGTCATCGACAAGGACAGGGCGGGAGGGGTCCTCGCCAATGAGGTCGAAGCTGAAATCTTCCTCATCCTTACGGACGTCGACAGCGTAATGCTCGACTACGGGAAGCCAAACCAGAGACCCGTCGCCCAAATGAACCTCGAGGAGGCGAAGAGATACATGGCGGAGGGCCACTTCCTCCCTGGCAGCATGGGGCCGAAGGTCGAGGCCTGCACTAGGTTCGTCGAGGATGGGGGGGAGAGAGCCATCATCACCTCGCTGGCAAAGGCCGTGGACGCCCTAAATGGCGAGACGGGGACAACCATCAGCCATAACTAAACCTACTTCTTAAATACTTCTTTTTTACTTACTTTATTCGAGATGCTTGAATTATCAAATATCCTTACTCCTTTAGCCGGAGAAATAGGCGTCGGCGGCATAGGCGGGTTCCTAGCAGGCTGGGCTTTGAAAAAAGCGGCTAAAATGGTCGCTGTGATAATAGGAATGGCGTTCCTGGGGCTCCAGTATCTCGCTTACAAGAACATCATCGCTATTGACTATGGAGCCCTCCAGGGCTGGGTGACCGAGCTCGTGGGGCAGGCCAGCGGCACACAGAGCCTCCTCGTCGACTTCATAGCCCACGCGCCGTTCG
>DATLAV010000187.1:0-6417 GCA_035527235.1 Patescibacteria group bacterium | reverse complement strand
CCGGACATTATGCGCGTTCACCACACAAAGGATATCGGTGTAAACCCGGTGCTCCTGTAAGAGTCTATAACCCCGCATAGTCTGCTCGTGGGTGGGCTTCTGGTCCTTGGTGACGCGGAATCGGTCATGCATCTTCCGGGGACCGTCCAGGCTGAGTCCAACGGCGAAACCCTCCGAAGCAAGAAAACGGCACCAGTCCTCATCGAGGAGGATTCCATTGGTCTGAATACCGTTGGCGATGCGCCGGTTAGGGGGCCGATGCTTGCGCTGCAGCGCCACAATCTTGTGAAAGTAGTCCAAGCCCAGGACGGTCGGTTCCCCGCCATGCCAGGAGAACCTGACCACTGGTTCTGGGGAGGCGTCGATATGCTGGACGATGTACTCCTCCAGAATCTTATCTGGTATGCGGAACGCCTCGCCCTCTGGGTAGAGATGCTCCTTCTTCAGATAGTAGCAGTAGCGGCAGTCCAAGTTGCAGATGGCGCCGATCGGTTTAGTAAAAACCTGAAATTCTCGGGAAGCTTTGAACATTGCTTAATCCTACGGTTTACTTGGTTTTCCTGCGCGCGCAAATACATTATGCGAAATGAATATAATATTTTATTCTGCGTGCTCTTAACTCTCGCTACGCGTGTGGGGTAATCATTTTGGCTGTATTTCGGCATATGCGTCTCGGATTGCCATCATCTCGGGAGCCGTCAAGAGTGCATTCTTGAGGAATGCGTCGTCGAGTTTCGAAGCCGTCGCCATCTGTTCGGGCGCCACGGTCACCATCCCCGGAAAAAAGAGGGGGGATAGAGGTCGTTTACGCGTTCATCGGTACGCCGTACTTGCCGTCGTGGAATATCTCGGAGTCGGGCTTCCTGCCCCTCGCCTCGGGGCTCTGGTCGGGCACCCCGATGGGGAGGATGTTGATGACCGTCATCTCCTCAGGTATCCCCAGCAGCCCCTTCACCTTGTCCTCGTAGAAGGCCCCGATCCAGCAGGTTCCGTAGCCGAGGCTCCAGGCCGCTAGAACCATGTGCTCCACGGCGGTCATCACGTCTCTCTCCACCCATTGGGCGTAGACCTCAGGGTGATCCTTCGGCATCGCCAAGGCGACGACGATGGCCCCCGCGTCCGATATCCAGGTCTGGTTACGCGCTGCCTCCCCCATCTTCACCTTCGTCTCCGGGTCCCTGACGACCACGAAGCGCCAGGGCTGCTTGTTGCCGGCGCTGGGGGCGAGGCGGGCCGCCTCCATGATCTTCTCCAGGTCCCCGTCCGGCATGGGCTCGGGCTTGTACTTCCTGATGCTCCTGCGGGTCCTGATCGCTTCAAGAACTTCCATTGGGATCGTTAATTAACCCGCTTCAGCCGCTTATAACCCCAGTGCCAGGTTCACCTGGAGACGTAGACGTTCATCCGCTCCTCGTCCACGGTGGCCTGGTGGCCGGCCCTCACGATCTCCTCCATGGAGAGCCTGAGCCAGTCGCCAAAGGACCCGGCCCGGACACCGTCTGGATCTATTGCCGACGGGTCACCCTCGGGCGCGGCCCCCATTAGGATGTTCTTCGAGGCCCAGTGGTCGAGGGCGACGGGGTCGGTGCTGGCCGCGATGACGCCCACCTGGGTCGCCCTCTGATAAGGTGTGCTCGGGCCGGTCTGACTCCCCCGCTGGGCGTTGACCCAGATGGCGTCTAGTATGTTCAGCGTGGGGAGCTGGGTCTCCGCCATCAGGGTGCCCATCCCGCCGTCGTCGATGGTGTCGTGGGTCCTGGATCCCAATCCGGCGGTCAGCCTGTCCGAGGGCACCCCCATGTAGTGCTTGACGCAGGCGGTGACGCCGTAGATGATATGAGTCTTCAGCACGGGGACGTTGATAACCTTCAGGCCGTCGCCGTAGGATTCGGTCTCGGGGTTCCAGACTCCTTGCTTGAAGCTCAGATAGGTGCCGTGCTCCGTCATGAACTTGGGGTACGAGACCATGACGCCGGTCCTCGGGTTGGCCGTAGCATTCACGACGTAGCCGTCCCCCATGTCGCCCTCTGAGTACTCGTCCACCCTCGTCGTCGTGATCTCGTCCCAGAGGTACGTCGAGACCTTGTAGTCTTGGGCGAGGGAGTCCACGACGTCCTGGATGGACTGGGACGTGTCCACAGCGTTGTTCCTTGCCCAGTCGAGGCTGCCACCACCGCCCCCCGAGCCGTACTGCCGCTGTCCGTTGTCGGCGACGACGACCTCGCCGCTGAATCCATCGGGGTGGTCGAGAATCGCCTGGATGAGGGACTTCACGAGGTCGGTGTTCGTGCCTCCCCTCTCGTCCCACTGGCAGTTGACCTTGATCAGGACGACATCGTCGCTGGCTATGAGACCGCCAGGGCCTGAGGAGATCCCCTGCCCCTCGGAGATGTAGAAGGGCGTCCCACTGCCCCCCATGAGCTCCAAGAGCCTCTGGACGCCGTCGTCGTCGCCGGTGGTGCCGCTCACCACGAAGATATCTGAGGCAGGGGAGAGGGATGCCAGCCTGCCCGTCAGGGAGGAGCCGATGCCGCTCTCCTCCGGTGCTTCAGGGCCCGGACGGTTGACGTACCACCAACCGGCCCCGGAGACGATGAGGAGTAAGGAGGCCAGTATGATAAGATTCCTCCTATCCGTCAGCGTCAAGGCCTTCCTAGGAATGAAGGTGAGGACGGGTATGACGTAGATGGCCATCCAGACCTCGCCGTTGGCCCTCGCCACCACCTGGCAGGGGTAGCCTGCCCTGGAGGGTTTCCTCCCGGTTCTGAGGAGGTACCATAGTGCGCTCACGAGGCCGACCACGAACGCATGGCCCTTGAACCTGCGGATGAACTCGGCGGCGTGCCGCCGGAAACTGATGTGATCCACCTTGTTCTCAAGAGATAGTCATCCTTGCGGGCTCATTAATATCCTCTCCCACAGATGATACTTGGTTCATGTTGGGATGAGACTTGGCAAAATGGAGACAGGTCGGCATCTGCTAGTCTTTCAATGCTGTTTCGCCCTTCTTGCCTTTCTGATAACGATATTGATAGTAGCCGAAGGAACTCATCATGACGAAGAAAGAAACCACCAGCATTCTTCCATAGAAATCTGACAAGATATAACCGTACCAGTTCAAACCTATGGAGCCGATGAAAAGGAGCACGAGATAAATAACCAATCCAACTGGCCATCGATCGGGGTGATGAACGGGTTTTCTCCGAGTTATCAGTCGATACCAGAGGTCGTAGAGAAGAAAGACGATGATTGGCGTTATGGAGATTATTCGACCTATGTCGCCCTTGAGAATGTTTAGCACCCACAGGATGCCGAATGGAACCAATTGTACACTGAAAACAGGAGCCAGCTTCAACTCTAAATCCGATAGATCATGTGCGCGTATAATGTATACTATAGCCAGAAAAGCATAGTAGACCACTGCAAAGAAGACGACAAGATTGTCGATGAGAACTCCATCCATAGCGAACAGCGCCAGCTTTTCTATGAAGGGCGTTTAGCGATTATTAAATTATCCGCCATCTTTTTCTCGAAACCAATTAGATGTTGATTCTAGTATGATAAGAGTTGGGACTGGAGAGGAGGGTATCATTCTAAATATCTACCCTTCGATCCTTCGCCAGAAAATGAGATTCTATTGACAGGGCTACTCCGCTTGGTTAACCTTAAGTCTCAAGAAGGTCTCACGACCGATCCTCTCTTCCTCGATGACGCCCATCTCCTCCAGCCTCCGCACCATGCGCCAAGCGCTTGACCGGGGAAGACTGAACTGCTCCCTTATCTCAGAGACGAAGACTCCCTCACCCGCTGATGTTATAAACCTCAGCGCCTCCCTCTCGTCCATCCTCAACTGAGGATACGCCTCGAAAACTGCATCGAGATCGACCTCTGGGACATCCTCCTGAGGCCTCTCCTCCCTTTTCCTGAGATACAGAAAGAGCAGCACGACTACACCCCCCAAGGGGATCGCCCACAGGAAAAAACCTGAATTAAAAGGCCTCCTCGAATCTTCGGCAGACACCAGGGCTTCACCGGCAAGGACAGCAGCGCCATCGTAATCTCCCAGAGTATAAAGGGCTCTGGCCTGCTCCAGATTGACCTCCACATCAGTGAGCCCAGACGTCCTCCCCGCCTTGACCGCCGCTTGACCGGCAGAGTCAGCCTGGTCGATTGCGGAAGAGGCTTGAATGGCGCTGCCCAAGATCTTTTCAGCTTCAGATTTCGCATCTCTCGCTAACTCCTCGGCCTGAATGTAGTTTTCCGCCAAGTAAGCCTCCCACGCACCCTCGAGAAGGGAAGAGGCGTCACCGACCTTAACCTCCATGCCAACAGCTTCTGATATTGTCTCTTCGGCGTCGTTAATCACCGCGAGGGCGTGCTCCTTAGTCCCCACGACCCCGATGATGTAGCCTATCGAGACATTTCCAGGGGGCATCGTGAGGGTTGTGACCCCCCCGACGATTCCAATGCCCAGAGGCATCGGCCTCATGGACAGGATAGTCGCGGACGCAGGTAGAAGTATGTTGGACTCTACAGGTAACTCCACATCTAAAGCCCAAACTGGACCATCCTTCAGGGTAAGCCCCGGCGTTGTGTAGCCTATGACAACGGTCCTAGTCCCTAGAGCGTTCACTACTATCAGCCCATCAACCAGACTGCTTCCCAGGATCTCGCCGTCTTGATCCTTCACAGCCAAGTTGTGTATCTGGTAGCCGACCCCTGTTACATTCACCCTTGCCAGCGTCGGGTTCACGCTGACTCGATACTCGACCCCGGTCACACCGTCAGCGAATACTTTGAGGCTCAAGCTCTTCGGGGTATAGTCGACAACAGCCAACACCGGGGATATCAATGGTGCCATCGCCATGAGAAAAAACAGTGTGAGCCCTAGTTTCCGCAAGATCAATCAACCTTACATATCGTATTCTAAAAAACTTTGAGTCTGAGTGATAGGCATTTAGAGTGTATCATCATCGTCGATGTCGTCATCATCGTCCAGTTCATCAACATCGTCATCCTCCCCCACTACATCCTCGACGATCGAATCATCCTCGTCTGGTTCGCCTAATAGATCCCTCGTCATTTCATCAGCTTCGCTGTACAGGTCCTCTGCCTCATCCAAGATCTGCTTCGCTGTCTCGTTGTTATCCTGGTCGAGTTCCGTCCGTACCTCGTCGAGTAACTCCCAGGTCATGTTCAACAGCCCCTCTATCTCGGTGACGTCAGTTCCATTGGCCTCGAGCACCTTTATTCTTTCCAGGGTCAGGTGGACCAAGGAGTCCAGTCCATCCATTTTCGATTTGATGTCTCCTGATTCCTCCGACCCTTCGTCGTCTATCTCCCCGTCGTCGTTTTCCGTGTATTCCGGTTCGTCAATGCCGGAATCTCCCGCCTCGGCTTTGTTATCATCATTATCATCGTTATCATCGTCGAGGCCTTCTGTCCAGTCAGGTATCATGTCTTCTAACTCATCGAGGAGATCCTCTAGCTCGTCGACTTCATCGTCAAGCTGCTCATAGTTGCGTTGCTCCCAGCCATGCCTGATTGAAGTTGACATGTTCTCGGCATTCTCTAGCATAGAGGTCAGTTCGCTAACGTTGTAACCGGCACGGTCCAGCTCCGTTATTCTACTCTTAAGGTAGTCGAACCAAGCCTCGGTTTCGTCCATCTCCTCCAGTATCTCACCGGCGTCCCCAATCTCTTCGTCGAGTATATCGTAAGCATCATCTATCTCATCGAAGATGTCGTCCAAGTCTTCGAAGATGTCATCCAAGTCCAAGATATCGATGGATAACTCGATGTCTACAAGTTCCGCATTTACTTCGTGGAAGGCCATCTCTGCTTGGAGAATCATATCCTGAGAGGCATTGGTCTGACGAAGCAATTCCATGATTCGATCTTCAAGCTTCCCCATCCTCGCCTTCGTCTTGTTCAGGAAGATGGAGACCCTCTCAGATGTCTTCGGTCTATTCACTATCTCTATTGTATCATATGCATCATCTAACAGATCCTCAACTTCTGATAGGAGTTCATCTGCCCTCTCAAAGTGGTTCCCCTCCGTAGCGTTCCTCACTTCTAGGAACCTTACCGCAGTCTCATTCAGGATGTCCTCGAGGAGAGTCACATCGAGACCTTTCTCCGCAAGCAGATCTGACGTCGCTCTCAAAGTTGAATAGATATCGTCAGCCCTGTCAAGTTTTTCTCTCAGCTCTATTGCCTCAATGGTGTTCTCGTAGATATGATCATCCTCGTCGTCATGTTCGAACGCCTCTGAGGCGACCTCACCGTATTCGTGGAGGGCCTCGGATAGGAGAACGGAAGCTTCAACGCAGAACCCTGCCTCCCTAAGATAAACTGCCTGGTCGAAAACGTCCGACGCTAACCTCAGCTCTTCCATTAGAGACCCAAAATCGTCCC
>DATLAV010000186.1:0-9841 GCA_035527235.1 Patescibacteria group bacterium | reverse complement strand
GGTTGACTGTTTGGGCATAACCTTTATCTTAATTCAACCCGAATCTTGTTCGAAAATCATCTGAGGTGTTATGTTTTGTCCTACAAGATGGGCCGTGTCGGGGATCTGAAGGTTGGCTCGTACGCCATTGTGGACGATGAGCCCAGTCAGATAGTCTCCATCCAGAAGAGCAAGCCCGGGAAGCACGGCAGTGCAAAGTTCAGGTGCAGCGCCATCAGCCTCTTCGATGGGAGCAAGAAGAGCTTCGTCAGCCCCGTCGACACCAGTATCCAGATACCGATCGTCGAGAAGAACAGCGCACAGGTCGTCTCTGCGACGCCGACGACCTTCCAGCTAATGGACCTCGAGTCCTACGAGATATTCGATGTTAGGATTCCTGATGATAAGGATCTCACTTCGAAGATAGAGGCGGGCAAGGAAGTTGAGTACTGGAAGATCATGAGCCGATACAAGATACAGCGCGTCAAGGGTTGAGATGAAGGCGAGTGAATGAAGCGCGTCGGTCAGATGCGCCTACACGCCGGAATGACCGTCGGTGAACTCGCCGATGAGATGCTGAAGGCCGGGGTTATAGGCGCTGGTAGGGTCGGTCGGGCCGTGGAGATCGTTGCCGAGATGTTCTCGGACCCAGATTATACCCTATTCCTCAGTTTATCCGGGCCTTTAGTCCCTGGCGGTTTAAGACTAGTCTTCACAGATCTCATCAAGGAGGGCTTTGTAGACGCCGTCGTCACGAACGGCTCGAACATGGTCCACGACCTCCTTGAGGCAATGGGGAGACATCACTTCATTGGCGCGGTGAACGTCGATGACGAGAAGCTTTACGAGAAGGGTATCAACCGGGCTTACGACATCTACATGGAGAGCGAGGGCTTCCAAGAGCTAGACGCCTTCATCTGCGCCATTCTGGACCAGATCCCGGAGGAGAGGAGGACCGGGATCTCCATCAACGGGCTACTCCGGGAGATCGGCCTGAGGTTAGAGGACGTGGACTCGATTCTATATAACGCTGCTAGGAAGAACGTCCCTATCTTCAGCCCTGGTTTCCTCGACTGCATGCTTGGGATTCCCCTCTGGATGTATTCCAAGAGGAGCAGACTGGTCATCAATCCCCTGAAGGACTTCGACCTGTTCGCCGACATAGTCTACGACGCGAAGAAGAGCGGCGCCATAATCTTGGGAGGCGGCACACCAAAACATCACACTCAGTACATGAACACTCTGAGGGACGGAGTCGACGCGGCGATCCAGATAAGCTCGGCGAGGGTGGAGGACGGCAGCCTGAGCGGGGCCCCGCTGAAGGAGTCGATCACCTGGGGAAAGTTGAAGGGTGAGAAGATCAACATGACGAGCACGATCTTCGGAGAGGTGACCACAATTTTTCCACTCATAGTGGCGGCCGCTCTGGAGAAGATAGATACCTGAGTGCGTTTTTCTACGGTTTACGCTCCTAAACTAGCAGTCTCATACCGCCGTCGACCTGAAGGGTTGCCCCTGTTTTTATTCGGTCAACCTAGATATAATTCTCGTCTAAAAACAGAGATGTGGGGTCAGCGGAGTGACTGCATGAGTGCGAATAGCTCCGAGACCTTCTTTGACTTGGCTCTCTTCATGTTGAGGTCCAGCAGCTCCTTTGGGAGAAACTGGATCGCCTCGGCGTCACAGTACTTAACGCACTCCGGGTCGCCGCCACAGAGGTCGCACTTGTAGGCCACGTTGGTGGCGGGGTCCATGTTAACCCCTCCGATGGGGCACGCCATGGTGCAGACCCGGCAGCCGACGCAGGTCTCGTCGTTGACTTCCATGGCGCCAGTCTCCGCGTTCCTAGAGATGGCGTTGACCGGGCAGGCCTCCATACACAGGGGATCGCCGCACTGCTGGCAGACCATGGGCACGTAGTTGTGGAACTGGCCCGGCTTCTCGTACCTGATCACCTTGATCCTTGACCTCGTCGGGTTGCTCTGGCCCGTGTTCTTCAGTGAGCAGGCGACCTCGCATGTCCTGCAGCCGACGCACTTCTCTATGTCCACCTGGATGTACTTCTCCATGCCTTAAGCCTCCTCAGGCCCTAGCCTCTTGTGCTTTTCAAGTATGTCCGCGGCTTCCTTGAGCCCCAGCTTCTCCAGTGTACTCCTGCGGGGTAGTCCAGTCTTGACGTCCCAGCCCCTCAACGTGTAGTACTTGTCCTTCATATTCTCAAACTTCTTCTTGTCCAGCTTGCTTCCCTTCTTATCCCCGTCGGGAATGGGTGCTTTGAAGAAGAATTCGGGAAGGCTGTCAGTCCTCCTGTCCCTTCCGTCCCTGACCACGATGGCCCGCTCCAAGTTGCAGATCCTCTCTCCAATCTGGAATAATCCAGCTTCATCCATCGGCAGTCCAGTCGCCGCCGCAAATCTCTCGGCTGCGAAAGAGTACGATGCGTCGCCCAGCTGCGAGCCAGGGGCGCCGACCCTTCCGGGCCTGATCATAGCGGCGCAGTAGCCGAGGGCATCGGTGAGGGCGGCACCATTCATCTCGTATAAGAGGAGTTCTGGCTTACCCTCGTACTCCGCCGCCATGATCGCCTTCTCGCTGCCGAACATCTTCTTCGACCAGGCTGCGGCCACCTCCCTCTCATCGACGGGGATGCCCTCGTAGCCCTCAGTAGTGGGCTTGTCCCAGATCACCACGTGATACGTCGTCGCCCTCAGGCTGTTTCCCCTTGCGGAGATGGCCTCCCCCAACGCGGTTCCAGGCGCGGTTCTGAACTCGAAGGTCCTCATTGTCAGTCCCTGGTTGTGGTAGAGATAATCCATCGCCTTAGACCCCAGCTTCTTAGCCAAGGCGACGGGACCGTCAGCCAGGGCGTCTCCGAACCCTTCCCTGAATGCGACCTTCCTCACGGTCTCGAAGAGAGACTTGGGGTCTCCCCTTTCGAAGGAGACGCCGTCCAAGTCCTCCTCCTTGACCACACCATCATAATAGAGATGCATCAACCACGAGACGATGGTCGCTATCTCCTTGTTATCCATTCCTAGGTCAGTCATCAGCCTGGTCGACTCGAATCCTGCCTTGAGATCGGTCATCCAGAGCTTCCAAGGCCAGTAGGTGGGATAACACCTCCAGATGCCTGCCCCCACCTCTGGCACCGTGTAAAGGGGCTGGCATGGGAACGGGCATCCGAAGCAACCGATATTCTTGGTAAAGTACTCCCCAATGTAGTTCTCCTCGTATGTCCTCTCGACATCCGATCTCTGCCGCCACGCGTGGCTCTCGTAGTTGCCGACGACCCCCGCGTCGCCCACGAGGAAGCCTTGGAGGTAGGCGTCCATGCCCTTGTTCCTCACGATGAGCCCGATGCCGTGCTTCCGGGCCTCCTTGACTGACTCTACAACCCTCCCGTTGAGTTCCAGGATCGCCTCGGGGTCAGCCACATCGACGGGCTTAGTGCCCCTGACGACGACCGACTTGAGGTTTTTCGCGCCCATCGTTGCGCCTATGGGTGTCCCGCTCCGGTAACCGTGCTCCACCGTCGCCTGGACGACAAGTCTCTCCCCTGCGGGGCCGATGCTGGCGACTTGGACGTCCGGGTCATCCAGCTCCTCCTTGATGAGGGCCTCAGTCTCGAACGTCCCTTTCCCCCAGACATTGGATGCGTCCTTTATCTCGACGTCGTCATTGTACACCGAGACGAAGACTGGCTTAGGGGACCTGCCCTTGATAAGTATGTGATCGTAACCTGCGAACTTGAGTTCTGGAGCCCATGAACCACCCATCCCAACGTTCCCATACGAGTGAGCCACCGTCTTGGCCGCAGAGACCCCCGTCACCTCCATCCTCGAGGTCCCGATCAGTCCTGTGCCGGCGAGTGTCCCAGCCCCGAAGATCAGTGGAGCCTCGGAGTCAAAGGGGTCCTGATTGACCTTGCTGTGTTTGAAGAACAACCATGCGTTCCCACCCCTAGCTCCGAGAAAGATTCGGGCCTCCTCCCTCCAGGGCGCCGTCGAGACCTTTCCCGTCGACAGATCGATCTGGAGTATCCTACCCGCCCAACCTTGAACCATCAGCAATCGAATATGCCTTCTTCCTAAGGGTTCATAGCACTTTCGGGGGCCTTCATCCGTCGAGGATTTAAGGGAACGAGTTTAATCTAGCTGGAAGGACGGCTTGACAACGGACGAGCACTCCACCCCCATGCAGGAGTTACTGGAGAGGTTGAGGAAGGCGTTTGGACCAAAGAGGATCCTGACCGATCCAACGGACCTCTACGTCTACTCTTTCCGCGGGGAGTTCGGTATTATGCACCGGGGGACCCCAGTCGCAGTCGTCAGACTCCTTCAGGTAGAGGAAAATAGGTCTCTAACCGAGATGATGAAATCATCCAACTTGAGACTCGCTATTAACACGGATGACGCGATCAAGGATGAACCCTTCGTCCTTCTCGACGTCCGAGAACCCTGCGACCCCTTGACCTTGGTGAAGAAGCTCAAGTCTCTTAAACAGCTCGATAAGACTGGAAAAGCAAGGCTCAAGGGGGCGACATCACTCCCTGACTGGCTGCTCTCATTCCTCAAGAGGCACAGGGGCTACCGGCTGAGTGAGGAGCCGGAAATAGAGAACGGCTTCTGCACAGTGGCACGATTCTTTGACGGCCTTGAGACTTACTCGTCCAAGGGGAGGCTGCTTATTACCCGGGGGCTGCTCAAGGATGAGCTAGAGCCATCTGAGAGGGTCGTCGACTCCCTCTACACTTGCACAGCCTGTGGCCAATGCTACGACCAGATCTCTACCATGGGACTTGAGGTGAACAATGCCATCGTCCGAGCCAGGCACGAGGTCGTGAAAAGAGGGGTGAATCTACCTGCGAGCCGTAGGCTGGTAGAGAATATTCGCGGTGAAGGGAATCCCATGGGTATGCCGGCGGAGGACAGGGCCCTATGGTTTGAGGAGTTGATCGATCGCCATTCCTTCGAAGGCAACGAGGTGCTCTACTGGACGGGGTGCTCGACAAGCTATAGGCTCCCTGAGGTAGTTGAGGCGACCTCAAAGGTGCTCGATGTGGCAGGCGTCGACTATGGATTGCTAGGGGCGAGCGAGGGCTGCTGTGGTTTAATCCTCTACCTGCTTGGCCTCTGGGATCAGGCGAGGGAGAACGCGGTGAGGACGGTTGAGGACATGAAGGCGCGGGCAGTTAGGACGATGGTGACCAGTTGCGCTGGTTGCTATTACGCCTTTAGCAGGATCTACGATGTGTTGAAGGTGCCCGTGTCTTTCCAATTGCTCCACACATCGCAGTTGATGGAGTCCCTGATACAGGAGGGTCGCCTCAAACTAAAAGGCCTAAGGGGAGACTTTGTATGGCACGATCCTTGCGACCTAGGCCGTCATTGCGGCGTCTACGAGCCTCCCCGTGAGGTCCTGGGGGCCGTGCCAGGTCTCAAACTTGTTGAACCTGCCCTCAACAGGGAGCACGCTCTCTGTTGTGGTGCCGGCGGTGGTCTGATGGCCTACGACCTCGAGCTCACGGAGAAGATCTCCCATGAAAAAATGATGGAGGAGATATTACCAATGGGCGTGGACGGGATCGTCACCGGTTGCCCTGCTTGCATTCTGAGCCTCCGATTCGCGGTAAAAGCCCTCGATAATAGCCTTCCTGTCTACGATCTCTCTGAGCTCGTCTCAAGATGCCTTTAACCGGGTTCTCCCGGGTTCACGGTGCGCGCGCATGGCGTCCCTCATCAGGAACACCTTATTGTTCCTAGATTGCTTCCTCCAGTACTCCCTGAAGCCATCTAGGATAAGCACCACCTCCTTTCCCCTCTCTAACTTTTATTATATTGTACGGACTTAATCAAAATCATCCCAATCTGAGATAAGAATTGCCCTGTGTAGTTTTAATGAAAGTCAAATGAGTCAGAGGGCCCCGGACAAATAGGCAGATATAGTATCTTTTTTTTTAAATCGCAGGGGATTGGATGGTTCTGATGATCCCTCGGTGATAAGAATTGTGATTATGTCGGTGTTTTGATTGACTCGACCTTGTTTCTGGACAGCCAGCCCCTTCTTCTGTCGTCTGTCCTGCACCAGATCCATCCGGTTGCCTCGTGGATGAACTTCATTACCTCCCCCTTGGTGGCCTGTAGTTCGGTGGAATCGTAGTCGGTAATCAACTTTCCTTTTTTCTTATCTCGTTCGAGATAGATGCTAGGCACCCAGCATCCCAGGCCCTTGATGTTCGTGCACCAGAACCAGCCGGGCATCTCGTTGTCCTCCTCACCGACGTTCACCGTCTCCCCTTTCTTCAGTTTCACCTAGTAACTGAATGAGGGTTCATGCTCCTCTACGACTCTGATCCATTTTCCCAAAGCCGCGTCCCCACCCAGTGATCCTGTTAGGTCTAGTCCCAATAATCCTTCGGGTCGGCCATCCTGCCGTAGCCAAGGAGGTCGTCTGACCAGACCCAGAGCCTGTTGAGCTGGGGGACGTTCCTTATGAACCACTTCACGGCGTCGTGTATTAGGCCTGGCTTCTTGGAGAAGGCGCACACCCTGAAGCAGATGGTGCAGCTTGTCCCCACCTCATCCCAGAACTCCCTGCACTTTATCTCGTCGCAGTACCACCTACGCACGCCGGGATTAGCCCCTGGGGGGGCTTCGAAGCCCATGGGGCCCTCTCCTATTGCCCCGCTTGGGCAGTTCTTTGCGCATTTCTTGCATACCTCGCAGTACCTGAGTATCCCGTCGTGGGCCTGGGGAGACGGGATTAGGGGGAGGTCGGTGAGCACCTTACAGATTTTTACGAGGGGGCCGCGCTCCCAGGTTATCATGCGGTTCATCCTACCCGCGTGGCCCAGCCCGGCTTGGATGGCGATGGGAACGTTCAAGCCGGTGTCGTTGCCCGAGGGGATGGCATTCCAGCCGAGGCCCCTGATGAACTCGGCCATGGTGCCGGCGAGGACGTGCATCCTGCTGTACGCCATTCCGCTTGAGGCCACCATCGCTGTCGGCGTGTAGAGGGTCTCCTCATAGTCCATGGGAACTGTCATTACGACGACCCACCCATGGCTCTCGGGGATCACAACCTTCTCATCATCCTCATACGCCTTCTCGACTTCCTCGAAGACGATGGGCCTACCGTCTCTAGTGTGGCTGAATATCCACCGCCTATCCAGCTCGCAAAAGCCAACTCTCACAGCCCCGTAGAACCTTCCCGCCTTCGTGACGACCTTGCTAGCTCTCTCGGGGGAGGCCGTCCACCTCGGCATTGCTTCGGGCTTGCGTGCGAACCCTAGTGGGCTCCACGAGTAGTAGCCCGTGTTTCTCCCACCCTTCAGTGTTACCGGCGATCTGTTTGCAGTGTACGCGGCGTCCCTGAAGGCGTAGTCCAGTAGTGAGAACCCCGGTAGCCCTTTCTTGATCCTCTGCTCCTTACCCAACTCGGTCTGGTATCCGGTCGGTGAGCTCCTAACCGTATTCCCATGCTGGTTGTATCTCCTATAGGAGTCAAGGGTTGGGTAGTTCTCGTCGAAGCTGCGTTCCCTGGTTATGTCTCTCACCTACGAAGAACGGCGCTTCTACTTGGGCGTTTGATCATTTTAACTCTGATCCGTTCTATGTCTTCCAGTCTTGCTGCATGAAGTTGTCAAACAGCATGGAGACGTATTCTTGGATTAGCATGTAGTAGCGAATATTCTCCTTAAGGAAGTGTTCGATCTTCTTCCTCTCCTGGTTCGGAGCCTCGATCTTCTCAAGCTTTGGCAGGAACCGCTTGCGCGCGTGCATCGGGCAATTCATCCTCGTGAGAGTCGGGAGCATGGTCGAGTCCCTACACTACCTCAAGGGGCTGTCTCTCTTCAATTATCTCACCGCAGCCGAGATATTGGAGTTTGGGAGCCTCCCTCTGGATGAGGTCATGATATTGACCACTGTTGGGGTCGTCGCCCTCCTCTCGGCCCTCTATATATTCCAGAGGAGAGAGCTGGCTATCTAGGGAGATTCTATTCTTCCCATAGTAGGTACGTGGTTTTCCTTGAATGTCAGCCGTCCCAAGGCTTGAACGACTGGGGGGAGACCTCGTCCGCCGTCCTGTGGAAGTGGTGGAATCCGGGTATCTTCTCCCAGATCCTCTCACCGCAGTGCTGGGCCTCCTTGACCAGCTTTTCCTCGTCGACATGAAGTAGCCGGCCCTCTTCGACCAGTGTCTTGCCGTCCACGATCACGGTCCTGACGTCGCTTCTCTGTGTACAGTTGACGAGGTTTCTGATGGGGTCTCTGCAGGGCACGTTGTTGAGGGTCGCCATGTTGATGATCACGATATCCGCTAGAGCTCCTGGGGTTAGGCGTCCGATGTCAGGTCTCCCGATTGCTTTGGAACCAGATAGGGTTGCGCTGTTGAATATCTCCCGTGAAGAGCCGGAGTAGGGGTCCCAGTCAGCGAGCTTTGAGACGTATGAGGCTATTCTCATCTCGTTGATCATGTCCTGGGGCACCGTGTCCGTGCCGATGCTGACGTTGACGCCGGCAGCGACGTACCGTGAATGGGAGTGCATCCTGTTTCCTCTCTTCACGAAGACGGTTGGGTCGTGGGAGACAGTTGCCCCTGCCTCGGCTATGAGCTGGAGGTCACCTCCTCCCACAGAGGGATAGGCTACGAGGGGGTGTCCGGCGATCGCCCAGCAGTGACCCAGGATGAGGTTGGGGCCGAGGAGCCCTGTGTCGTGCATGAACTCGATGGGAGTGCGTCCGTACATACGGAGCATGTTCTGGAACTCCACGACCCATTCCCCGGCGTGGATGGAGATGGGTATTCTGAGTTTATCGGCTCTCCCCCTAATCTCCTTCTGGAAATCGGCGCTACATGTCATCACTGAGCCAGGGTAGAACGCGGGCATCAGTCTCCCGTCAGCGGCCCCCCGGTACTTCTCGGCGAATGCCGTTGCCCTATCCAGGCCCTCCATGCCAGCTTCAAGTCCGCGCCACTTCGTCTCGAAGTTGTACATCCCGCTGCGGGCCAGTGACCCGTCTCCCAGGGCATGACCCTCGCAGGCTCTCAGCCCCATCTTATCGACGATCTCGACGGTCTTCTCCTCCCCGAGAGCGGACACCATACCTATCTCGACGACGGTCGTGTTCCCGCTCCTCAGGCACTCGACTAGAGAGTATTTTGCGTAGACCTCCCTGTCTTCCCTGGTCATGGCCATGTTGAGAGCGGTGAGGTTCTCACCCAGGTTGCTCCCGTATAGTGGGCGGACTCCTATGTCCTCCAGGAAGCTCTTGTCCTTCGGTGAGGTCGCCGCGTGGAGATGAGTGTTGATTAAACCCGGGATTACCAGACTCTCGGAGGCGTCGATCCAACTGTCCACCTGACCACTGTATGATTTTCCAACGTGGACGATGCGATTGCCTTCGTAAATCACCACGCCGTCCCTTAGCAGCCTGTGCTCCTCGCCGTTAAAACCCACGATGAATTTTCCCCTAATGCCCACAGACATAGAGTTAACCTTGAAGAAACTCGGTCCATGATAATAAAAGAGTCACTCATCCGACATAATCTAGGGCGAACGAAGGTAGTGTGTCGCTAGCGGGGCGGCTATCATCAATTGTGCCTATAGATTACTTTGGCGGGGATGAAAATAATTTGATTTTTGAAACTGCTAACTAGTTTTATTAATGATCCTTTCCCTCAATCGCCTGATCCTGTAGCGGAGTTCCAGTATCTGCTTCTCCCCGATGCTTGTCAGCCCTTGGGGTGCCAGCATCATCACGATCAGGAGAAACGCCATCGGGAAGAGCCGATCCCACATCTTCACGCCGATGCCGAAGAACAGGAGGAGGATGTCGCTGAGGGCGTCCTGTGCCATGGT